>NZ_JANAVL010000009.1:0-149585 GCF_024213455.1 Domibacillus sp. A3M-37 | reverse complement strand
GGCGGAATTGGCAGACGCGCTGGACTCAAAATCCAGTTCCTTCACGGGAGTGCCGGTTCGACCCCGGCCGCCGGTATAATCAAAAGCAGCTTCTATTTCGTTGTAAAACGAGATAGAAGCTGCTTTTTTTCTCGGAATTTTGTCCTTGGAAATTTGCATATACGATAAAATGAAAGGAATTCATGACACGGGGATTCAAGTGAATCAAGTCAAAGCTACGGGAAAAATCCAGTTTTAAACGAGGTTAGCTTAACCAGTAAAAAAAGACAAATTTATGGGTTAATCGACCCTTCAGAAGCAAGGAAAACCACGCTTGTTAAAATAATCGTTGGGATGGAAAAGCTGGGATCGGAATCGATTGTTGTCTTGGATAAAAAAAGTGCCGAACTTGAAGCTGTTGCAGCGTATTGTCTATATGGCACAGTCGGACTCTTTATATATGGAACTGACTGGAGAAGAAAATTTTATTTTCTTTGCGCCTCTATATGGATTACGTGGAGAGGAACATAGGCGGCGTATTGAGTACACAGCAAATCTCGTCCATTATTATGATAAAAGAAGGCTGCTTCTATTTACGGAAACAGCCTTCTCTAATTAAACGGTTAAAGAATCAAGCAATTCTTTCACATTTTTTCCTTCATAGCCTAATTCTTTCGCAACCGCTTCAAATGTAACGTAGCCGCCAAACGTGTTAATACCATGCTCAAGAGCTGAGTTTTGCTTGATCGCTTGTTCAAATCCTTTATTCGCGATCTGCAGAGCGTAAGGAATCGTCACATTTGTTAACGCAATCGTAGACGTACGCGGAACGGCGCCTGGCATGTTCGCAACCGCATAATGAACAACTCCATGTTTTTCATACGTTGGGTCTGTGTGTGTAGTAATCCGGTCAACGGTTTCAAAAATACCACCTTGGTCGATGGCTACGTCGACAATAACCGAACCTGGAGACATGGATTTAACCATTTCTTCGGTGACGAGTTTTGGTGCTTTAGCGCCTGGAATTAAAACTGCGCCAATGACGAGATCAGATTCTTTGACGGATTCAGCAATGTTTAACGGGCTTGACATGAGGGTTTGAACGCTTGCGCCAAAAATTTCTTCAAGCTGGCGAAGGCGATCGGCGCTAAGGTCGATGATCGTAACGTCTGCTCCGAGGCCAACGGCAATACGCGCAGCGTTTGTGCCGACTATGCCACCGCCGATGACCGTTACGCGGCTTCTTTTCACACCGGGAACGCCGCCAAGAAGCACACCTTTTCCGCCGTTATTTTTCTCTAAAAATTGAGCGCCGATTTGTGTCGACATACGGCCTGCAACTTCACTCATTGGAGAGAGGAGCGGAAGTGTGCCATTGACCGTAACAGTTTCATAAGCGATGCCTGTCACGCCACTGTCGACAAGTGCTTTTGTCAATGCCGGCTCAGCAGCAAGGTGTAAGTAAGTGAAAAGAAGAAGATCCTTACGGAAATATTGATATTCAGAAGCCAGTGGTTCTTTTACCTTCATCACCATGTCCGACCGGTTCCAAACCTCTTTCGCCGATTCGATCACTTCTGCCCCGTACTGTGCATACTCCGCATCTGTGAAGCCGCTTCCAAGTCCTGCTCCTTTTTCAATCATTATGTCATGTCCTGCGTTTACGAGCGTTGCAACCCCCGACGGTGTAATCGCTACACGGTTTTCATTGTTTTTAATCTCAGCTGGAACCCCAATTAACATCTCGATCATCCTCTCGTATTTATTGATTTTGTTTTATTGTAGGAGAAAAATGAAGAAATGACATCGTTTTGAATGTTAAAAAACAGAAACTTCATTTGTTAAAAATCACAAAAAAATACGGGGGATGTATTCAGATGAATATAAGATAGCGTTTTCTTTACTTTTATTATAAGGATGTAAAGAAGAAATAAACAGTTATTCGACCTAAAGTGAATGTTCCTTAAATGGTTTTAATAAGCGAAAAAACATTGTGAGAAAATCTAACAGGATTTCCGTCATAGACAGAAATCCTGTTTTAATGTAATCCGGTTATAAGGGCCATATACACAGAAAAAACAAGCAGCATGCTTAAAATAAAGGTAATGCCAACAGCTTTTTTTGTATAAGACCAAAGACAAAGAGCAAAAAAAAGAACAGCAGTGATACTAAACAGCAAGCTCATCGATGACCATCCAAACATAGGTATATTGCCATTATAAAAATAAGCAAACAGGGGAGAGTAATCGCTGCCACTTGAAGCATGTGGCGGTTCTTGCTGCCCAAGAAAAGCGGTAGTCACAAAAATAAAAAGGAGCACAATGCTTTCTGCTTTCATCCAGGGTCTTGGATCAAACTCTTTTTGTTTTTGAAGTCTTTTTTTGATCGAAAAGCTGTTGATGAAAGCAAACAACAATATCGGTAGTAAAAGCAAATGCTTAATGAGCAGGGACTGACCATAGTTTAATGACCATGAGCTGATATAATCACGGACATCCATAATCACCGCCATCATAAAGAAGCCGGAAATAATCGTAAAACTGAAGCAAATCACAGCAACAGGAGAAAACCATTTTAAAAACGACAGCCAGTTGGAATGATCTTTGGCGAACCAGCCCGCTGCAATCAAAATGCCAATCCAGATGGAAACGGCGGTAAAATGGACAGAGTGATAAAGAAAACCGTTCCATTCTGTTAAAGAAGCGGCATGACTTGACCAGCTTATCGAGAAAATAAGCACAATTGTAAAGATGAGCGCACCAATTACGAATCGTTTGTCCGCTAAAACAGGAAAAGTAAAAAGATATAGCGCGAAGAAGACAGCAACAGCGAATGTAAACGCCCACGCTTTTCCGATTGTGAAGCTGAAAATGACCAACTGTGTAATGGAGGCAAGATCGGTTCCTTTTGAAAGCTCCATAATGAGTACTGCAACCGGCGTAAAAGCAAACACGGCAATACCTGCTATAGCCACATAAAGCCATCGCTCCCGGATCAGGATCGATGGCTTTTTATGTGAAGGAATCAGCTGTAGAATAAAAGCGCCCATTAAAAAGGAAAAACAGCTGTATAAAAGGGTTTCAGTAACATAAAGGACAGCCATTATTTTTTCCCTTTTCTCATTAATACAAATGCTGCAATCAGTGCAGCGGCAATAATAACGCCAAGCACGATCGGCATTGTGCCAGCAGGCGATATTGTTTCTTCCTGTTGTACATCAGCTGGTGCTTCTTTGGCTGTTTCTGAATTCTCTTCTACTGTGTCAGCTTCTTCTGTTGCAGGTTCAACTTCCTGCTTTGCTGAAACGGTAAAACCATACGTTCCTTCAATTAAATGCCCATCCTCGCCAACGATGCGCCAGTCGACTGTATATGTTCCGTTTTGGAGGGGCTCTGCTGTTGAACCTTTCACCACATTATCGGTCACAGTCACACTTTCAAGGGGCACCTCCGCGGATTCACTGTTTAGTGTGAAGCTGCTTCCGCTTTCGATTACCGTTTCAAATGTTAATGAAATATTCTGTACGGGCTCTGTTATCGTCTCACCGTCTGCTGGAGAAGAACTTTCCAGACCAGTATGGGCGGATACTGAGGGCGAAAAAAGAAATAATAAGCTAAAAAGAAATACAAATGACTTTTTCAATTATGTTCACCTCTGTTTTTAAATCTTTCATACACACTATACCATTGTTAAAAAGCAAACGGATGAAAACGGTCTTTAGATCACAAATGTGTCAAAAAAGATCGAAAAAACACACAAAGACTTCACAAAAGGAGTAGAAAAAGCAGGGATGGAAAAGTAAGAATAAAAACAACGAACGAAGAGAGGAACGATCCATGCGCATTCCATTTGATCAAATTCCAGCTGTTTCACCGATCAGTCTCTTTGGTCCAGCCAGCCCAATGGTTTCAGGTGTTACATACAATTCCCAAATGGTAAAGCCGCAATTCGCTTTTTTTGCCATTATAGGTGAAAACACAGATGGCCACGCGTATATAGAGCAAGCGATTGAATCAGGTGCAGCCGCAATCGTCGGTACCGATGAAGATGTTCTTCGGTCATTTTATGGACACTTTCCATCTGTAACGTTTGTGCTAGTAGAGGATTCTAGAGAAGCAATGGCACGTGTGGCTAATTATTTCTATGGAAATGCACAGGATCGCTTGATCAAAGTTGGTGTCACCGGTACAAACGGAAAAACAACAGTCGCGACGTATGTGCAAAACTTGTTTAACCTGCTGCATATTCCGTGTGGCATGCTTGGGACGACAGGCATCTGGAAAGCGAATGAGAAAATGGACTTTGACAAAAGCACGCCGACCACACCGATGTCTGTGGATATCCATCACATTTTTCATGAACTGCACCGTACCCATCATGAAGCGGCTACAATGGAAGTGTCTTCGATTGCACTAGATCAAAAGCGGGTGGCGGGCATTCAATTTGATATCGCGATTCATACAAATTTTTCCGAGGAGCATTTAGAGTATCATAAAACGATGGAACATTATAAGCAATCTAAGCTTCTTTTGTTTCAGCAGGCGGCCGTTAGTATCGTTAACTTAGACGATGCGGGCATGGCGGAAGATATATTGAAGTCGGCTTCTCAAAGGGTGATAACCTATAGCCGAAATTTCACGTCAGATGCGGATTTAACCTGGACAGACTGTCATCATTATGAGCAGGGCATGCTGTTTACAATTTATTATGGAGGAAAAAAATATACAGTATCTGTTCCGCTTTACGGAGAATACAATGCCGGGAACGTGACAGCCGCTATTGCATCGGCTTTATCACTCGGCATCGATATGGAAGAGATTGTTTCTGTGCTGCCGAATATGAAGCAGGCGGAAGGGCGGTTTCAAGTTATTCATGCTCCGGATAACCGAAAAATTGTCATTGATTACGCCCACACGCCCGTCGCGCTCGATCAGATTTTAACCGAAGTGCGGCATATTCCGCACAATCGACTTATTGCGATGATCGCAGGCATTGGCATCCGTCATTTCGGAAAAATGCCAAAAATGGCACGGGCTGCAGAAGGAAAAGCGGATGCGCTCGTTGTTACCGTTGATCATCCTGGTTATCATGACCCGAATGACGTTATCCGTCATGTATTAAGCGGATTTAATGAACCGAAAGAGTTGATTATGACGGCGGAAACGAGAAAAGAAGGGGTTATAAAAGCACTGGAAGAAAGCGGCTCGAATGATATTGTGCTGCTGACTAGCGGCTGTATTAACGGATGCCAAATTGTAAAAGGGCATTATATTCCTCATTCCGATGAAGAGATCATTCGCGAATTTTTCCGAATCTCAAACAAAGTGTCTAATTCTCACTATAAAGTTGATACTGATTCAGCCCTATCATCTATTTAAGGGTTACAAAGAAAAGTCCTTAATAAAGGGCTTTTTTATTTTATATAAAAAGTGGTTTTTTAACCCAAATGAGAGCATGTAATATTTTTTCGTCTAAATTCTGTCATGGTGTACGGAAATGACAAAGACCTTTCAGAAGGAAAAGAGTCATTATATGTGTACACACGGACATATGAGGGCACAATATGGGTGATCATACTAAATCATAGTGAAGGTGAAACTGTTGTACTTCGCCGACAGGAAGCAAGAATATACGAAGTCATTCAATAACAAGAAAAGCATTTGATATTGATCAGTAAAAGGAAAAGGAGAATAGAAAATGGCAAAACAACAATGCGTAGCAATGCTCTTAGCGGGCGGCAAAGGAAGCAGGTTAAAAGAATTAACAGAAAATGTGGCGAAACCAGTGGTGCCGTTTGGCGGAAAATACCGCATTGTTGATTTTCCTCTTTCCAATTGTGCCAATTCTGGCATACATACGGTTGGTGTGTTAACGCAATACCAGCCGCTCGTTTTAAATACATATATCGGAAACGGAAGCGCGTGGGATCTCGATCGCAGCAAAGGCGGCGTCACTATTCTCCCACCATATGCAAGCGCTTCAGATGTCAATTGGTATACCGGAACGGCCAGTGCCATCTATCAAAACCTCCATTATCTAAAGCAGTATGAGCCTGCAAACGTCTTGATCTTGTCAGGCGACCACATTTACAAAATGGATTACAACTTAATGCTTCAATATCATATTGAAAAAGAAGCCGACGCGACCATTTCCGTTATTGAAGTTCCGTGGGATGAAGCGAGCCGGTTCGGTATTATGAATACCGATGAATTGAATAATATCACGCGGTTTGACGAAAAGCCGGATGATCCGGAAAGCAACCTTGCCTCCATGGGTATTTACATCTTTAAGTGGTCCGTTTTGAAAAAATATTTAGAGCAGGATGCGGACAATCCAGATTCTTCAAATGATTTCGGAAATGATGTCATACCAGCGATGCTTGCGGATCAGCAAAAACTGGCTGCGTATCCGTTTAAAGGCTACTGGAAGGATGTCGGAACGGTCAAAAGCTTATGGGAAGCGAATATGGATTTATTGGAAAATGATCATCAATTGGACTTGTACGATAAAGACTGGCGCATTTGTTCAGTAAACGAAAATTTCCCGCCACCAGTGATGGGCCAAAACGCCATTGTACAATGTTCAATTATCAGTGAAGGGTGTATCGTGGATGGGGAAATTCAGCATTCCATTTTATCAGAAGGCGTAAAAGTAGCAAAAAATGCTTTTATTAAAGATTCTGTAATCATGCCGAACGCAAAAGTTGGAACCCGTTCTTATATTGAAAAAGCAATTGTCATGGAAAATGTTCATGTACCGAAAAATACGGTCATTTACAATGACTCGGAAGATGTGCTGCTTGTTACGAAAGAGTTTTTACTGACTCTTACGGAAGAAAAATTAATGGTATAAAATAGCTGAAAAGCTGCTCAGGCCTGTTCAATCCTAAAGCAGCTTTTTTGTTTTTAAGAACCGGTCCGCCGGTACACGCCAGGAGCAGTGCCGTATTTCTTTTTAAATACTTTATGAAAATAAGGATATGAACCGAATCCGCATTCTTCGGCGATATGTTCAAGGGTCATCGTCGTGTAGGTCATCCGGTCAATAGCAGAAGAAAGCCGTATTTCATGCGCGTATTCAAGCATTGTTTTGCCGGTGCTGCTTTTAAAAAGATGAATCGAACGCGAAACACTCAAGCCGGCATGACGGGCGGCGTCCTCTACTTTAAATGTACTCAGCGCATGCTCTTCAATGTAGCGCATCATCCGTGTGACCACGTATGGACGCGTTAAATCGATGCTCGTTTCGTTGGCGGCCCGCTCAATATAAAAGCATAAAGATTGAAGAAGAGCGTGGGAGAGTTCCTTGTTTTTGCTCGAAGCGGGACGACGTTCTTCTATAACAATGCTTCGCCAGAGCGAAATTAAGTTTTCATCGACACCGATATGAGACAAGACCGGCTTTTGAGAACGTGCCCACCATTGGGCGAGCCAGCTGCCGTCACAAATAAGATAATAATCGCCACTATCATGGTTTTCTTTAATAAATAGTTCGTAATGATCTTCGGGGTGGACCATGAGCAGATCACCCTGCTTTATCTCGTACATCCGCCCATTCACCTTTGCCTCGCAGGCACCTTCTGTCTGCAGGCGGAACACATACTCGGAGAAGCCGGGCTTATGCTGGGTATACAAACGCTGTGTATGATACGCATATCCACACACGTAAATATTCGAGTTCATTTGATCACCACCTTTTACACTTAATAGCCAAATCGTATATGTTTTCATTATATCATTTATGTTTATTTTAACATGCTTGTTATATGATGTAGTCAAATTCATTAGGCGAAAGAAAATAGGAATAAATAAATGATAGCGATTCCAAAAAAACGCTCTCAAATTGAGATCTTTCGACTACATATCCACGAAAAGGAGAATGGAAAAATGAGCAAATTAAAAGCAGCAGTTATTGGGTGCGGAAGCATTGCCAAGTATCGCCACATTCCGGAATATGCAGCAAATGAACAGGTAGAAATTGTTGCTGTTTGTGATATTGTCCAAGAAAGGGCAGAAGAAATGGCGTCACAGTATGGAGCAAAAGCATACACCGATTCCAAAGAAGTGATCAATCTTCTGGAAGTCGACGTTGTCAGCATCTGCCTGCCGAACTATTTGCATGCGCCGGTTTCCATTGCAGCGCTTCAAGCAGGCAAGCACGTGCTTTGTGAAAAACCGATGGCTACATCAAAAGAAGAAGCGGAAGCGATGATTGAAGCGGCAAACACGAGCGGCAAGACACTAATGATTGCACATAATCAGCGGTTCGTTGCATCGCATCAAAAAGCGAAAGAGATTTTGGACAGCGGCAAGCTAGGCAAAGTGTACAGCTTTAAAACAACATTCGGCCATCCGGGGCCGGAAGCGTGGAGTGTAGACGGAGCAGATAGCTGGTTTTTTAACAAAGAGCAGGCTTTTATCGGCGCAATGGGCGATCTTGGTGTTCATAAATCCGATTTAATGCGTTATTTGCTTGGAGAATTTACAGAAGTGGGCGCTTTTATTGAAACAAATGCAAAACAAAACACGGATGTGGACGACAATGCAGTGTGTATTTTGCGTACGGAAAGCGGCATTATTGGTACGCTGGCAGCCAGCTGGGCGTACACAGCGGGCAGCGGTGACAATTCCACAATCATTTACGGTGAAAATGGCACGCTGAAGCTGGAAGCCGATCCGGAGTATTCGCTGATTGAGGAATACCGTACAGGAGAAGTGGTCAAGCACCAGCTTGGCAAAATCCAGACAAATGAAGAAGGCGGCCAGACGACGACGCACGTAATTGACCATTTTATTGAAAGTATTCTCGAACAAAAAGAGCCGCTCATTACCGGCGAAGAAGGCTACAAATCATTACAGGTCATTTTGGCGGCGCTTGAATCACAGGAAACGAAGCAGATTGTTTCGTTAAAACAGGGCGTGGCAGTGAAATAAAGTAAAAAGAAAAGGGCATTCATATGCCCTTTTTTCTCACTTTCAAGCGGATTTGTTCAATAAACAGCGTTCTTTTTCTTTTTGAGTGAAAAAGATGGATACAACGTGGAAGAAGGAATAAAATGTATTTATTTTAATTTAACGGTGCGGGAAAGGGGTCCTTGTTTTCATCAAAGATCGATTGACATCACAAATGCCATGATGTGAAAATGTATGGAAAGAAGGGAATAGAACGTGCATAGTTTGAAATGGATTTGGACGTATATGCGGGACTACAAATCCGGCGTCTTTATTGGGGTTTTTCTTGTACTTCTTGTCGCGGGATTAAATATGCTCAATCCATACTTCTCCGGCCGAATTGTCGATGATGTTATTTATGGTGGGAACATGGCGCTGCTTTGGTTGCTGATCAGCTTTATGATAGCGGTTACGATGATAAAAACGGTCATTCGCTACAGTTTTCAAATTTTGTTTGAACGTGTGTCGCAGCAGGTCATTTTTACGATTCGGAAGCAGCTTTATGAACGGCTGAATGAACTGGATTTCCGGTTTTACGATCGGACAAAAACAGGTGATATTATGGCGCGGATGACCGGTGACATGGAAGCTGTCCGTCATTTTACAGCCTGGACAACGTACATGATTGTAGAAAATGCGGCGATTTTATTATTTGCTATTATTTTTATGTTGACGATTCATGCACCACTTACGTTAGCCATGATCGCTGTGACACCTGTTATTGGTTTTTTTGCCTATCGGATGAGCAGTGAAGTACGGCCGACATTTTCAGAAATCCGGGCCCAATTTGCGCGCTTGAATTCGGTTGTGCAGGAAAACATTAGCGGCAACCGCGTGGTCAAAGCCTTTGCCAAAGAAGAATACGAAATCGGCAAATTTTCTGCTGAAAATAATGCCTTTAAAGAAAAAAATATTCAGTCGGCACGTGTATGGGAAAAGTACTTGCCTGTACTTGACTCACTTGCAGGTGTGTTGCTTGTGGTTATGATTTTAGTCGGCGGACTGATGGTTATTCAAGAGTCATTGACAATTGGAGAACTCGTTGTCTTTAATTCACTTATTTGGGCGCTGAACAATCCGATGCGGATGGCTGGCTGGCTGATTAATGATGTCCAGCGTTTTATTGCGTCCGCTGAAAAGATTGAAGATTTGCTTAATGAGCAGCCGGCTATTACAAATCATCATCAAAAGAAAGCGCTCGTTCCACACGAATTCTCCGTTCAATTTCAAGATGTTACATTTCAATATGAGGATGATCCGGTGCTCTCAAACATTACGTTTGGCGTTAAGCAGGGACAGACGGTGGCAATTGTTGGTCCGACCGGTGCTGGAAAATCGACCATTGTGAACTTGCTTTGCCGATTTTATGATGCGGACAGCGGGGGAGTCGTTGTGGAAGGAGTGGATGTGAAAGAGTGGGACGTCCGGTCATTGCGGAAGCATACAGCGATGGTTATGCAGGACATCTTTTTATTCTCCGATACAATTGAAGGAAACATCGCTTACGGCGTCCCGGATGCAACGATTGAACAAGTGCAGGACGCGGCGAAAAAAGCGGAAGCACACGGTTTTATTTCCAAACTGCCGGAAGGATATGACACGATTATCGGCGAGCGGGGCGTCGGCTTATCAGGCGGACAGCGCCAGCGGATTTCGCTTGCGCGGGCGATTTTAAAGGATGCGCCAATTTTAATTTTGGATGATACGACATCCGCTGTTGATCTGGAAACGGAAATGCGCATTCAAAAAACGTTAAAATCTGTTCTTCAAGAAAAAACCTGCTTTATTATTGCGCATCGCATTTCCTCCGTGAAAGAAGCCGATCTCATTCTTGTGCTCGAACACGGGCGGATTATGGAGCGAGGGAAGCATGAAGATTTATTGAAACGGAAAGGACGCTATTATAATGTGTTTAAAAATCAATTTGGTGACTTTGACGGCCATCAATTCGGCAAGGAAGTGATGTAAATGGCGCGCAATAAATTTGATGTGGATGAAGAGCTGGAATCATCATTTGACTTCAATCAGCTGAAACGGATGATGGGCTATTTGCGTCCATTTAAAACCAAAATTTTTTTCACTGTTTTTCTTATGCTGTTGGCGAGCGGGGCAGCGTTGACGGGACCTTATTTAATTAAAGTGGCTATCGACGATAAAATCCCAAACAGAGACGCAGGAGGCCTTGCGCTGCTTGCCGGATTTTATTTAGCTGCGATTACCGTTACCGGCATTTGTTTAAAGTACCGGATCAGAATGATGTCACAAATCGGGCAAAGCGTCATCTTGCAGCTGCGAAAAGATTTGTTTTCCCATTTGCAGACATTGTCTTTCTCCTATTACGACAGCCGTCCGCACGGAAAGATTTTAGTACGGGTCGTCAATTATGTAAACTCGCTGAGCGACTTGCTGTCAAACGGTATTATTAACGTCATTACCGATTTATTCAGTGTGCTGGTTATTATCGGTTTTATGCTGGCAATTGATGTGAAGATGACCTTTGCCGCGATGGCGGGCTTCCCTTTTTTAATTGGTTTTATTTTTCTTATTAAAAGAGCTCAGCGCAAAGCGTGGCAGCAAATCAGCAACAAGCAGTCCAACCTGAACGCCTACATTCATGAAAGTTTAAACGGGATGAAAGTAACGCAGGCGTTTGCACGTGAAGAAGAAAATGAAAGAATTTTTTATGAAGTGTCGGACAGTTACCGGTCTGCCTGGATGAAAGGGATTAAAATCCAGTTTTTGCTTTGGCCGGTTATCGAAAATATTTCAGTCATTACCGTTTCATTAGTGTACGTGACCGGCATTTTTTGGCTGAACGGCAGCGTGACAGCAGGGGAACTTGTAGCGTTTATCGGATACATTTGGATGTTTTGGCAGCCGCTCGCAAATATCGGAAACTTCTATAATGCGATTATTAATGCGATGGCGTATTTGGAGCGTATTTTTGAAACGATTGATGAAGAACCGGCGATTAAAAACGCACTAAACGCCGGAACGCTGCCGCCTGTGCGCGGGCAGGTTCAATTTGATGACGTCGTTTTCGGTTATGAGGGTGAAAAAAATATTCTTGATCATGTCAATTTTACAGCAGCACCGGGAGATACCATTGCGCTGGTCGGCGCGACCGGTTCAGGGAAAACAACGATTGTCAGCTTGATCAGCCGGTTTTACGATACGAATAGGGGCAGTGTGAAGGTAGATGGGATTGATATTAAAACAGTGACGCTTTCGTCGCTGCGCAGCCAAATGGGCGTGATGCTGCAGGACCCGTTTATTTTTTCCGGTACGATTATGGACAATATTCGGTATGGCCGGCTTGATGCGACGGATGAAGAAGTTGTAGCGGCATCAAAAGCGGTGCAGGCGCATGAGTTTATTAGCGAAATGGAAGATGGTTATGAAACGGAAGTGAATGAGCGTGGAACACGCCTTTCATCTGGACAGCGCCAGCTCATTTCATTTGCTCGGGCACTTCTCGCCGATCCGAAAATATTGATTCTCGATGAAGCGACGTCAAGCATCGATACGGAAACAGAGCTTGCGCTTCAAAAAGGGCTGGAGCAGCTCCTGGCAGGCCGCACATCCTTTATTATTGCTCATCGACTGTCCACCATCCAAAACGCCACACGGATTTTCTTTATTGACGGCGGACAAATTGTGGAGCAGGGCACGCATGAAGAACTGCTGAAAAAAGACGGGGCGTATTCAAAGCTGTACATGTCACAGCGCCGAGCGTTGCAGGTTGGATAATCGTACGTATTCAATGAGGATTCGGTTTGCAACGATTCCTTTTAAAAGGAGTGAATCAATAATGCCGAAATCGCCCCTTTTCCGTGATCCCATTTACGATGGTGCCAGATCCTGTTCTTATTTGGAACAGGGAAGCGGAAGAATGGTGGATTGTATATCCGAATCGTCAGGCTGTTTTTTTGAATGTAAAGGAGCTGAATAAATGAAGATTGGGATGGTTGGAACGGGTGGATTCAGCCGGATGCATGCAGCTATTTTTACGGATATGACAGACGTAAGGTTTCAAGCAGTTTGCGGAACGAGTCAAGAAAAAGCAGCGGCTTTTGCGGCAGAGTATGGTGATGCAAACGGGTACGACAATGTCACACAGATGCTGGATCAGGAAAAACTGGACGCAGTCTACATCTGTGTCCCGCCTTTTGCTCACGGCGATGTGGAGCAGCAGCTTATTGAGAGGGGAATTCCGTTTCTCGTTGAAAAGCCGCTCGCTGTTAATCTTAAGGTGCCGAACGAAATCACCGTGTCTCTGCAAAAAAAGAATGTGATCACATCGGTCGGTTATCATTTCCGCTATCGTGACACAGTCGCCTCATTAAAAAAAGAACTGGAAACATGCACAGTCGGTATGGTGACAGGAGGCTGGATGGGGTCGATGCCGCTCGTTCCATGGTGGCGCAACCGTGATACATCCGGCGGCCAGTTTGTTGAGCAGACGACACACTTAATTGATTTAGTGCGATACACGCTTGGTGAAGTGGAGGAAGTACACGCAGTGGAAGCAAACAGAATCATGGCAGATCTGCATAAAAACGTAACCGTGGCGGACATTGGCAGCGCGATATTGAAAATGAAAAGCGGTGTTCTAGTTCAGCTGTCGAATACATGTGTGCTGCCAGATGGTGTGTCAGAGATCGGGCTTCACTATTTTCATAACGGCGGTATCGCAAAGATTGACCAAGCTGGGCTGACAAAATGTACGTCATCTATGGAGGTGAAAGAAAAAGACTCAGTGAATCCGTATGTGCGTGAAAATGAAGCCTTCCTTCACGCTGTGCAAACGGGCGATACGTCACGTATTTTATCGAGCTATGAAGATGCATTTCGTACACAAGAAGTAACAGACGCGATCATGAAGTCGGTTGAAAGCAAAAAAACTATTCAATTAGGAGGAAACTAACCTTGTTTACAAAAGAAGACCGTATTTTATTTATTGGAGACAGCATCACGGACAGCGAACGCCAGGCGGAGCCCGAAGAAATCGGCGATGGATATGTTCGGCTTGTTCGCGACCATTTTATTTGCCAGTCGCCTGCCAATGCGCCGGTCATCGTCAATAAAGGGATCGGCGGCAACCGCGTAACAGACCTGGCTGAGCGGTGGGAAAAGGACGTTTTAAAAGAACAGCCGACTGTTTTATCCATTTCCATTGGCATTAATGATGTGTGGCGGCAGCTTGATTCGCAGGGCATTGATCAAATATTGCCCGGGAAATTTGAGACGGTGTATCGCGCCCTGCTCGACCAGTCATCTGGTATCCGGCTCATCCTGATGGAGCCGACGATAATTGAAGAAGACCCACAGTCAAAAGGAAACCAAATGCTCAAGCCGTATGTAGACATTGTCCGGAAGCTCGCTGAAGAGTATGGGGCTGTACTCGTGCCGGTTCATGGAGCATTTATCGGTTATTTAAGAGAAGGCAGTAAATATAGATTAACGACAGATGGCGTACATATGACCTCGATCGGAAATATGCTTATGGCGCGGACATGGCTTACAGCAGCCGGTGCAGTGTCGAAATAAGAAAAAGGCGATCTCTTCAAAGGGAGACCGTCTTTTTCTTATTTAATCGTCACTTCAACACCAAAATGATCGGGCACAACCGCTTTATTGACATCATTAAAAATAACAGCGGACGCTTCCACCTGGACGGGTTTGTTCACAAAAATATAATCAATCCGCAAATCCTATTTGGTTCCATCCGTCCCACCCATCATCGCGATGAGCTTCCCGACAGAGATCATAATACCGGCAGCAGGTATCACAGCCACAACAACTAAAAGCGCTTTCCTGAGTTTTTGCCAAAAATTAAAAGAGATGAATTTCTTCATCACCAATTCTGCTTTTGCTAAAAGTTAAGTGCTTACAAAATATTCAAGAAATCGTTTGCGTGAATTTCATTCTAATAAGCTCGCTTTCATTTGGCAAGAGTGAATTTGAAAAACTTTTGAATATAAGGATATTTATTGTTTTAAAAAGTTAAAAATGGGAATCAGTATAAAAATTGTTCTTCATAAATCATGAAAATAAATATTTTTAATGAAAACGATTGCGCGAGTATTTTTCATGTTTTATACTAAGTCGTGTTAAATAACTGAAAAATGCTTGTGCGCATGAAGCGCAGGTGGAAAAGGTCATGAGAGAAACTTTCAGCCTTCGCATTCTTTTTTTGCATTCCGTGCTAAAATACACGTAGAAAATATTCTAGAAGATTCGGGGGACGTCTTATGAGTAAAGTATGGTGGAAAGAAGCGGTGGCGTATCAAATTTATCCGCGCAGCTTTTTGGATTCAAATGGAGACGGTATTGGGGATATTCAAGGGGTGATCGCGAAACTTGATTACTTAAAGGATCTTGGTATCGACGTTATTTGGATTTGCCCGATGTTTGAATCGCCGAACGATGACAATGGCTATGACATTAGTGATTACAAAGAAATTATGGATGAATTCGGGACGATGGCCGATTTTGACGAACTCCTGCAAGGTGTTCATGAACGTGGAATGAAACTGATCCTCGATCTTGTGATCAACCATACGAGCGATGAGCATCCGTGGTTTATTGAATCACGCTCATCAAAAGACAATCCAAAACGTGATTGGTACATTTGGCGTGACGGAAAAAACGGCGCGGAGCCGAACAACTGGGAAAGTATTTTCGGCGACTCGGCGTGGGAATATGACCAGACGACCGAGCAGTTTTTCCTGCACCTGTTCTCGAAAAAGCAGCCGGATTTAAACTGGGAGAACCCGGAAGTGCGTCAGGCGCTATACGAAACCGTTAATTGGTGGCTAGATAAAGGCATCGACGGTTTCCGTGTGGATGCAATCAGCCATATTAAAAAGGTTGAAGGCCTAATTGATATGCCGAATCTAAAGGAACTTAAATATGTGCCGTCATTTGACCACCATATGAACGTAAAAGGCATTCAGCCGCTTCTGGAAGAACTGAAAACTGAAACATTTGCGAAATACGACATTATGACGGTTGGCGAAGCAAATGGTGTAACAGCGGATGAAGTCGATGAATGGGTAGACGAGGAAAAAGGGAAGTTCAACATGATTTTCCAGTTTGAACACCTTGAACTGTGGAATGCGGAAACGAAAATGGGACTCGACATTCCCGGCTATAAAAAAGTGATGACCAAGTGGCAAAAAGCGCTCCAAAATAAAGGCTGGAATGCGCTGTTTATTGAAAATCATGACAAAGCGCGTGTCGTCTCGACATGGGGAAATGACCAGGAGTACTGGTGTGAAAGTGCGACATCCTTTGCGGCAGTCTACTTCTTAATGCAGGGGACACCGTTTATTTATCAAGGGCAGGAAATCGGCATGACGAATGTGAAATACGAAGATATTGACGATTACAATGATGTCCGGACGAAAAACATGTACCGTCTTGGGATCGGTGCCGGTATTAATCACGAGGAAATGATGGAGATTATCTGGCATTCAAGCCGTGACAACTCACGCACACCGATGCAATGGTCCACGGAAGAAAACGCTGGCTTCACAACAGGCAGGCCGTGGATTAAATTAAATGAAAATTATAAGAGCATTAACGTCGAAGCCCAGCTGCAAAGCGAAGGCTCGATTTTGAACTTTTATAAAAAGATGATCAAAATGAAAAAAGCAAATGAAGTTTTCACGTATGGCATATACGATGAAGTGCTAGAAGAAGATACACGCTTGTTTGCATATACGCGGACGCTTGGCAATGAAAAAGTGATCGTACTCAGCAACTTGTCTGATCAGCCGGTGCCTGTAAAAAAAATGGACGGCATCACGTATGAGTTTGCTAACTTAATGCTTCATAACTACAAGGTGCCGGAAGAAAATCCGCCGGGTGAACTCATTTTACATCCTTATGAAACACGTGTTTATAAAGTATGATTCAAAACGGCTTAAACATTCACTGTTTGAGCCGTTTTTTTGTGTGCAGGGCCGGTAAAATGAAAATAGGGGCGGAATAAATCATGTTTGAGGCGGTAAATCATTTTGTCGCCTCAAACCGCATGGAAACCGCCCGAAAATACGATTTATCGCCCCAAAACGGTTACTCTTTGTTAAGAGGAATACGATGATAGGCTTTCCTATATTTAGACGGGGTCAGTTTTTCATATTGCTTGAACAGCCTCATAAAATACCGTTCGTCCTGAATGCCAATGGTCCTCGCGATATTTCCGACGCTTTCATTCGACATTGTCAGTAAATCCTTTGCTTTTGATAATTTCAACATATGAATATATTCATGCACCGTCAAGCCGGTTTCTTTTTTGAAAAAGCGGCATAAGTAATCACGGTTGTAGTTAAATTGCTCGGCGATTTTCCCTGTCGACAGCTTTTCAAGTGAATTTAAACGAATCCATTCTAAAATCGAAGCCATTTTTTTATCGGAATTTTTTTGATCGGACGCAAGATGAAAGTTCTTAATCGTTTGTTCCGACAGTTCGATCAGTACAGAAGTCGCCAAATAATCAACGGCGCGGCTGTGGTAATAATGGGCATTTGCTACATCGAGCAGCTGGTTGAACAAAATGGTCAATCGGTCTGATTGATGTGGAGCGGAAAAGAAAGGCAGAAAGACAGCTGATTCATTCTGATACAGCTCCGGTTTTGATTGAATGGCCTTTACGTGCTGATCTACTTCGAGCTCATTCATAACAAAGGGATCGCTTTCGTCAGAAAATAAAAAATGAAACCAGTAAAAAGATGTTCCGGGCGGGCATTCTTTATATCCTTGATGAACTTTATGCGGAGGCAAAATCAATAAATCACCCGGATTCACTTCAAATGTAGTGGATTCGCATTGAATATAAAGCGTTCCATGAAGGCCGATAATCATTTCATAATCCCCAATCGAGCGCTTCATATGTGTCCAAGGGACATCGGTAATGAACTTACCACCGAGTGTAAACACAACAGGCTGCTGAAGGGAAGCGTGCAAATATTCTTTTAACATCATCCGTCACCCTTTTTAATCTGAATTGATAAGTTAGTCAGTTTTGTCCACCAATTATGCGGTTTCATGTACTGATTTTGATTTTATCAATATGCTATTCTTTAAACAAGATAAATATTGTAAGCGCTTTAAAAATAAAAAGGGGAAGGAAAGGAAAAGTCAGTTTTATTTGATGATTGAAGATGGTGCAAAGGGCATGTAAATGGAGGGTGAAGAATGACGCATACAAAAATGAAAAACAATGTGAATGTTCAAGTGACCGATTCGTTTTGGAAACGATACATGGATATCGTTCGGCATGAAGTAATTCCATATCAATGGGAAGCGTTAAATGACAGAATTCCGGACGCAGTGCCAAGCCGCGCGATTGAAAATTTTAAGATTGCGGCAGGTGATGAAACAGGCGAATTTCATGGATTTGTTTTTCAAGACAGCGATGTGGCTAAATGGATTGAAGCTGCAGCGTTTAGCTTGGAAAATGCGCCGGACGCGGGACTTGAACAGGCAATTGATGAAGTAATTGATTTAATTGGCCGTGCGCAGCAGGAAGACGGATATATTAATACGTATTTTACGATTAAAGAACCAGAAGGACGGTGGAGTAACTTACGTGATCAGCATGAACTTTATTGCGCCGGTCATATGATCGAAGCCGCTGTTGCGTATTATTATGCTACAGGCAAGCGGACATTTCTTGATATGATGTGCCGGTTTGCAGACTATATTGACGAAGTGTTCGGCAAAGAAGAAGGAAAAATACGCGGGTACGATGGCCATCAGGAAATTGAGCTTGCGCTTGTGAAACTATATGAGGCAACCGACAATAAAAAATACTTGAGCTTAAGCAGCTATTTCATTGATGAAAGAGGACATCAGCCACACTTTTTTGATTTAGAAAAGGAAAAAAAGCAAGATGATCATCCGTTTTTTTGGAATGACAGCTATGGCTATCACCAAGCGCATGTGCCGGTCAGAGAACAGAAAAAAGCGACGGGTCATGCGGTGCGTGCTATGTACATGTACACAGCAATGGCGGATCTTGCATTAAAATCAAATGACGATGAACTGAAAAAAGTGTGTGAAGATCTATGGGAAAATGTCACGACAAAACAAATGTATGTGACGGCTGGTGTAGGGTCGATGGAATTTGGCGAAGCCTTTTCAACAGACTATGATTTACCGAATGATACAGCGTACACGGAAACGTGTGCTTCGATCGGACTGGTGTTTTGGGCGAAGCGGATGCTCAACTTACAAGCGGATGCAAAATATGCAGATGTCATGGAAAGAGCGCTGTACAACGGAACAATAAGTGGAATGGACTTGGACGGAAAGAAATTTTTCTATGTAAATCCGCTGGAGGTTCAGCCGGAAGTGTGCGAACATCGCCAGGATCATCATCATGTAAAGCCTGTCAGACAGAAGTGGTTCAGCTGTGCATGCTGCCCGCCGAATTTGGCCCGTTTAATTTCGTCAGTCGGACATTATTTGTATACAGTCCGGCAAGATGAGCTGTATGTGCATTTGTATGCAGGGAATAAAGCGGACGTGCAGCTAAACGGACAAAACGTTGTGATTGATCAACAAACGAGCTATCCGTGGGATGAAAAGGTGTCGATAACTGTTACGCCAGAGCAGGAAAAAAGCTTTACAATAGCGCTCCGGATTCCAGGCTGGTCGAAAAATGCACAAATCCTGTTAAACGGCGAAAAAGTAGAGTATTCGACGTTATTGAAAAAAGGCTATGTACATCTTACTCGTTCTTGGAAACAAGGTGATCAAATTGAACTTGTTTTTCCGATGCCAGTTGAAAAAATTCGTGCAAATCCAAAAGTAAAAGAAAATGCGGGGAAAGTAGCCCTGCAGCGTGGTCCAGTCGTTTATTGCCTGGAAGAAGCAGATAATGGGAAACAGCTATCAACAATTAAAATATCGGAAAATTCAGAATTGAATCCGGCGTTTAAACCGGATTTGTTGGATGGAGTTGTCGTAATTGAAGGGAATGGAGTTCGCACGAGTGCGAACGATGCCTCATGGGAAAATGTTTTGTATCAGCCGATAAAACAAGAGTCTGTAGACGTTTCAATCAAAGCGATTCCTTATTTTGCATGGTGTAATCGTGAACCGGGTGAAATGATCGTCTGGATTCGGGAGGAAAACTAACAGTCAATTCAAAATGAAAAACTTCTTGGATAAAGAAAAGGCGATCCTGTCAAAAACAAATATGTTTTGATGGAACCGCCTTTTTTGAGAATAGTTTAACTGACAATGGCCGTCCGGCTGAGCAGTCGTTTAATCGATGCATCTGCTTCTTTCAATACGGTTTCTTTGTCAATCGTTTTCATGATATTGTTTTCCATCACGATCTGGCCATTGACAACGGTCGTTTCCACATCTGCGCGTGTAGCGGAATACACGATACGTGAAATTGGATCGATGTCATAGGAAGGAAATGTATGGAAATGGTTTAAATTTAAAATCGCCAGGTCCGCTTTTTTACCGATTTCAATGCTGCCGATTTCGTGATCCATCCCGACAGCACGGGCGCCGCCAATTGTCGCCATTTTAAAAACGGTGCGGGCATTCATGCTCGTTGGGCCATGAATCGGCTTTTGAATAAGAGCGGCGAGTCGCATTTCATTAAACATATCCAAGTTATTATTGCATGGAGCCCCGTCCGCACCTAAACTGACCGATGAGCCGGCATCAAGCAGATCCGGCACGTCGGCGATGCCGGAAGCGAGCTTTAAGTTCGAGCCCGGACAATGACTGACGTGGACGCCGCGCTCTTTAATGATTCGTTTTTCCTGTTCATCCAGCCAAATGCAGTGGGCTAAAATGAGCCGCTCGTTCGCAAGGCCGAGGTGATCGAGATAGACGACGTTGCGCATACCGGTTTCCTGCTCAACGATCGCAATTTCTCCTTTGTTTTCAGAAGCGTGGGTGTGTACTTTTACGTTGTAGTGTGTGGAGAGCTTCTGCACTTCTCTTAACAGTTCTTCTGTACAAGAAACCACAAATCGCGGTGAAAACGCATATTGGATGCGGCCGCTGTCATACATATGCCATTTTTCCAGTAAATCGACACTTTTCTGAATGGACTCCGCCGTTTTTTCCTGCAGTCCGATTGGCACTTCATTGCCTTTGTCCATCATCACCTTGCCGGATAATGCACGGATCCCGCTTTGGGCAATGGCGCGAAACGCGAAGTCGGTATGATTGACTGTTTCCATATCGACAATGGTTGTCGTACCGCTTTGCAGCAGTTCCCCGATGCCAAGCATAGCCGAATAGTAAATAGATTCTTCATCATGGGATGCTTCAAGCGGCCAAATCCGCTCTTTTAGCCAGTCCATCAGTTCAAGGTCATCCCCTTTTCCGCGAAACAGCGTTTGACATAAGTGGATATGTGTCTGAATAAACCCGGGGATCACGGTCCGCCCGGATGCGTCAATGACACGGTCGGCGATTGCCTCATTAAGAGAAGGACCGACGGATTCTATTCGGTCTTCATTAATAAGAAGATCTCCTCTGATGATTTCTTCTTTTGCATTCATCGTCACAATTTGTGCGTTTTTAATGAGTAAGCTGCCCATCTTCATTCCTCCAATTCATTATAAAAAGACTACGAAAAAATCAGCAATGGCACTGATTTTTTCGTAGCCAGGAATTTACGGTTCCGAGTAGAGACCCTTAACCCGTATCGTTAAGGATATACGAAAAGTATAAGCTGATCATATGAAGTTATGAGACGGGATGCAACTTATCTGTTAGAAAATCTCACGCAAATTCTGCCAGTAATCTAAAGTCATGATTAAATAAGGATAACGATAATCATGAGGAGGCTGCATTATGAATGTACAGTTTTTAAACGAACAGCATAAAAGCCGTTTTGAGCTGGCGCAGGCCTCAATGCCTGTTATGCAGAGGGCAGATCGTTCTAAGCTTGCTTTCGTATTTTTAATTACAGGAGACCGGAAGCTGCGAAAAAAGATCAGCCCGTATATTAGTTTAAAGGACGGTCGTTTTTTATGGCCGGATACGTTGATGGACCGCGATTTAACGAATGGCGATGATGCGCTTTTGACACTGGCACTTCAGTTTTTAAGTGACGTGAAAGCAACAGCCCCGATCCATTTAATGGATGAATTAACTGACGATCAGTTAAGGCTGGCGCTAAATGCCATAATTGTCCGGCGTACCGGAATTCAATGTTCTCCCAATAAAGAAAAAACGGATGAACGCTATTATTACTATATATGAAAGAAGCCTAGGGGTCGTTCCCTGGGCTTCTTTTTTACGTATTCAGTAAGTGCTTGATGCGCAAAGCGAGACGGATTTGCAGGGAAAAGTCAGGGTCTTTCAGTGAAGTGCCGAGCAGTTCTTCGCACTTTTCCAGTCTGTAGACGACGGTATTCCGGTGTACAAACAGCCGCTTGGCGGTTTCGGAAATGTGACAATGGCTTTCCATATAAACAAACAGTGTATTAAGCAGCGATTTCTCTTCTTCTAAATTACCGAGCTTTAGCTGCTGGACAGTATGCTTGTAAAACTGTGTTAAGTCTTTCGCTGGAAGCAGCCGCAGCAGTTCGCTCACGTCTTTTGTCCGATGGAAGTGGACGGAAGAAGGTCCGCTCGACAATCGGTTTGTTTTTAACGCATCACGTGCTTCTTTGTAGCCTTGACGAACGAATAAAAGCGAGGAGCACAGGTGGCTGACGCCAAATGACATTGTCATTTTATGCTCACGGCTCATGCGAGCTTGCAGCTTTTTTAAAAAAGAAGCAGTAAACGAGTGAGTGTCTTTAACATGATCCGGTACTTTTAAAAGCAGGATCAATGTTTCGCCTTTCGTGAACAAATGGCAAGGTACGTCCATCGTATGCAATTCCTTTTCGAAAAAATAATAAATTTCATCCAGCTCTTTTTGGTTCGTGTAATACGACCATTCTTCTTCTGGCGCATCTATCCGCCCGGCGGCGCAAATGTATTTTTGCTTCAGCGGCAAGTCGAATTCCTTCGCCCGGCTGACAGCTTCTTCCTCGCTTGAAAACGCATCATCTAAAAAGTTTGAGAAGAATTCATTGCGTATCCGGCGTGTAAACTGCTTAACGGCATCTTCCTTTAAAAGTTCAAATGAAATGACGTTCAATGCCTGCTCAATGGTTAACAGCTTTACATGCTCTGTCGGATAAATTGGTCCTTCCAGCAGGAGCAATGCCGCTTTTTTCTCATGCGTATAAACAGGAAACAGCGTGTAGTCTTTTTTTGGGGACAGTGTGCTAAACGCCGTAAAAGTAGAACTCGGCGATAAAAAGGAACCGTGCTGGGACGCCCATTTTTTAAATGGAGAAAGCACTTCGGCTAATGAATCATCGCCGGCAATTGGCGAAAAGTAAGCGGTGCATAAAAAGGCACTGTGTCCGGTGAGTTCTGTTAAGTTTGCCAGCAGAACATTTAACCCTTTTCCGCTCATAATGTGGCCTGAAAACAGTTTATGCGTATCAATAGCGCCCCGTAATTCACTTGTTCGCTTATCGAGAATGATATTGAGCATTTGGTTCACAGTTTCGCCGAGTGACCAATTTTCGGGGATTTCAACGATTGGAAATCCAAGGTCATCCGCGAGGAGAACAGCTTCTGACGGAAGTTGACCGAAAAAACGTTTCGTTTTAATGAAGAGCGCCGCGCAGTTTTTTTGTGCCATTTGTCCAATGAGGCGAACAAGCTCGTCTGGCTCATCTTTTACATGATAGCCGGTTGTCACAAGTAAATCATTCGGTTTTAAATAAGGGAGAATATCGGGGGCATCCATCATTGTAACGTTCGTAATATCGTTTAAAACGCCTCTTTCACCAGCAGCAAGCTTAATGTCGTGAAAAGGAGGTTGAGCGAGCAGTGTTTTTAATTTCACTAAAATCCCTCCATAAAATAACTTATGTTATATTATATAACATAAAATGAGTCGGTTTTGTGAAAAAAAGCAGAAATAAATTAATTTTTTAGTAATTATAACTAATGACAGAGTATGTTTTTCCTTGTAAACTCATATTATGTTACGTGTTGTTACACAATAAAGTTATAAAAAAGGGTGTGGGAAATTGCTGACCATACAGTCTGTAAATCAAATGAAGAAAGTTTCCTTCGTTCAGCATTTTGGTGGAGTATTTGAGCATTCGCTCTGGGTGGCAGAACAGGCTGTGCGTGATCGTCCTTTTCATTCGGTAAAGTCTTTGTATGAAAAGATGGCATCGATTGTACAGGAGTCGGCTGTTTCTGATCAGCTGGCCTTGCTGAGAAACCACCCGAACCTTGGAGCGAAAATAAAGATGACCGATGCATCGGTAAAAGAACAGACCGGTGCGGGATTGACGTCACTTACAAAAAACGAGTTCGACCAATTTTCGATGCTGAATAAGGCCTATACAAAAAAATTCGCTTTTCCTTTTATTATCGCTGTGCGCGGCAAAACGAAAGAAGACATTTATCGTCAGATGGAATTGCGTTTACAAAATGATAAGGATACTGAATTTGACATCGCTTTAAATGAAGTATTCAATATTGCTTATTTTCGAATAACAGACATCGTCACAGAAGAGGAGCCGAGTAAATGCCTGCATTAACGACGCATATTTTGGATTTAACCCACGGGCAGCCGGCAGCAGGTGTCGCCGTGGAGGTCTACTTTTTTGAAAACGAAACGGAAAAGAAAAAAATCGTGCAATCTGTTACAAATCGGGATGGCCGGGTAGATGAACCACTCGTTTCCGCAGACGAATTCCAGGAAGGCGAATACGAGCTGTTGTATTACATTGGCGATTATTTTCATCAAAAAGAAACCAATATTGTTGATCCGCCTTTTTTAAACCGTGTATCAGTGCGAGTCAGTCTGTCGGCTGCCGAAGCGCATTATCATATTCCGCTTCTCATCTCGCCATGGGGTTATCAAGTATATAGAGGAAGCTGACAAAAAGGGCAATGATTTTTTAAATCAGCGCCCTTTTTTCGCACAGTGAATTTGGATGGAGGAATCAATATGGAAGACATTCATGATTTGTTGGATGCCATTGACTCATCTTCTGTTGGTGGAGTACTGGCGGCAGTCGTTAAAGTCACGGGATCCGCGTATAAAAAAGAAGGCGCGGCGATGCTGTTTAAAGCGGATGGAACACAAGTCGGCCTGCTGAGTGCCGGCTGTCTGGAGGAAGATTTATCCGAACGGCTGAGAGAAAGCGATGAGCCGTATAGGGAATTTGTCTATGACATGCGTGATGAGGATCAGCTGTCGTGGGGAGAAGGATCCGGCTGCAACGGAGTCATCCACGTGTGGACGGAAAAGTTAAGCGAGGCATACGTGGCGCATTTGCTTCAATTGAAAAAAGCGCTTCGGGCCGGCCGGTCTGTATTAATGTTGAAAAAGCGGGGCGCCCGTTCAGGTTATTTATTCATTCCGGATGAAGGTGAACCGTTTGGGTGCTGGGAAGGCGGCGTCCCTGATGACTGTCGGGTGATTGAGCGGGGCATGTTTTTCAGCAAAGCGTTGGGCAGTGACGTATACGTACACCGGATTCGTCCGAAGCAGAGGCTTGTTGTGTTCGGGGCGGGACCGGATGCACGGCCGCTCGTTTCGTTCGCGGCGGGTGCCGGGTTTTCTGTCACTGTTTCCGATTGGCGTCCGGCTTTTTGTACTGCAGCTCATTTTCCGGCCGCTGAAAAACATGTTATCGGTTTTCCATATGAAGTGATCGACAGGATGGAACTAAAACCAAACGATTGTGTAGTGATCATGACGCACAATTTTAAGCGGGATCAAGAGTTAATCCATGTTTTAAAAGATAAAGAACTACGGTATCTCGGTGTGCTCGGTTCTAAAAAAAGAACAGCCCGCCTGTTCGGATTGGATCCTCTTCCTCAGGGTATTACATCACCCGCCGGGCTGTCCATTCAGGCGCAGGGAGCGGAGGAAATTGCGATCAGTATTGTGGCCCAGCTTATTGGAGTAAGCCATTCTGTTCCCTTGAAAGAAGCGGCTTGTTTATGAGTGGTCCGGTTATCGGCATCTTGCTTGCGGCCGGCAACAGCCGCCGGATGGGAACAAATAAACTGGCACTGCCGCTCGGCGACACAACAATTGGCAGTGCATCACTGAAGTCGGCGCTCTCATCAACGCTCGACCATGTCATTATTGTTCAGAAAAAAGAAGACGAAGCTCGATGGATTCACCCCGCTTTTTTCAAAAAAGAAAACTGGTCACAAGCAGCGTGCGAAGACGCGTTTCGTGGACAGGCGCATTCACTGGCTGCCGGCTTAAAAGCGGCAGAAGAAATGGGTGCACAGGCAGCTGTCATTCTGCTGGCAGATCAGCCGTTTGTGGGTTCCCGATTGATTGATCAGGTGATAGATACTTATAAAGAAAAGGGTGCGTCATTTGTGGCATCACGTTTTAACAGAACGCCCCGTCCGCCTGTTCTTTTTTCGAGCCGTCTTTTCCCGGTGCTGCAAGGGCAGGGGGACCGGGGAGCAGGAAGTTTGCTGAAGCAGCCGTCTTTTGCACACAAAGGCATGATGATAGATGTTGAAATGGCACGTCCTTTTTTTTGATATTGATACAAAGCATGATTACGAACAAGTAGTGAGGAGGGGATGGGATGGATGTGTCAATGCCGGTGCCGACGTCCGTCTGGCAGCCCGGGAGTTTGGAAGAAGCCTGGTCGTTAAAGAAAGAACTTGATGGTGTGTCCCGGTTTATCGCTGGCGGAACGCTCATGCAAATGCAGCGGGAACAAGGGGTTGTGTTTCCCCCTCATTTAATCAGTCTGGAACAACTCCGTGAACTGGCGGATATTGAAGAAACGGTAGATGGATCGATTCGAATTGGGGCACTGACCGATCTGGAAACGTGCCGGACGCATCTGCTGGTGAAAAAAATGTGTCCGTCCTTATCGGAAGCGATCGGCACAATTGCATCACCAGCTGTGCGAAATCGAGGCACGATTGGCGGCAATATCCTGTATGGAATCGGTGATGCCATCCCGATTTTGCTGGCGATGGACGCGCGGCTTTCCTGGTTTTGCGAAAATGGCATTCGGTCTGAATGGCTGTCTGATTATGTGAACGGACAGGAGAGCCTGGAAGAAGGAGCAATTTTGACCGACATTACGATCCCTTCTCTGGTAAAGGGGCATTGCTTTTTTCGCAAAATCGGCCGCAGAGAAACGTTTATTCCATCGATTGTCACTGTCGCAATGTATATGGAGATGGCGGACCAAAACGTGATCAGGTCGATCCGGATTGTGGCGGGCGGCGGGGTGAACACGCCGCGGCGTTTAAGGGGATGTGAAGAAATGCTGGTCGGAAAACAGCTGACGGATGATTTGTTGTCGGCACTTTCTATCAAAATAAAAGAAGAGTCGGCATTGATTGGCGATGTGTTTGCGTCAGCGAATTACCGCCGGACAGTGGCCGCGAATCTACTTTTAACGGAACTGCAATCTGTCCGGTAAAACCGGAGAAGGGAGCATAGTAATGGCAAAAAAAATCCGGCCGGACGGCAAAGAGAAAGTGACGGGGCGGCTGAAGTATTTAACTGATCTTGCCTTTTCGAATATGCTGTACGGCAAAATTTTAAGAAGTCCTTATCCTCACGCCCGTATTCTTTCAATTTCTACAGATAAAGCGAGACAGCTCCCTGGCGTACAGGCGGTTATCACCTATAAAGATGTGCCCGGCTTAAACGGTTTTGGCATCGTGACACCAGATCAGCCAGTGTTGTGCAAAGATATCGTACGCTATGTCGGAGATGCGGTGGCAGCTGTCGCGGCGGATTCTGTTGAGACTGCCACACGGGCGCTTGAGCTGATTCATGTTCAATATGCACCACTTCCTGTTCTGGACAGTCCAGAAAAAGCATTGGAAGAAGGGGCACCGCTTCTTCATCCGAACGGCAATGTTCTTCACCGTGCCGGTTTTCAAAAAGGGGACATCGAATCAGAATTTGCAAAATGTGCGGCAATTGTAGAAGAAACCTATCATGTGCCACGACAGCTGCATGCGTATATGGAAACGGAAGGCGGAGTGATTGTGCCGGAAAAAGACGGCAGTCTTACTGTTTACGTCGGCACGCAGCACGGCTTTAAAGACCGGTTTCAGCTTGCCAGAATTTTAGGGATGCCTGAAGAACATATTCGCGTCGTATCAAGTCCGATGGGCGGCTCATTCGGTGGGAAAGACGAACTGAACATCCAGCCATACGGCGCGATGCTCGCGCTTTCGACAGGAAAACCGGTGAAAATCCATCAAACGAGACAGGAATCGATACGCTCAAGCATTAAACGTCATCCGATGAAGATTACGATGAAAACCGGCATTGATCAAGATGGCAGGCTGCGCGCTCATCAAACAACGATTGTGGCTGATACCGGTGCCTATGCAACACTTGGACCAGCCATTTTGGATTTCGCGGTCGAGCACACATCCGGTCCATACATGATTCCGGCAGTAGATACAAAGGGTATTTCTGTTTTTACAAATAACGGCGTTTCCGGGGAATTCCGTGGATTTGGAGGCAATCAAGTTACATTTGCCCTTGAAGGACAAATCGATCGGCTGGCCGCTGCAATTGGAATGGATAGTGTGGAGATGAGACGCCTTAACATTCGAAGGGAACATGATCTTGGGCCGCTCGGCCAGCAGATTGCCGAAACAAACGGTGCTTTAGACGTGCTTCAATCAGCAGCTGCTGTATATGCCGAGAAAAAACAGTCATCACAAAATCAGGATCGATGGAAGCGGACCGGCACTGGCATGGCGATCACGATGCATGGCGGCGGGCTTGGATTCGGCCGGATGGACCCTGCCGGCGGGCGGTTGTCGCTGAAAGAAGACGGAAAAATTGAAATTTCATTTGGATTTGAAGAAGCAGGGCAGGGCATTCTTGCCGTCATTGAAACGATTACGACAGAGCAGCTTGGATGCGCAAAAGAAGACATTTCAATTATGATCGGCGATACATCGCTTGTGCCATCATCCGGGTCAACAACTGCATCACGTGGAACGAGTATGGTCTGGCATTCACTGCAGCGATTGAAAAAGCCATTTTTGCAGAAACTGCTGACTCGGGCGGCGTGGAAAACCGGAACGAAAGAAGGGCAGCTTTCAATCGGTCCAGGTGGTATTTGGGAAAACGGTGAATGCAGGCTGTCATTCCGAGAGCTTGCGTCTGAGCAGGCGCCGATTGTTATCTCGACTCAGTTTGATTTTCCGGTTTCGCCGGACCCGATAGATTCTGCTCATTTTTTATACACGTACAGTGGTGTTGTTGCGCAGGTGGAGGTGGATCTGTTAACAGGCAGGATAAATGTGACGGAACTGCATCAATCGCTCTCTGCCGGTCCAGTTGTAAATGAAATGGGCTATCTAGGACAAATCGAGGGTGGCGGTGTTATGGCGCTCGGTTATACACTGATGGAAGATGTGATAATGGCAGATGGTCATTACGTGACAGAAAACCTAGATTCCTATTTAATTCCGGGGATTAAGGATGTGCCCTTTAACTTACAGGTGAAGGCGATCGAATCGCTGCCGGCAGAAGATGATTATGGTCCGCGTGGTGTCGGTGAAATTGGTACCATAGCTGTAGCGCCGGCGATCGCCAATGCCATTTATGATGCGGTCGGACTGAGGGTCAGCCAGCTGCCGGTCAAGCCGGAGACCGTGTTGAAGTCAACGGAAGAAAGGGGTGTCCTGCATGGAAGCCAATCATCAAACAGCGGGGGGAACTGAGACAGTATCGGTTTCTTTTTTATTAAATGGTGAGCACATTCAACTGAACGCCTCACCCGTTATGAGAGCGGTTGACTTGATCCGCGGCGAGCTCGATCAAACCGGAACAAAAATTTCATGCGGCATTGGTCGCTGTGGAGCCTGTTCAATCTTAGTGAATGGGAAATTAGCGGTTTCATGCCTGCTTTTGGCTTACCAGCTTGAAGGAGCCTCTGTGATAACAATCGAAGGGCTCTCAGATCAAGACGAGGTGCATCCTATTCAAAAGGCATTTCTTGAGGAGGGGGGCTTTCAATGCGGCTACTGCACACCGGGGATGGTCATGGCGGCAAAGTGTTTACTTGATTCGAATCCTGAACCCGATCGACAGGCTATTCAAGAAGCTCTCTCAGGCAACCTTTGCCGCTGTACCGGGTATGGCGGTATCATCCGATCCGTGCAGTGTGCCAGTTCAAAATAAAATGTTGTCAGATAATCTAACGAAAAAAGACTTAATCTTATAAGGGTTAAGTCTTTTTTCTCTTTTATCACTAATAATCTAAACAATTTTTAGTGATAATGCACATTGAGGTTCAGCTTTATCCCTACTATGATGTTAGTAGATATCACATAGACGAAGAATGTCATTTTAAAGGAAGAATTAGTCGGGAGGAGAGATCGACGTGACAATAGAACAAAAGCAGGCAGTTTATTTTCAAAATGTCAGCAAAATGTATAACACAGGCACGATTGCTCTTAATCATTTTGATTTTCCAGTTGAGGAAGGAGAGTTTATCAGCTTTCTCGGACCGTCCGGCTGCGGCAAATCCACTGCGCTGCGAATGGTAGCCGGGCTCGGATCGCCAACGACAGGAGACGTAACTGTTTTCGGGAACACACCAGAAGACCTTATTAAAAATACAAATGACATTGCATTTGTTTTCCAGGATGCAAACCTGCTTCCGTGGCGCAGTGTACTCGATAATGTCCTATTGCCGCTCGAACTTCGGGGAGGTAATAAAAAAGAAAAAAAAGAAGCCGCGGTGAAGGTGCTTGAAATGGTCGGATTAAAAGACCATTTGAAATCATATCCGAGACAGCTGTCCGGCGGAATGAGAATGCGCGTGTCCATTGCACGGGCACTGGCGGCTAAGCCGAAGCTTCTGCTTATGGATGAACCGTTTGCGGCACTGGATGAAATTACCCGGCAGACACTTCAAATGGAGCTGCTCGACATATGGGAAAAAGAAAAAATGACTGTTCTATTCGTTACCCATAACGTGTATGAAGCCGTCTTTTTATCTTCTAAAATTGCTGTTATGTCCGCACGGCCGGGAAGACTGTCATCCGTTATTGATGTGAACCTTCCCTATCCACGTGAACCGGGTATGAGAACAGATCCGGCTTTTTCAAAATATGTCGGCATTGCATCAGCCAGCCTTGAAAATCATGAACAGCGGAAGGAGACTGTATAAATGGCGATGTCAGAAGTGGAAGTGACGAAGCAGCAAACAGCTTTAGCAGAAGCAGGCAAAAAGAAAAAACCAGTTGCTTCTACCTTTAAAGAAATGTACCTTGGACCGATTGCCGCATTCGTTTTATTTATCTCTTTATGGCAGCTTATTCCGGTAGTGCTTGGGCTTCCGCATTACATTTTGCCGAAACCGACCGATGTATGGGAAGCCACAGTTTCGGACTGGGCACTGCTCGCGGAAGCGATCCGCATTACCATTTTTGAATCGGTCATCGGCTTTTTACTAAGTGCTGTCATTGGCATTGGCGTTTCCGTTCTTTTGGCCAGCTCAAAAATATTAGAGCGAAGCATTTATCCATATGCGATTATTTTACAGACGATCCCGGTCGTGGCGGTAGCGCCGATTGTCGTCATCTGGTTTGGTGCCGGCTTTAACTCGATCGTCGTTATTTCCTTTCTGATCGGCTTTTTCCCAGTTATCTCGAACACGTTAATGGGCCTTAATTCTGCTGATAAAAATATGGATGAGCTTTTCACGCTTTACAACGCGTCAAGGTGGCAAAGAATGTGGAAGCTGCGCATTCCTGCAGCGATGCCATATATTATGGCTGGATTAAAAATTTCTTGTACGCTATCGATTGTCGGCGCAATTGTTGGTGAATATGTAGCCGGCATAGGAGGTGGAAATGGCGGCCTTGGTTATGCGATTACGGTCGCGGCCATTCAAGTGAAAACATCGTTTTTATTTTCATGCGGGATTGCGGCAGCGCTTCTTGGCATCAGCTTTTACCTGCTCATCAGCTTGTTTTCAAAAATGATGCTTGGCAGCTGGCATGAATCGGCTATGAAATCAGAAAAATAAAGAGATAGATAGAGGAGGAAGTGAAATGGAGATTGTAAAGTGGAAACAAAAAGGGGTACTCGCCTCTATGTTAGCGATGAGTTTAATGCTCGCGGCATGTGGAGGGGAAAACGCGTCGAATACAGAAAGTGAAACAGCCAGTACTGAAAGTAAAACAGAAGACGTAAAGCTCGTTTTAAACTGGTTTCCTAAATCTCAGCACGGCGGCGTGTACAGTGCGGTTGAAGAAAATGCTTTTGAAGAAAACGGCTTAAATGTAGAGGTAGAGCCGGGCGGACCGCAAGTATCGCCTATTCAGATCGTCGCAGCTGGTGATGCGCAGTTCGGCCTTGCGCATGCGGATCAAATGCTGATTGCACGCAATCAGGGCATTGATCTTGTCGCAGTAGCGGCAACGATGCAAGGCAGCCCTCAGGCATTTATGTTCCATAAAGGTGAAGGCATTCAGGACTTTGAAGATTTAAACGGCCGGGAAGTTTTTGTCCAGCCGGGCATTACATATTGGGACTTTCTAAAAAGCAAATACGATTTAAGCAAGGTTACCGAGCTTGGCTACAACGGCCAGCATGTAAATTTCATCGACAATAAAACGTCGGTGACACAGTCTTTCTTGACATCCGAGCCGTTTTTCATGGAACAGGAAAATGTGCCGGTTGAAACGTTGCTCGTGTCAGAATCTGGTTATGACCCGTACAATGTGGTGCTCTTTGTAACAAAAGATTATTTGGAAAGCAACAAAGAAACGGTCCAAAAATTTGTTGCTTCTTATGTAGAAGGCTGGGAGTCATATGAAGATTCGGCGGGGACAATCAACGAAGTTATTGTCGAAGAAAACCCGAACATTGAGCTTGAAGCGTTAAACTTTGAAACTGAAACCCAGCACGACTATGTGTACGGCATGGATGCCGCCGAGCATGGAATCGGCTACATGACACAGGAACGCTGGGATACACTGAAAAACCAATTGCTTGATATTGGCCTGCTTGAAGAAGATTTTGAAACAAGTGACATGTTCACCACTGAATTTTTACCGGAACACCATTGATCAGTGACCAAAAAAAAGAAAGGCTATCTCATGCTTTTGAGACAGCCTTTTCTTTTCCAAAAATAAGAGGACAGCACGTCAGTCAGGAGGAAAAGGTGTGAGTATTCCCGTACGAGAAGCAGAATATAAGTTTCCAACAGCAGATGAGATGATCAAGTGGCTTGCGTCGTTTGGTGCAACAGCGAACGGCGGTGTGACAAGGCTTTTATATTCAGAAGCTTGGAGTGAAGCCCAGCATGCGTTAAAGAGCGTCATGCACCAAAAAGGACTTGATGCCCGGTTTGATGAAGTTGGAAACTTGTTTGGACGTCTTACTGGCACTGATGAGCCAGAATCGGTTATTTTAACTGGCTCTCATATTGATACAGTAAAAGATGGCGGGCAGTTTGACGGCGCATATGGCATCGTCGCAAGCTTAATGGCTATGCAGCGTTTATACGAACAATATGGTCCGCCTAAACGGACTATTGATGTTGTTTCACTGGCGGAAGAAGAGGGGAGCCGTTTTCCGCTGACGTTTTGGGGATCTGGCTGGATCACGGGACGTTACTCATTAGAGGAGGCGGAGCATATTTATGATGCAGACGGTATTTCGCTAAAAGCGGCGATGGAAGCGGCGGGATTTGGCTTGAAACAGCGTTCGATCGAAACAAAAAAGCCGAAAGCCTTTGTTGAGGTTCATGTAGAACAGGGTATCGTGCTAGAAAGGAAGAAAAAGTCGATCGGTGTGGTCAGCCATATCGTTGGCCAGCGCCGATACACGGTTCAATTTAAAGGTGAAAGCAACCACGCCGGCACGACCCCAATGTCGATGCGGAAAGATGCGATGCGGCTTATGGCAGAGTGGGTCATATTTTTGTCAGATGAAGCGGAAGCGATAGATGAATCACTCGTCGCAACGGTTGGAAAAGTGACCGCAAAGCCAAACATGCCGAATGTAGTTGCGGGTAAAGTAGAATGCAGCCTCGATGTCCGTCATTACGACATGAAGATTTTAGATCAATTTGAAGAAAAATTAAAAGAATTTAAGAAACGGGCTGATCGCCGGGGCATGACGATGAGTATCAATCAATGGATGAATGTTAAGCCAGTTGCGCTGGACCAGGAAATGATGAAATCGGCTGCCCGGCAGGCGGAGCATTTAGGATTTTCTTATGAAACATTGATTAGCGGGGCAGGTCACGATTCACAAGTGTTTGGCGAATATTGCCCGACAATGCTGTTATTTGTGCCGAGCCGACATGGCATTAGCCATTCACCTGATGAATGGACGGAGCCGGACGATCTTGAAAAAGGCATTCAAATGCTGATGGGCGAGCTTTACGCCCTCGCTTATGTGTAAGGAGGAAAACAAGATGACGTATACAGATTTAAACACACCCATTCGGACAATCATGACACCTGGACCGGTGGAAGTAGACCCGCGTGTGCTGCGCGCAATGACAACCCCGATTGTCGGTCAGTTTGATCCGGCATTTACTCACATAATGAATGAAGTGATGGAGATGCTCAGAGTCTTATTTAAAACAGAAAACAAATGGGCGTTTCCAGTAGACGGTACGTCACGATCCGGCATTGAAGCAATGCTGGCAAGTGTGATCCGGCCGGGGGATCGCGTACTCGTACCAGTTTACGGACGATTTGGTCATTTACTAATGGAAATTTGTGAACGGTACGGTGCAGAAGTAGACGCAATGTATGCAGAATGGGGCACGGTTTTTGACCCGGCAGAGGTCATTCAAAAAATAACGGAAACAAAACCAGATATTGTAGCAATGGTTCATGCGGAAACATCAACCGGATGTATGCAGCCGCTGAAAGAAATCGGACAAGTGTGCCGTGAAATGGATGTTCTGTTTATTGTGGATGCGGTTGCATCAATTGGCGGTACAGATGTACGGGTGGACGAATGGTGCATCGACGGATTAATCGCCGGCACACAAAAATGTTTGTCCATTCCATCAGGCATGGCGCCGCTCACATATAATGACCGCATTGAAAGACGAATCGCAAGCCGGAAAAAAGTGGAGCGCGGCATCGCGACAGAAGAAGAGCTGAAGCAGCAGAATACAACGTTTATCCGCAGTAATTATTTTGATCTCGGCATGCTTCAGGACTATTGGGGGCCGCGCCGGCTGAACCATCATACAGAAGCAACATCCATGCTGTACGCGCTTCGTGAAGGGCTGCGGATTTTACTTGAAGAAGGGTTGGAAGAACGATTTGCCCGCCACGTTTTTCATGAAAAAGCGCTTATGGCAGGAATCGAAGCAATGGGTCTCGAATTATTTGGCAGGAGAGATGTAAAACTGCCGACGGTCACGTGTATTAAGGTGCCTGAGGGAGTTGAGGCGGATTCCGTCCGCAATATGCTTTTAACGGAATTCGGCATTGAAATTGCCAGCTCATTCGGGCCGCTTCACGGGAAAATTTGGCGGATCGGCACGATGGGCTATAGCTGCCGTCGTGAAAATGTGCTTGCGGTGCTCGGTGCATTAGAAGCAGCCTTGATTCGCCACGGCGTTCAGGTTCATCGGGGGGAAGCGGTTCAGGCAGCGCTCGACTGCTACATGAAGCCGGCAGTGAAAGATCCAGTTGAAGCATAATGAAAAAGCTTCAGAACATTGTAGAAGAATAGCAAAAAGGCTTTGTCAAAAGAAGTAAATGTCTTTTGACAAAGCCTTTTCATTATGAAAATAAATAAGAAGATTGCTGTAAATCTTTTAAAGCGGTCTCCAAATTTGCTTTTACATCCATTTCACCAATATTAATACCGATTGTGATCATCGTTTGAGCCACTTCCGGACGAATCCCGATTAATGAAGCTTCAACGCCAAGCAGGGACAGCGCATTAATCACTTTAAAAATTTGATCCGCGACCATTGTATCGACGGTGACAACACCGGACAAATCAAGAAGCAAATGTGAAAGCTGCAAGTGCGCCGCTTTTTGAAGCACTTCTTCCATTAAAAATTTTGCCCGCTCTGTGTTCATGCTGCCGATCAGAGGAAGCACTGCCACACCTTTTGTGATTGGAACGACTGGTGCCGATAGCTCCAAAAACGCCTGATTGGATTTCTCAAGCGTTTCCTGATGAAAATGCACATAAGAAAGGCTGAAGGCATAGACAGCCTCGTCCAGCAAGGGATCTAAAATGGCGATCATCTCAAAGACTGTATCTACCGACATTTGCTGCTGCGTTACTTCAAGCTTTAAAGCGTCCCATATAGCAGCGCGAAATATACTTGTGGTGCGAAGCGCTTCATCCATTGGAAGATCCATGCTGCAGGCTATTTCTCCTGTTTTCCTCCCCCATTGGTTGAACCTTTCCATGGCGAAATCTGTTTTCGGCTGTTCAACAAGAATATCCCCAAACATTTGAATAAAGTTGGCCCGATACTCCCGTGCTTCTTGTGTGTCCGATTCGTCTTTTTCATAACTCCCTTCTGTTTTAAGGCGATTTTTGTAAATATTCCAGGCAATTTCATATTTTTGCTCAATCAGTTTTTCACCAAGAACACGCAGTTCATTATTCATTACAGTTTCCTCCACTAGACTGATAATTGCGGACACATAGATACATTGATTTTTCCCTTTTTGAAAAAATTTAAACGATGAATTTTTATGAACAAAATGCACAAAATGTTGACATTGCGAAGTGTATGAAGAATTAATAAGGATAGGACAAGCAAGGATTGCTTTAGTGAAGGAAATTAGAAAGCGGGCCAGACGAATGAAGAAAACTTTTAAACAACCAAAGCTGCTTACACAAATGATTGGCCTTATTTCAATTGTTGTCTGTTTCACAGTCATTTTTGTAAGCGCTATCTCTTATTCGATAATTGATGATATGACAGAAGAAGCTTTAGGAAATCAAGCAATGACTGTTGCGAAAATGGCTGCGCAAAAATACAGAATTATTCAAGCGTTTGATGATCCAGATCCGTCCGTCGTCATTCAGCCTATCGCAGAAGAAATCCGGAAATCGACCGGTGCCGGTTATGTGGTGATTGGCAATAGAGAAAATATTCGATATTCACATCACATCGAAGAAAATATCGGAAAAACGATGGGAACGAGCAGCAGCCAGTCTATTCATAACGGAGAATCCGTTATATACGAAGGAACAGGAATATCCGGATCGGCTATAAAAGCAAAAACGCCTATTTACAACGATGATGGGGAGATTATTGGTGTATCGTCGGTCGGGTTTTTAACAAATGAAGCTAAGAAGAGAATTGGCGAATATCAATTTAAATTATTTTTCTTTTCCCTTTTTATAATTCTCCTTGGTGTAACGGGCGCGGTCATTATTGCTAAACGAGTGAAGAAACTGATTTTTAACCTGGAACCAGAGGAAATTTCTTTTCTATTTAAAGAAAAAGAAGCGACAATCGAATCGATCCGGGATGCGACTGTGGCTGTAAACAACGATTATCAAGTAACTTCCATCAATAAACGGGCAAGAGAACTGTTGAAAGATCAAATTGAACTCGACGGGAAAATCGTTAATGACCGGCTTATCCATATGATGGAATCGGTCATTAAATCAAAACAGAGTGTAGTGAATCAAAAGTTTTTATTCGGCCATCAGCTTTATGTGGTGGACGGTTCTCCTATTTTGCAGAAGCAGAAAACCAGAGGCGCCGTCTTAACAGTACGCCCTGTTTCGGAAATTGAAAAAATAGAAGAGGAAGTTTCAGCGATTAAAAGCATTAGCGATAATATTCGTGCGCAAAATCATGAGTATTTAAATAAATTAAATACCATTTATGGATTGATGACACTAGAACAATACGATGAAGCGAGATCCTTCATATCTGATGAAGTGAAGGAGCGGCAAGACACTGTTGTCTTCCTAACGTCTTCTGTCAAAGATCCATTTATTGCGGCATGCCTGCTCGGAAAAATTCATCGCTCTAAAGAGTTAAAAGTGCAGCTCTATATTGATGAAAACAGCAACCTTTCTTATATACCGCCGTCTTTTGACACAAAGTTATTCGTCACCGTTTTGGGAAATGTAATTGACAATGCAATGGAAGCAGCGAGCCGCTTAAAAGGAGAACAGGCACGTGTGAGTGTTTCCTTTACTGATTTTGGAAGCGATCTTATTTTTGACATTGAAGACAACGGACCTGGCATTCTGGAAGAATATCAGGAACGAATTTTTAAAGAAGGCTTTACAACAAAAGATGGGGAAAACCATGGACTTGGACTGGCTATTGTGAAAAATACGCTAAAAAAACTGAATGGTGAAATTTATATTTCCGCTTCAAATTCAGGCGGTGCACAATTCACTATTGCGATACCGAAGTAAGATATGAAAAGGGGAATGGTTAAGATGTCCGACCAAATTATTAACATAATGATCATTGAAGATGATGAAACGACGATCAATATTTATAAAAAATTCATACAAAAGCTGGAAGGTTTTCAAATCATGGCTTCTGCGAGTAATGGAAAGCAAGCGCTGGACTTATTACATGTGTTTACGCCGGAGTTAATTTTACTTGATGTGTTTCTTCCAGATATGAAAGGAACCGATTTACTATGGGAAATCAGGAAGGAGGTCCGCGGTGTCGACGTTATTATGATTACCGCCGCAAACGATGTTCATACGGTAAGTGAAGCCATCAGAGGCGGCGCATTCAGCTATATGATGAAACCGATTATGATTGATCAGTTTTTATCGACACTTGAGCAGTATAAAGAAACGAGAGAGAAATTATTTCATTCAGCGACCGTTGAGCAAAATGATGTGAATCGTTTTTTTGGCATGAAAAGCCAAAGGGATTCTGTGAAAAAAGAAGAACATCCGGATGAGCTTCCAAAGGGGATTGATAAACACACATTAAAGAAAGTCCGCACACAGATGAAGAAAATAACGGAAAGCATCAATGCGGAAGAGACAGCGAAAGCCATCGGAGCGAGCAATTCTACCGTTAGACGTTATTTGGAATATCTGGTTTCAAAAGAAGAGATCGAAGTGGATATTATGTATGGAACAATCGGCCGTCCGGAGCGAAGATACCGTAAAAAATAACCCGAAGGTCAGCTCTTGCCGCTGACCTCCGGGTTTCTTTTGATCATTCCGCTTTTTTAGCAAGCACCATCCACTCATCGATCGTAAACGAGAGAATGGCATCATTTTTTGTTGTAATAGAAAAATAGTCTATTACCGCTTTAGCCGCAGAAAGAAGGTGAGCATCCACTTGTTTTATTTGTTCCTGTGAAGAAGTTGTCCGGCTGACCCATTCCGGATAGCCAAGTGTTTTTTTACGGATTTCATCTTTTACAAGGTCAAGTCCAGCCGCATCGAACCATTCTTTCCATTCTGAAATAGAATAACTGCGCACATGGCTGTCATCTCGTAATTTTTCCAGGCGGTTCACAAAGTTATCATATACCTCATCTTCAGGTGCAATATTATCAATGAGGAGAAAATGTCCACCAGGTTTTAGCACACGTGCGGCTTCTGTCACAAATTTTTCTGGGTTCGGAAAATGATGGGCGGCAATACGGCACGTTACAGAGTCAAACGTGTTTGATAAAAAAGGAAGCGACTCCGCATCCGCCGCGACATAAAAAATATTGTCGGCTGATTGATCCAAATGCCGTTTAGCTGCTTCCAGCATTTCAACGGTTAAATCCGTTGAAAAAATATGTGCGACATGCGGTGCCAGCGTTTTTGACACATGTCCGCCTCCGGTTGCGACATCAAGGACAACTGAATGAGTGTGAAGCTGAAGCCATTCGGGAATAAGAGCGAGATCGGTTCCGGTGGAATGCGTACTGCTTGTCACATACTTTTCTGCTGTTTTTCCAAACTGCTGCTTTACTTTTTGTTTTGCTGATTCAGATTGATCATTCAAATCATACAATCCCTTCAAGTAATCTTATTTTTGCATATTTAGCGATTCGAGAATTTCCTGCACAAGCACTTCCTGCTCTTCTAGGAAAGCTGTGAATTCCTCAGAATTTTTATAGCCGTGTTCCCACCCATTTGTTTGCAGAACTTCTTGCCATTCCGGTGTTTGAACCATTTCGTCAAGTGTTTTATTCCAGTAGTCAACCGCATAATCCGGCATTTCCTTTGGACCGAACAAACCGCGCCAGATCGTAAACTCTGCATCGATTCCTCCTTCTTTGTATGTTGGAATATCAGCATATGTGCCTTTCAGTCTTTCCGGAGAAGATACGCCAAGCACGCGGATTTTTCCTGCTTTTAAATATTCACCTGTACCGGAAATATCCGTTGCGAGCACGTCAGCATTGCCGCCGATTAACGCTGTCATCGCTTCTCCGCCGCCATCGTAGGATACATATTTAATTTTCGCTGCATCAACACCTGCTTTGACAGCCGGCAGCATCGCCACTAAGTGATCCTGTGAGCCGGGAGCGGAACCGCCAGCCAATGTAAGGCTGTCCGGTTTTGCTTTTAAGTCATTAAATAACGACTGCAAATCGGTATATTTGGAATCAGCCGGGACAACAATGGCGCCGTAATCTTTTGTCAGCTGAGCGATAGGTGTTAAATCTCTATACGAATGGGGACTGTTGCCTTCTTTTTTCAAATTATTAATCAGTAGTGGAACAGAAGGAAGGAACAATCGGTACGGATCTTGAGGATCCTGGCTGATAAAGTCAGCAAGGCCGACTGCCTGTCCGCCGCCCGGCTTGTTTTCAACTGTCATCGACTGCTCATTTAATCCTGTGTCACTTAAAACTTTTGTTAACGCGCGGGCTGTTGTATCAAGACCGCCGCCAGCACCAGATGGAGCATTAATAACAATCGGTTTTTCCGGGTAAGATGCCCCTGCTTCCTCATTATTTCCTTCTGAAGACGACCCGGAACCGCTGCAGGCTGCTAAGCTGAGTGCCAGCGCTCCGGCCGTAATCATACTTCCCCACTTTTTCACGTTGAATGTAGTAATCATATTTGTACCCCCTCGAAATTTGATAACGCTTTCATGTGTGCATCGTATCATTCCGGTTTTTGCCTGAATAGATTATACTCATTCATCTCATAAAGCTCATAAATAAACATTAACGTCATATTTTTCACGAGATGTCGAACATTTCATAAAAAATATGAAGATTATTGAAGTTATGCTGTAAAACTTCTATCAAAACGAAATTCCTGCTATTTTTTAGAAAGCGGTTACATCATTATTTTTTCGATTATTATGGAGGTGGATGAAGTGAGCAAAACGTTCGATCGCTACGCAAGTATTATCTTTTTATTAATAGGCGTGCTTTTCATTTTTGAAAGCCGGAAAATTTCGGCAAGTTCATACGGCAGCAATGTAGGACCGGATGTTTTCCCGATTGGGCTTGGTGTGCTGTTAATCTTGTTAAGTATCAAACTGTTCATTGAAACAATGAAGATTAAAAGACAAGAAACCAAGGGAGATAAGCCTGACTATAAACGGTTTTTGATTATTTTTGCGGCAGCTGTTCTTTATGTATTGCTGCTGGAGCCACTTGGTTATGTGATTACAACTTTTTTCTTTTTAGTGATCGGTTTTCAGGTTTTGGAAAAGGGTGGATGGTTGAAAACAATTATCATTGCGTCAGTGTTTTCATTTGGTGTTTATTACTTATTCGTTGAAGTCTTGCAGGGGTCATTGCCAGGATTTCCGATTTAATTTATGTAGGAGGTGGAAAGATGGAAACATTACAGTTTCTCGCAAACGGGTTTGGTATTGCAATGCAGTGGCAAAATTTATTATTTGCTTTTTTTGGTGTATTGATTGGCACTGCAGTGGGCGTGCTTCCCGGCATCGGTCCGATGAGTGGGGTGGCGCTGCTTATTCCGATTACAGCGACACTTACGTCAGGGCTTGATCCGCAAAGTGCGGCAGCGAGTTCGATTATCTTGCTTGCAGGTGTTTATTACGGCGCTATGTACGGAGGCTCAACGACATCGATTTTATTAAATACACCGGGTGAATCGTCTTCTGTTGTGACCGCACTGGATGGATATCAGATGGCCAGACAAGGAAGAGCCGGAGCAGCGTTATCTATTTCCGCAATCGGTTCGTTTGTCGCAGGGATCGTGTCACTCCTCGGTTTGACATTACTGGCAAAGCCGCTTTCTGAATTAGCCCTTTCATTTGGCCCGGCTGAGTATTTTTCGTTAATGTTGCTCGGTTTGTGTGCAGTCAGCGGCTTGGCGGGGAGCTCGATTACAAAGGCGCTAATCATGACGGTTGCCGGTCTGCTTTTGGCTACAATCGGCATGGATAACGTTTCGGGTGTTTCACGGTTTACATACAATAATGCTTATTTGTATTCCGGACTTGAATTTTTAACGGTAGCAGTTGGACTATTTGCGCTTGGTGAAGTATTTCGGACCATTTTGGACCGGGACAAAGATGACGGAAATATTGCCAAGGTTGGACGCATTTTGCCGACAAAGCAGGATATGAAAGACAGCGCCGCACCCATCGTTCGCGGTTCCCTGCTCGGCTTTTTTATCGGCGTGCTTCCAGGGGCAGGTGCTACGCTTGCTTCTTTTTTCTCTTACATTGCAGAAAAGAAAATAAGCAAAAATCCGGAAAAATTTGGACAAGGGGCTATCGCGGGGGTGGCCGCTCCGGAATCAGCCAATAATGGTGCATCAGGCGGTGCGATGATTCCACTTTTAACAATGGGTATTCCGGGTTCAGGAACTACGGCTATCTTGATGGGCGCGCTCATTATGTACAATGTGCAGCCAGGTCCGCTTTTATTTGAAGATAATCCGGAAGTAGCGTGGGGACTGATTGCCAGTATGTTTATCGGGAATGTTATGCTTCTTGTGCTGAACATGCCGCTTGTGAAAGTATTTGCCAAAGTCATTGAAACACCGGCTAAATACTTGCTGCCGATTATTATTGCTATTTCAATATTCGGCGTATATGCCGTTCAATTTAATACATTTGACTTAGCGCTGCTGCTCATCTGCGGACTGCTCGGCTACTATTTAACGAAAAATGATTACCCGGTCGCACCGCTCGTTCTCGCGCTTGTGCTTGGACCGATGATCGAAAATAATATGCGCCGCGCGCTTACGTCTTCAAACGGAGATTTTTCGATATTCGTCACAAGCCCTGTTTCATTGCTTTTCCTTGTCATTGGCGCTCTTTGGATCAGCGTTCCGCTCATTATGAAAATGCGCGGCCGTTCGGTCATTATTAATGAAGAAGATTAAGGGGGAAAAGAAATGGAGCTCGGACCTACATTTGCGCGTTTTGTCGTTGAATTAAATAAAACGGCTCAGCCTTTTCAATCCAGTATTGTATTAAAAACAGACAGCCGCAGCATCGATGTGAAAAGTATTTTAGGATTAACGCATTCTGTTCTTACGTCAAAAGCGTTTCAGCTTGAAATTCATGGACCGGATGAAGAGCAGGCAAAGCAAGATATGGTTCAAGTATTTCGGGACTTTCATATTTCAGTGGAAGTAAATTAGCATAAAAGGGGCTGACTCAATTTTTGAGTCAGCCCCTTTTATTTAGTCATTCACCGAACTTGCTGAACAAAACGATGCTTCGGAAAAACTCCAGCTTTCTTCCATGATAAACGTGGGGTAATCCGAATGCAAAAAAAGATGATTGTAGAAGATGATCCAAAAATTGCCGAACTTCTTCAAATATATATTGGGAAGTAAAGATAAGTGTTTTCAATCAGTCCGTTTTTTTACGTCATTATGGCTTCAAGACGACTTTAATGCATTCATCCGCATGATCGTTGAACGTTTGATACGCTTCTGCAGCCTGCTCAAGAGGCACTTTATGCGTTACGATTTCTGTTGGATCAAATTCGCCAGCAGTAATTTTCTTAAACAGCTCCGGCATGTAGTGAATAACCGGTGCCTGGCCCATTTTAACCGTAATGTTCCGTTCAAACAAGTTACCAAGTGGGAACATGTTATACATTGATCCGTAAACACCTGTCAATTGAATCGTACCGAATTTGCGCACTGATTTAATAGCGATTTGGATCGCGCTTAACGTACCACCCTGCAATTTCAGCTTTTGTTCAATTGCTTCAACTGGTGACTTTTTACCGTCCATGCCGACACAGTCGATGACAACATCCGCGCCGCCGTTTGTGATTTCTTTTAAATGATCGCCCATATTTTTGTATTCCGAGAAGTTAAAGGTTTCAACATTATTCATCTGTTTCGCATGCGCGAGGCGATATGGAACGTGGTCAACCGCGATGACCCGTTTAGCGCCTTTCATCCAGGCGAATTTTTGGGTCATTAAGCCGATCGGTCCGCAGCCAAGCACGATAACAGTATCTCCTGCTTTCACACCGGAATTTTCAACGCTCCAGTAAGCCGTAGGAAGAACGTCCGACATAAACAGAAGGGCTTCATCTTCAAGCTCGCATGACTCAGGAATAACGAATGGCATAAAATTCCCAAATGGTACACGCAAAAACTCCGCCTGGCCGCCAGGGAAGTTCCCGTAGCGTTCCGTAAAGCCGAAGTAGCCGCCTGTATCGATATGAGGGTTCGCATTGGAATTGTCGCATTGGCTTTCCAGATCATTTTCACAGTAGAAGCAGTGGCCGCAAGAAACATTAAACGGCAAAACGACGCGGTCCCCTTTTTTTACTTTTGTCACGTCCGGTCCGACTTCTTCCACAATACCCATCGGCTCATGACCGATGACATAATCTTCTTCCGCCGGTGGGAGCGCGCCCTGATAAATGTGCAAATCAGAACCGCAAATGGCTGTGGAAGTAATTCGGACAATAATATCTTCCCGTTTTTGAATCGTTGGATCGGCTACATTTTTCACCTGCATGTTTTTAACACCTTGATACGTGACTGCTCGCATGAAAAAACCTCCTGCTTTGGGATAGTCTTCTATTACCCGAAATGAAAGATATTATTCTAAAAAAGAGTCAGCCTTTTCTCTCATTTTCAGTTATATTCCATTTTTGTCTGCTATATTTGAAAAAAGGAAGGTCGCGATTTTTGGATTAAATACAATAGTAGAGGGGGAAAACGAATGAAACACCTTCATCATTACCATGTTTGGGCGAATGAACGAATGCTCAATCATATCCTTCAATTTCCGGACGTGTTTAGGAAGCCATCTGCCGGCCCTTTTTCAACGATTGCGCGAACATTTGGCCATATATACGATGTAGACCGACTTTGGTTTACCCGTATGAAAGGGACAAGTTTATTAGCAATAGGTAAGACGGAATTTTCCGATGTACAGGAAGCAAAAGAAGCGTTTACTGCTTTGCATAAAGAAATGAGCCAGTTTTTAACACTTGAAACAGATAGAAATAGAATGATTCACTATGAAAACACAGAAGGAGCGTCGTTTCAAAATACATTGTCTGAGCTTGTAACACACGTTGTGAATCATGGGACATCTCATCGTGGAAATGTAGTGGTCATGCTTAGAGAAGCGGGGTACAGAAGCTGTCCGACCGACTACATTTATTTTTTGCGAGACTTATAAAAAACAGAGCCTGATCCAATCAGGCTCTGTTTTTAGCGGCGGTTTTTAAAATTTTTCAGTAATTTGTAAACAGCGAATACGATAACGATACCAATGATAATAAATAATAGTCCTCTCATATGGACACATCCTTTCAGCAGACAGATACACCTTATGTATCCTTTTTCGTCATCATTCAAACATGAGAGCGTTTTAAAGTGGCTGGAAAGGGTAAAAAGAGGGAAATAAGTCTAATGACAATGACTGGAGGCGGAACCTTGCTGAAAACCCGAACGGCTTTATTGACGAAAGAGGATATGGAAACACGTGAAGATCTGCCTTTATGGCTGAAGAACGAATACGCAGCGTTTCACCGGACAGTGATGGATCCCACGTTTCCTTGTTATTTTGGCATGAATGGTGAACGAAAAGGCGAATTGAGATATGGGTATATCACCCAAAAGGATTGGTCAAGGTTACCTGAAATTGTTGGTTCATTTCTCGAACTGTTTAAAGAGCCTCCATTTGTTCGGCACGGTTTATTTTTATTTGTTGAGCCTTTTGAGCAAGAAGGGGATCTTGAACAGTACCGGGAACAATTTTGGTCCATTCTTCAATATTTACATGAACAGGATGATCAGGAGTGGCCTGCTGAAAGCCCAAAAGATCCGGATCATTATTTGTGGGATTTTCATTTCCACGGCGAGCCAGTCTTTGTTTTTGGAAACACTCCGGCTTATAAACAACGGAAAACAAGAGATTTAGGCAATGCCATGGTACTCGGTTTTCAGCCGCGAAAAATTTTCAAGGGACTAACTGGAACGGAGCCAGGCGGAATTATGTCACGTGAAAAAGTGCGAGAACGGGTTGAAAAATGGGACAGGCTTCCGAAACATCCGGATATTAGCCACTTCGGTGATCCGACGCATAATGAATGGAAGCAGTTTTTTATTGGAGATGACAGCGAACCGATTTTAGGGAAATGTCCATTTCAACATAAATAATGAAGAAGAGGACTGCCATAGCATTAGGCAGTCCTCTTTTTGTATCTATTCTAAATTTGCATGGCGTCCGTACATATTGCCGGAGTCCATTCCGCGTTTCTCCATGATTTGCAAAATAAGCGAATCATAAAACAACAGCAGGCTTTGTTCAAACAAAGAGCCCATCGGCTGAATCGATTTATTGCTTGTGTCGGCTTTCGTCTGGGCCGGAATCTCAATAACGATGTCAGCAAGCCGGCCGATAGATGAATCCGGCACAATCGTAACAGCTGCTACCGATGCGCCGATCGACTTGGCTTTCTCCGCCATCGCGACCAGGCTTTTCGTTTCACCAGAACCAGAGCCGACAATAAATAAATCGCCTTCTTCTACATTCGGTGTTACGGTTTCGCCAACGACGTACGGATCTAAGCCGACGTGCATCATGCGCATCGCAAACGATTTCGCCATGAACCCCGAGCGCCCTGCGCCGGCCACAAATATCTTTTTCGCTTCGAGAATGCGATTCACAAGCTGTGCAGCGTCCTCATCACGGATCAGGTCAGAGATCGCTTGAAGCTCTTGTAAAATGCGTTCCAGCTGCTTTGTCATTAAGCGTGAACCGCTTCTTTGATCAATTTTTGCATCTGGGCAGCAGCTGCTTTTTTGTCGTCTTTGCTTGTGATGCCACCGCCAACGATGACAAGATCAGGCTGTTCTTTAATGACTTCAGGAAGTGTTTCAAGCTTAATGCCGCCAGCAATTGCTGTTTTTGCATTTTTCACAACGCTTTTAATTGTGTGTAAATCTTCAAAGGAGTTTTGGCCAACTGCCTGTAAATCGTAGCCAGTATGCACGCAAATGTAATCAACGCCAAGTGCGTCAAGCTCTTGCGCACGTGTTTTAATGTCTTTAACCGCGATCATATCAACAAGAATTTGTTTGCCTTGTTTTTTCGCTTCTTCTACAGCGCCTTTAATGGATGCATCTTCTGCCTGGCCAAGGATTGTGACGATGTCAGCGCCTGCCGCTGCTGCTTGTGATACTTCATAGCCTGCCGCGTCCATAATTTTAAGATCCGCAAGAACCTCTAAGTTCGGGAACGCTTCTTTCATTGCTTTCACTGCGTGAAGACCTTCGTTAATGACAACCGGCGTACCGATTTCAACGATGTCAATGTGTTCTTGTACTTCTTTCACAAGCTCGATGCCTTCTGGAATGTTTACTAAATCAAGTGCTAATTGTAATTTCATGATGTCTCTCCTTTTTGTTTTGTCTCCAGTTCATTGTAGAATATTGTCGCAAAAAAAAGAAGTACGCACTTTTAATTCATATAGTGCTAAAAAGTATACTGTGGAACAAAAAAGAACGTGTCCCAGTACGCTCTTCTGATTATTTAGTATGTCCGATTTTGACAGAAGGTTCATCTACTTGTTTTTCAATAAAACCCTTATATTTCTTGCCCCAGTCATACATCGATTCCAAAATGGGCATCAACGTCCGTCCTTGATCGGTTAGGGAATATTCCACTTTTGGCGGCACAACCGCATAGACTTCCCGGTGAACAATAAAATCGGATTCCAGTTCACGAAGCTGATTGACAAGCATCCGCTGTGTAATGCCCGGCATAAGCGACTTCAGCTCATTAAATCGCTTCGTTCCTTCCTTGCCTAAATGCCAAAGAATCAGCATTTTCCATTTGCCGCCAATTACAGCAAGCGTTAATTCTTTTTCACAATTAAATTCCTTTGCGCAAACATGTCCCATATTACCGCCTCCAAAAATTTTAACAGTATATTTTTTGATACTATATGAATTATAAATGCGTACTTACTTTTATTAATCATACGAAATATAATCATGAATGTACACAAGAAAGCCAATACTAACGAGGGTCCTATTATAAAGTCGTTAAAAAACAGCAGGAGGAAGATGTAATGAATAACATGACGATTTCCAATCATCATAATCGTGAGAACACTGCTTTTACTGATCCAGTAACATTGAAAGTGAGCCCGATGATATTTGTTTTGTTTGGGGCAACAGGTGATTTGGCAAAAAGAAAAATTTTCCCTGCATTATATAATTTATTTCTGGACGGAAAGATGCCTGATTCTTTTTCAATTGTTGGTCTCGGGAGAAGAGAATGGTCTGATCAGAAATTTCAAACACATGTAGAGGAATCGATTCGATCTTTTTCCAGACGTATTATGGAAAATAACCCAAAAATGAATCAATTTCTCCATGCATTTCATTACAGTGCTGTGGATGTAACAGACCAGCAGGCATATACAACGCTGCTGAATGATATCCAAAAACAGGAGAACGAGTTAAGCATCCCTGAAAACCGGCTGTTTTACTTATCGGTTGCACCTGATCTTGTAGATACCATTACAGCAAATATTAAGAGCAGCGGACTTGGTTCTGTAAATGGATGGAAGCGGCTCATTATCGAAAAACCATTCGGACATGACCTTGCATCTGCGCGGACCTTAAACGCAAAACTCAGTGAATCATTTGAAGAAAATGAAATTTACAGAATTGATCATTATCTCGGGAAGCCAATGGTTCAAAATCTTGAAGCACTGGTATCTGCTAATCCAGCTCTTGAGGCTTTGTGGAATAGGGACCATATAACCAATGTACAGATTACGGCCAGCGAAACGGTTGGTGTTGAAGAAAGAGCCGGTTATTATGATCGAGCTGGTGCTATACGGGATATGGTTCAAAATCATTTGCTGCAGCTGCTCATGATGACAGCCATGCATTTGCCTGAAGATAGCGATGCGGAAAAGGTCAGAGCGGAAAAAAGAAAGGTAATGGAATATCTTCGTCCGCTGCAAAAAGAAGATGTTGAGGCAAATGTGATCCGAGGCCAATATGGACCTGGGGAAATTTTAAATGTGCCTGCAGGTGGTTACCTTGAAGAGCCGGGGGTAGACACGTCTTCAAGAAACGATACATTTATCGCGGCCCGTTTATGGGTGGATAATGATTTTTGGGCGGGTGTCCCGTTTTATATCCGTACAGGAAAAAGAATGAAGGATAAATCGACACGAATCGTGATTGAATTTAAACATTCGGGAAAAGCGGATGCCGCCCCTAACTTGTTAACAATAGATATTAATCCATTTGAGGGCGTTTCATTTCAATTAAATATGAAAAACCCATTTAATAATCAAATTGAGCCTGTAGTCATCGATTTTTCAGCCAATTCAAAAGACGTGCCGGAAGCATACGAACTTTTATTGTCCGACGCTTTGCGCGGCAACCCGACATTTTTTGCGCATTGGAAAGAAGTTGAATTGTCATGGGAATGGATTCAGCCCATTTTAGATGCGTTCGGAGAAGACAAGATTCCTCTACATGTTTACCCGGCGGGATCAATGGGACCGGATGCGTCTCAACAATTATTAAAAGAAGATGGGTTTAGCTGGTGGGATCACGTATATGAACAAAACAAGTAGACAGGAGACGAATGCCATGAAAGTCGGATTAGTTGGTTTAGGAAAAATGGGCTTGAATATAGGAAGAAATTTAATCGATCATCACTACGATGTGGCCGCGTTCGATCTGAATGAACATGCGGTTGAAGAAATGAAAAAATATGGAGCTGAGGGAATATCCAGTTTAGCTGCACTTATCCAATCATTGCCGCAGCCAAGGGTTCTTTGGATCATGGTTCCACACTCGGTTGTTGACTCTGTCTTGAGTGATATTACACCTTTGCTGCATAAAGGGGACATCGTGATTGAAGCCGGGAATTCACATTATAAAGAATCCATACGGCGTTCTGAACAGTTAAAAGAAGCGGGAGTCTATTTTATGGATGTTGGGACATCCGGCGGTATGGCCGGAGCCAGAAATGGAGCTTGTTATATGGTCGGAGGGGATCCGGAAGCCTGGAAAACGGTCGAACCACTTTTTCAGGATACGGCGGTGGAAAAAGGATACTACTATGCAGGGAAATCAGGCAGCGGCCATTTCTTGAAAATGATTCACAATGGAATCGAATATGGGATGATGGCAGCAATCGGTGAAGGTTTTGACGTTTTGGAAAAAAGTGATTTTGATTTTGACTATGAACAAGTAGCCAGGGTTTGGAATAACGGCTCGGTCATTCGATCATGGCTAATGGAGTTAACAGAGAATGCTTTTTCCAAGGATGCGAAGTTAGATGAAATTAAAGGCGTGATGCATTCTTCCGGTGAAGGCAAGTGGACGGTTGAAACCGCGATGGATTTACAAACAGCCACACCTGTCATCGCGATGTCGCTGCTGATGCGCTATCGTTCGATGGAAACAGACACATTTACCGGAAAAGTGGTTGCTGCTCTGCGAAATGAATTTGGCGGCCACAGTACAGAAAAAGCAGTCACATAAATATAAAGCCGTTCTTCAGATTCAGAACGGCTTTTTTGTTTTCATTCTGTTCATTTTACTGGCAAGTACGGTAGAATGATGAATGACAAAATATATTATCAGGTTTTATCTGCATTTGAGTTTGTAAATGAACCAACTTTTGTGAAAAGAGAGGACGAATCATATGAACATTGCAACAATTGGAACGAGTACCATTACTGAGCGATTTGTGGACGCGATTGGAAAAACAGATGTGTTGACGTTTGCCGGGGCCTATTCACGCACTGCCGACAAAGCGGAAAAACTGGGCGCCCCGCGAATCTTCACTGATTTTAACGAACTGGCTGATGATGCGTCGATCGACGTTGTCTACATCGCTTCGCCCAATTCGCTTCACTTTGAGCAGGCGCTTTTGCTGATGAAGCATAAAAAGCATATTATTTGCGAAAAACCAATGTTTTCAACGTCTTTAGAACTGGCGGAAGCTTTTAAAACAGCGGATGATAACGGCGTCTTTTTATTTGAAGCGTTCCGCAATCTTTATACGCCAAATCACGAGCGGTTAAAGAATGCGATCGCGAAAGTCGGTCCCCTCCGCCATTCATTTTTACAGTACATGAAATATTCATCACGCTACGACAACGTGCTGGCGGGAGAAGAACCAAATATTTTTTCTCCAAAGTTCTCAGGCGGTGCTTTGGTCGATTTAGGCGTATACCCGATCAGCCTGGCTGTTTCATTATTCGGAAAGCCGGAAAAAGTTACTGCCCATATGACTATGCTGCCAACGGGTGTGGATGGAAGCGGCTCGGTTATTCTTGATTATGGAACACATACATGTACAACAATGTTTTCAAAAATCACTGATTCCTATTTGCCAGGTGAAATTAGTGGCGAAAACGGGACGATCACTCTTGACCATGTTGCGCCAATTTCCAGCATCGAATTTACAGAACGCCGTTCGGGTCAAAAAGAACAATTGGCCGTACAGGAAGAAGAAAACGATATGATGTATGAGGCAGAAGCCGTTGCATCGGCCATCAAGTCAAATAACCGGGAAATGTACAAGCATTATCGGAATATCAGTGAAATTGTTATTCACATTACAGAAGAAGCCCGAAAGCAAAATAATATTGTTTTTGCGGCAGAAGCAGAATAAGAAAAACGTGTTTACCGCTCTTTTTTTAAGGGCCAGGTAAACACGTTTTTTTGATGGGAAAAATGAGCTAATGGTTTTTCGCTGAAAACGTGATGCGGCAAAAAGGAAGGTGCTGTTTGATCATAAATAACACATGCGGCTTCTGTCACACGCCAGCGGTTATGATGTATATCTCCGCGGAAAACATGGCTGCCTTTTTGGACCCAAAAGCAGTAGCGTTCCAGCAGCCACCAGTCCAAGGTCCCTTCTTTTGGCAGGAAAATCGATGAAGAAGGAGAGTAAGATGCTTGAAACCTTTCTGGTCTGTTTCCAGACTGAATGCGATTGGACTGAAAGTGAACCGTTTTATTGTGTACGTACATGTTCATTTGTGCATGGTAATACGGAAGAAAAGAGGCCGCTCCTGCTCCAATCACAACCGGCCATTTATCCGCACCAAGACTAAAAAAATAAATACCAGGGACGCCATTGTACGTGATATAGGTCCGTATATTTAATTCCAAATATGAATGGTAAAAAGGAAAGGGCGGCAGACCGTGCAGCCGGGTATTCCGAGCCCAAAAAGGAACAATACTGATCCAGGATCTTCCTTGAAACAAATCGAGTGAAAAAGCAGCCGGGATATGGGACGCCAAAAGATTTGCAGAAACTGGCCAATGAAGAAAAAGCATGTAATCCCAGCGCTGCTTCATTACCCATGGAGAAGCAGGAAGCGGAAAAGGGCGTTGGTTTGTTTCTTTAAATTCTAAAGGCAATCCATAAAGCTCCTTTCCGCAGCCATTAACGGTTTACTTATTTCCTTGGTCAAGGTCTAACTCTACTTCATTTTCTTCTTTTTTCGGTTCCGTTGCTTTTTCTAAAAGAGCCGTCAACTTTTTATTTGAATCTTCCACCCACGGTTTCATTTTTTCCGTGTCCGGACTGTCTTTTTTTGTTTCATCGATCAGCGGGTACAGGCTTTCTTCAATCGCAGCATAGTCCTCCGGATACTGTTCTTCAATTTCAGCTTCCGCTAAATCCCAATGCTCCTCCAGGCTTTTCCCGGTCGTTTGAATTTCTTCAATGCTTTCAGAAGCATCAATATGCGTATTCAACTCAACCAATGTATTTTGCACGTTCTGGATTTTACTTGGCATATCACGTGCTGTCTCCTCAATCGTATCCGTTTCCGTATCTAAAACAGGCTGTTCACTTTCGTCAGTTCCGCAGCCAGCAGCCAGCATTCCTGTCAATAAAAAAGAAGCCGCAGCATAATAGGGTTTTTTCATAATAACTCTCCTTTGTGTTCTTTTCTTACTAATATTGACGAATGAAACAGTTTTAAACATAATTTTTCCACTGTTTGGTCACTTAAGGGACGGGTAAAAATAGAGAAAAGGAGGGAGACGTTATGTCATTTGACTATTCGCTTGATTTTGACAACATTGACTTTCGGGAAGAATCGGAGAAATACCGTGTGGGACGCGGGGAGCAGGGAGTGCTGATGGTAGAACCGTATAAAAGTGAAATTCTGCCGCACTGGCGTTTTAAAACGCCGGCCATTGCAAAAGAATCGTCCGAGAAAATATACGATATGTTTCTGGAATATAAGGAAAAGGATGATTTTGTCGGCATGGATATGGCCCGGAAGTTTTTGCAGATGGGGTATACGCGCGCCCGCCGTTACACAAATTATAAAGGCGGTCGGAAGTACGATAAAGACGGGAATGTGAACGAGCGGAACATTGACGAGGAAAAAGCAAAATCCGCGGCCATTTTTGAAGTGAAATGGAAAATGGCACGCGAAGATGAGGATTATTTAAAGCTGAAAAAAGTGCATCAGAAAAAGTATGGCTGAAATTTTTTTGTTTCACAAGGAGATAAGATAGAGACTGTCGACAAAATCATCACTCTTTTTTTGAAGAAAGTGTCTATTGCCGTAAACGAACTAGCATAGTGACGGGAAGAATCTTTTTATGAAAAGAGCCGATAGGTGAAGCAAAATGGACTCCGCTTTCCGCGGGCCACCAGCGAGCCGCTTCGTCGCTTATGCGCCTGCAGGGTCTCGCACAGCTGGGGAGTCTGCGTCCATTTTGCTTCACTCCGTTTTTGGGAAGAGCAGCGAGCTTTCACGCCGTTTTTTGTCAGGAGTTTATTCACGAAAAACGATGGGGCATCGTACTGCCTCTTATACGTTCTGTTCTTCTAAAAGCAATGGTGGCGGGCGCGCGGCGTAGACTCCTGCGGGACTAGCGGGCCGGATGAGATCGGTGGAGGCGCAAAGCGGCGGAAACGGGCTCATCGCCTGCCCCGCGGAACGCGAAGCCGCGTGCCCGCCGCCCTATCGGCTCCTATACAAAATCATCAAAGAGACATCATTCATACACATACCGCGCACCACAGTGAACAAGAAAAAAAGAAGGATCTACAAGAATTTCTTATTTGTCTACACTCTGGATAAGATAAAGGATTTTGGCAATAAAATATTCTGTAAACAGGCGATTTCTGAAAAGAAATGACCGGCTTCAAAAGAAAGCCGGCCATTGTTTTGTTATCCTTGTGCTTTGAATGAATGATTACTGGCTGTTTTTTCGATGGAACCCTTTTGCATAGTAAACAACTGTTAAAGAGATAAGCCAGAGCGGGCCGATAAACAGCGCTATTCTAGTATCTGGACTAAATCCCATCACAACAATTACTCCTGCAAGGAAAGCAAGCGACAGGTAAGATGTATATGGGAAAAACGGGATTTTATACTTTAACTTCTTTTGCTCGTGGGGCTGCAGGCTTTTCCGGTAACGGATTTGAGAAAGCAAGATAATAGACCATGTCCAGATGGCCCCGAATGTTGCAATACTTGTTACCCAAGTAAAGACTTTGGCAGGCACCAGATAATTCAGAAGAACCCCGATCAATAAAACAGAAGCAGAAGCTAAAACCGCTTTGCCCGGGACCCCATTTCCTGTCAGTGTTTTGTAAGAAGCGGGCGCTTCTTCATGCTCTGCGAGATTAAAAAGCATCCGTCCTGTACTGAAAATACCACTGTTGCAGGAAGAAAGAGCGGCTGTCAGTACGACAAAATTGATGATTCCGGCAGCAGCAGGAATACCGATTTTTTCAAATGTCAGCACAAAAGGACTTCCCTGTGTGCCAATTTCAGTCCATGGATAAATGGACATGATGACAAATAAAGCACCCACATAAAAGATCAAAATCCGCCAAAAAACAGAGTCAATCGCTCTCGATAAAGATTTCTCCGGGTTTTTCACCTCACCGGCTGTAACCCCAATCATTTCAATGCCTAGATAAGCAAACATAACCATTTGCAGCGACAAAAGAATTCCTTCGATGCCGTTCGGGAAAAAGCCGCCGTGGTCCCATAAATTGCTAATTCCGGTTGCGACACCGCCATTTCCGATGCCAAATACAATCATCAAGACACCGATTAAGATCATAGAAAGAATGGCTACAATTTTGATAAGTGCAAACCAAAATTCTAGTTCTCCGTACGCTTTTACAGCTAGAAAATTAACTGTTGTCATAATGATGAGTGCGCTTAATGCCCAAATCCAGGCGGGAACATCAGGGAACCAAAGGCCCATATAAACGCCGACTGCTGTGATTTCCGCCATACATGTAACAACCCATAAAAACCAATAATTCCAGCCTGTTATGTAACCAGCAAGAGGCCCCAGGTAATCACGGGCATATTTGCTGAATGAACCAGCGACCGGGTTTTGAATGGCCATTTCGCCAAGTGCCCTCATAATAAAGAACATAATCATACCGCTGAATGCGTACGCGAATAAAATGCCGGGACCAGCCAGCTGAATGGCGGTAGCAGAGCCTAAAAACAGACCGACTCCGATAGCAGCCCCGAGTGACATCAGCGTAATATGTCTTTCTTCCAATCCACGGTGCAATTCCGTTTGCCCGTTTTGTTTAGGTGTTAGTTTCTTTGAGTCTAGTTGTTGTGTCATGATGTTCTTCCTTTCCTTAAAATAGAACTAAAAATGGAAATAAGTATTTTGTGCTGCTCCAAGAAATTAAAACACCTACTCATTTTAGCGTTGAGCAGTTTTGATTTGCAAGGAAAAAAGCAGTAACCTTCACTGTATTCAACGCACAGAATGGCTCTTAAATGAACATCAAAACGGCTAATGCCAGAAGGCGCTTGAATTGTTAACGCTTTCATATTCATGCTCGTGCTAATTCTAACACTAATTTGTAAAAAAAATGTTTGTAGGAAAAACAAAACTTTTTTGTGTTATTTGGGTATAAAAACAAAAAGTGAAAGAAATTTTTAAGCAGCAGGATCTGTTTTTTTACCTGATTGATGGAGGATGTAACCGGCATGTTTCGAAAAAAAGTTTTGGAAAATGGAAAAAGCATCGGTTTAAAACCCGATGCTTTTTAAAGAAGATTAATAGCGTCTGTATGAAATTGGCGTGAAGATACCGCTGTAAAGAAACCGGCTTATCAATGATCCTGTCGAAACCAGCCCTTGCGCCAGAAAAAAACAAACATCGACAATGATATGCCCGCCATAACGCCAAGGATAATAAAGTAGCCATAACTCCAGTGCAGCTCGGGCATATTATCGAAGTTCATTCCGTAAACCCCGGCGATGAACGTGAGCGGCATAAAAATCGTCGTGATCACGGTTAATGTCATCATGATGCTGTTCATCCTGTTCGAGTTAACAGACAAGTAGCTGTCCCGCATGTCTTTCGTCAATTCCCGGTTTGACTCAACAATTTCTGTCAGCATAAGCAAATGATCATAGATATCTTTAAAATACACTTTGTTTTTTTTCGTTAGTTGAATACGCTCTGAGTTAAGAACACGATACAAAAGCTCTCGCATTGGAAAAATAATTCGGCGCAGCTTCAGCAATTCTTTTCGAATATCAAATAAGTCATCTGTTTTGAGCTGATCCGCATCTTCCGCTTCAAGCTGAATTAAGCTGTCTTCGATTTGATACACACTCGGGAAAAAATAATCGACGACTTTATCGAGAAGGTGATATAAAATCTGAACCGGATTTAAGCTTTTTATTTTTTTCGCATCAAGCAGCCGTTCCCAGACCGTATCGACTTCAACGGATTTTTTGTGGTGAAATGTCACGATGAAATTGGCGCACCAAAAAATATCTATCTCTTCTGGATCGAGTGTTTTCAGGTTAACGGACTGAATGATCATGAAGCTGTGATTGTCGTAATAATCAAGCTTTGGACGTTGAATAAATTGCAGGCAGTCTTCGATCGCAAGCGGATGAAATGCAAAAAAGTCTTGCAGGATCATCGTTTCTTCATTGGTAGGCTGATCAAGATCTACCCAATACCAGAGAATGTTTCCACCGCGTAAGTCTTCAAGCGGCACATTATATAAAACGGTTTGATCGGTTGTAATTGCTGCAGTTCGAATCATGCAAAATCACCTTCTTTTTTGTTTAAAGCCATTAACAGTATACAGGAAAACGAAATGTTTGTGATGCACCTCAGGCGGGCGGACATTCAACGATTAAGTCAGCTGTTGCGCTTCGGGAAGAAGACTTACGCGGTGATTTAGATAAAGTGCTTGTGCCAACTGTCATCTTTCATAGGAAAAAAGATCAGGTCTGTCCATACGAATTCGCTGGTGAGATGAATAAAGGCATTGCAAATTCGCGGATCGTTCCGTTTGAAAACAGTGGACATGGTTCATTTTATGACGAACGGGAAACATTCAATCAAGAGCTGCTAGTGTTTTTAAAAAGTTAATATCAATTAAAGAGTTTGCAGAAAAATGGAAAGCCTTTGTTGGTCGAATTTGGATCAATGAAGGTTTTTTGGGGTATGGATGAATACGAGAAGGAGGCAATCATATGGAAAAGAATTATTCGGATTTAGCCGAAACAGCGATTGAGTCCATTGAGAAAATAGCAGGGACACACCCGGGCTATCGACGTGCGCACGCGAAAGGAAGCTATTATGAAGCTGTTTTTATACCAAATGGACAAGCAATTCCGTACACAACAGCGGCTCACTTGCAGCAAGAGTCGGTGAAAGCGATTGTCCGTTTTTCAGACAGCTCGCCAAACCCAAAAATGATTGACGGGCTGTCACCAGTGAAAGGAATGTCTGTTCAGTTCCATTTGCCAAACGAAGAGGTGACGTATTTAGTCGGTGTAACCGTGCCTGTTTTTTTAACAAAAACACCGGAAGCATTTGTCGAAATCATCCGGCTGGCGGCCCAAAAACCGGGTCCACGGGATTTAGTGAAAATGTTCATAAAGTATCCTGAAAGCAGAGCGGCATTTCGCATTATTCAGCATACGAAACCTTTTCTCAGCTACTCAACAAGCCGCTATTACCCGATTCACGCCTTTTACTTTGTGAATGGACAAGGGGGACGGCAGGCGGTCAAATATGAATGGGTACCGGATGAAACGTTTAGCTTGGGAGCTAAAAAAGAAGCAGCGATCCATGCAATGGACTACTTAGAAAAGGAGCTGAATGAGCAGCTGCCGGTTGGTTTTACACTGTACATTACACTGGGAGAAGAAGGTGATGCCGTCGAGGATTCGACAGCATCATGGCCGAAAGAACGAACAACCTTCGCCATCGGCCGTCTTGAGATAAGCGGAAGAATACAGCATCCGAATGATCAGGTTATGTTTGATCCGACCGTTGTTCCAGCTGGAATTGAATGTCCGGATGACCCTGTTTTACATGCCCGCCGCGATTTATATGCCGCTTCATTTAAACGTCGAATAAAAGGTCTGTAACACAAATGAAATACAATTGACTCGAAAAACACGTTAAAATGAAACCAACGATACCGATGTAATAGGTAAAAGCGGCATATTTTTCGAATGGAGGCAACAAAGTGAAAAAGTGGATGACTTTCGTCTTAGCATTTTGCATGGTTCTTTCCTTTTTAGGAATTCAGGGGCCAGTTCAGGCAGCAGGCTTTAACGATGTTCCGTCGCGTGCAGCAAAGGAAGTAAATTATTTAAACGAAGGAAAAATTATTTATGGTGTCACGTCCACGTCATTTGTCCCGGAAGCGACTCTCACAAGAGGGCAGGTGGCGACCTTTATTGGGCGTACATTGCAAGTGAATGGTGATCAACGTGATACGAGATTTTCAGATTTAGGAAAAGGAAATGCTGCCTCTGGCTTCGTAGAGTCTGTCGTAAGCAAAGGCATTATGTCCGGTACGTCCGACAATAAATTTCTTCCTTCTAAAGCTGTTACGCGCGGCGAAATGGCAGTTATTCTGTCAAAAGCATTCGGTTATTCCGGTAATCCTGAGCAGGCGCTCTTGAACCTTGGAATTGCAAGCGGAATGGGGGATGGTACCTTTGGTTCGGACGAAACGATTACTCGTGCTGATTTTGCAGTGTTTCTTGCTCGCGCAGTGAATCCATCTTACCGTTTGAAATCAACGACGTCTTTTAATTCGAAACTTGTCTCCACGACAAGTAACTTGAATATTCGCTCCGGTCCTTCAACAGATTATGCCACTGTTGGAAAGATTGGGGCGAATACAGCAGTAGCCGGCGCACATTCAATTGGCGGCTGGACGTATGTAAAATCCGGTTCGGTAACAGGCTTTATCAGCACCTATTATTTACGTACATCTACAGGTACCGTTACAACGCCTCCAGTAACGGAAAGCAGTGATTCAAGACTTGCCGGGCAGACGATTATTTTAGATCCGGGTCATGGCGGCAAAGACTCCGGTGCAGTGGGCAACGGCCTGAAAGAAAAAGATATTGTTTTAAAAACGGGTCTTCAAGTGAACAACTTATTAAAACAAACACCGTTTAACGTTAAAATGACACGTTCTACCGATGTTTTTATTGAATTGAAAGACCGTTCAAAATTTGCGAAAAATCAGGGCGGCGATATTTTCGTCAGCATTCACGCCAATTCGGCCTCGGCCTCGGCGACTGGTACCGAGACGTACTATTATTCGGCGGCTAATCCACACGTGGCTGACAGCAAGCTGCTTGGTGAAAAGATTCAAGCGCGTATGCTGGCCGCTTGGAACCTTCGCGACCGGGACACAAAATCCGGAAACTTATCTGTTCTTCGTGAAAACACGATGCCCGCAGCGCTTCTGGAATTGGGTTTCATCTCAAATTCGGGAGACGCCGCCAAAATGGCGTCTGATGCACAAATGAATAAAATGTCGACCGCAATTTACAATGGCATCCTTGATTACTACAAAGCAAAAGGGTACAGTGTGAACCCGTACTACAAATAAAAAATGGCCTCCATCACGTATGGGGGCTATTTTTCATCGGAAGGAGATTTTAATGGTTCGTATTCAAAAAGCAGGCCGCTTGTATCAATTATCATTCATGCCGTCCTTTTTTCCGGTTAATTGCTACATTGTTGAAGAAGAAACATCCTTAACATTGGTCGACGCAGCGCTGCCGTACAGTGTTAAAGCGATTATGAATATGGTAAGACAACTGGACAAGCCGATTGAGCATATTGTGTTAACGCATGCGCATGAGGATCATATTGGAGCCGTTGATGCGCTGAAGCAGTTTTTGCCGGACGTGCCCGTTTATTTGTCTGCACGCGATACAAGGCTGCTTGAAGGCGATTTATCAATTGATGCAGATGAACCACAAAAGCCGATCAAAGGCGGCGTACCGAAAAGAATGAAAACGCGTCCGGATGTACTATTGAAAGAAGGAGACCGCGTTGGCTCTCTTGAGGCGGTTTTCACACCAGGACATACACCGGGATCGATGTCTTTTTTTGACGCGCAGAATGGGTCTCTTATAGCTGGCGATGCATTTCAAACAAAAGGCGGTGTGGCTGTGAGTGGGACCGTTAAGCCGTTGTTTCCTTTTCCGGCACTTGCCACATGGGATAAACAGTCAGCGATTGAAAGTGCGAAACGGATTCAATCACTTCAGCCGAGACTGCTTGTTGTCGGACATGGAAACATGATTCGTGAACCTGAAAGCTTGATTCTGCAGGCGATTGGAGAAGCAGAAAGAAAGATTAATAAAAAGCAGTAGGCGAAGTCCGTTGAGGCTTTGCTTTTTTCATGTTTGCTAAATAAGCGAAGCCCCTTTATAATATATGTATCGAACGTTTGTTTTATTGATCGGAGGGGAAAATATGCAGGCGATTATTGCAGAAAAAGCATCACAGGCACAAGCGCTTGCCGCCCCTTTTCGGCACGTGAAAAAGGGTACGCATATTGAAATTGCGCCTTGCGATACATTTCGGGATGGAGCGCTGCTCGCGTGGTGCAGCGGTCATTTGTTTGAAATTGTGCCGCCGCATGAAATGGACCCGAAATTAAAGCGGTGGCATCTTGAAACGCTTCCAATGATTCCGGAAACGTTTAAATATAAAGTAATCCCATCGAAAATAAGCCGTTTTAAGGCGGTAAAAGATATTATTAAAAACCCGGGTGTAACGGAAATTATTGCTGCAGGCGATCCGGCTCGCGAGGGAGAATTGATTGTACAGCTCGTCGTCCGTATGTCCGGCATTAATAAGCCGATGCGGCGTCTTTGGGTAAGCAGCCTGACACCGAGAGCGGTTGAACAGGCTTTTTTAAATTTGCGTCCAATTGAGGAAACGATGCCGCTCTATCATGAGGCAATGGCGCGCAGCTACGCAGACTGGCTGATCGGCATGAACGCGAGCCGTGCATACACGCTGCTTATTCAATCCAAGACAAAAGGAGCGGGGCGCGACGTATACGCAGTTGGGCGTGTCCAGACGCCTACGCTGGCTCTTATCGTCAAGCGGGAACGGGAAATTCTTGATTTTGTGTCCAAGCCATTTTATGAAGTGACAGCAACTTTTAACATAGACGGAGCTGTCTACGAAGGCAAATATACGAAAGATAAAGAAACCCGGTTTAATCAAAAAGAAGACGCTGAAGTGATTCGCGAGGAATGTGTTGGGAAAGAAGCGGATGTTGTCAAAGTGAAAACCGAAAATAAACATATTCCGCCGCCCACTCTCCACAGCTTATCCACATTACAGGCGCTGGCAAATAAACGATTTAATTTTTCTCCTAAGAAAACGCTGGAAGTTACGCAGTCTTTATATGACCGGTCTTATGTAACATATCCTCGCACGGACAGCAATCATGTAAACCCGGAAGAAGCCGAAGCATTTCCGGGTATTTTAAAAAAGCTTGCTGCCCTTTCGCCATATGAAAAGTTCGCTTCTGAAACGACGCGCTCAATCATGGCGGACAAGCGCTATGTGGATGCGAAAAAAGTGAGTGACCATTATGCAATCATTCCGACGGAAAAAGTGCCGTCCCTTCATTCGTTAAGCAGCGACGAACAGAAAATCTATGACATGATCGCTCGTTCGCTGATCGCCGCCCACTATGGACCGGCTGTTTTTGCGCACTCGAGCATTCAAACGGACATTGGCCCGCACATGTTTATGACAAACGGCAAACGGCTGCTGCAGCCGGGCTGGCGCCCGGTTTTGTTTGAAGCCGAAAAAGACGACGTGCTGCTGCCGGACGTGAAAGAAGGACAGCATGGCATTGCGGAAGATGTAAAGGTTACAGAAGGGAAGACCGTTCCACCGAAACGATATACAGAAGGTGAACTGATTACCGCGATGAAAAATGTCGGGTACGCGATGGAAGATAAAGAGATCGGCAGCGTGTTGAAATCCGTATCTGGCCTAGGGGAGGAAAGCACACGTTCAAACATTATTGAGCGGTTGAAGCAGCTGGACTATATGAATATTGAGCAGCATCGGGTTGCTCCAACGGCCAAAGCGTTTATTTTAATTGACGCGGTTGAACATACGCTGCTTGCTTCGCCTGAGCTGACGGGAAGATGGGAGCAGCGCTTAAAAGAAATCGGTAAAGGAGAAGCGCAGGCGAATGTGTTTATTGAACAGTCAAAGCGGCTTGCTGAGAAAATCGTTCGGGACGCTGTGCAGCATTCTGCCGGATGGACATTTGATGCACCGTCCAAATCCACACCGCCATCCAATCAGCCGCTTGGTCCATGTCCGAAATGCGGCAGTCCGGTCGTAGAGAAAATTAAATTTTATGGCTGCTCTGCTTACCAATCATCAAAGTGTGATTTTACGCTTGGCAAAAAAATGCTTGGAAAATCAATCAGTGCAGCAAACGTGAAAAAATTGCTCGACAAAGGAAAAACAAATTTGATTAAGGGGTTCAAAGGAAAGCGTCCTTTTGACGCCTATCTTATTTGGAAGGATAAAAACGACGGTACTGTTCAATTTGAATTTAAATCGTCAAAAACAAAATAAGAAACGGTGAATAGCGGTCCTGCCTAAAAGGCAGAGACCGCTGTTTATGTACACTCAATCCAATCAGGAACGCGCACGCCAGAGAAGCCATTGTTCATACAAAAGTGCGATAACGGTGCCGGTGACGAGACCGTTCGACAACGTCACCGCAATCGCGACTGGCAGCTCCGAAACGCTGTCCGGCGGAAGAAACATAAAGCCGACGCCGGTCATGAGTCCGATCGCGGCTACTTTAAGCGAGCGCTCTAAATCACTTGTGCTGCTCAGTTCGTGAAAAGCCATTCGCACCATGCCGGTAAAAATAACGAACGTTACTGCATACGCGACAGGAGCGGGCAGTGAAGATAGCACAAGCATTGCTGCCGGAAAAAACGTGACGATGACGATCAGTGTACATCCAGCGATGAACGGCCAGATTGAGCGCATTTTCGTGGCGGAAACAAATCCGGCTGCACCAGATATCGGTACAGGACCAACAGCGGAAAACGCGCCGGCAATAAAATGATTTATACCGGCGAAAAAGCCGGCCTGTCGTATTCGATTCGGCACATTTTCTCGGAATTCCCGGTGCAGCGTTCCTTCCATCACACGTATAGACGCCATCATATTCGCAATAAGCAAAAGTGTAATAAAAAACGCCGTAATTATCATGCCGCTATCCAAAATTGGCGGACCGAATGCAAATATGTCCGGCAGTGAAAAGAGGGGAATCTCACCTGCAACTGGTAAACTGCCTTTTCCAAGCAAAACGAAAACAAGCCAGCCGGCGCAAATAGCAATTAAAACGGAATAACGCCGCAAAAGCGGACTTCGATGTCCACTGATCCAAAAGGTAAAACCAAGTGTCAGCAGGCTGCCGAAAATAACGACGCTATCCACATGGCCGTCTTCATTAGGCAGTCCCATCATCCCTTTTACAAATGTACCGCTCAGCTGCAAAACAAGGAGCAGCAAATAAACAAATGTAATCGTTGGTGTAAACAGACCCTTCATCCGGTCCATCAGTCCTGACGCGGCGAAGAGAACAAATAACACACCAGCATACAGCATTCCGCTTTGCAGCACTTGAAGTGCTGCCTCGTCATTCACATACAAAATACCGGAGAATCCGGCGTAAATAGTAAAAACGCCCCACCATAATCCAGCGGGCCCTTCATTGATTGGCAGCTTATGTCCGCATAAGCTTTGCAAAATACCCGCAATGCCGAGTACAAGCATTGTGCGCTGAATAAAGTCCGCGGTGCCCGCCGCGTCTAAATGGAAAAGCGCCGCGATGGCAACCGGTGCAGCAATGGATGAAGCAATTAAAAAAACGGCCCATTGCAATGAACCCGCTGTCATTCTCATCATTATGTTAAAATCCCTTCAATATCCTTTTTTTCTCATTGTACCATACACTTAAAAACATACCGTTTACCTCTGGATTTTGATAAGATAAAGAAAAAAACTTCTGGGGGCCGTAATGAAAACACTGATAAACGTAAAGGTGAACAAAAAAGCAGCGGCAAAGCTCCGTACTGGGTATCCGCTTATTGAAAAAGAAGCGATCGAGAACCCGAAAGTGCTGAAAGAAGAAGGCGCTATTCTCCGGATTTTAGACGATAAAAAGAATTACATTGGGACGGGCTACTACGGTGTGCAAAATAAAGGAGTCGGATGGATCGTTACACGGGAGCCGGAAGAATACATCGATGCCGCATTTTTTGCGAAAAAAATCGAAACAGCCGTCCAGCATCGAAAAGAGCTGATGAATGATCCGAATACGACCGCATTCCGGATATTCAACGGTGAAGGAGACGGTATTGGCGGCTTGATCATCGATTATTATGATGGTTTTTATGTAATTCATTGGTATAGTGAAGGCATTTATTCGTTCCGTGAGGACGTCTTAAAAGCGGTGCGTGAAAAGCTTGATTTTAAAGGGATTTATGAGAAAAAACGGTTTGATCAAAAAGGACAGTACATTGAAGACGATGATTTTGTGGAAGGAGAACGTGGCGAATTTCCAATGATCGTGAAAGAAAATGGGGTCCGATTTGCAGTAGATTTAAATGATGGAGCGATGACTGGTATTTTTCTCGACCAGCGTGAGGTGCGAAAAGCGATTCGCGAGCGGTACTCAAGCGGAGCGGGAATGCTCAATATGTTTTCCTACACGGGTGCCTTTTCAGTCTGTTCAGCGCTTGGCGGGGCGAAAAAAACGACGAGTGTTGATGTTGCCAATCGAAGCAAGCCAAAAACGATTCAGCAGTTTGAGGCCAATGATTTAGATGCGTCACAGCAAGAAATCATCGTGGATGACGTCTTTCAATATTTTAAATACGCGGCAAGAAAGGAACGGACATTTGATTTAGTTGTTGTCGATCCGCCGAGTTTTGCCAAAACGAAAAAGCGTACGTTCAGTGCAGCGAAGGACTACACGAAGCTGTTGAAAGAAACGATTGAGTTAACGAAACACAACGGAGTGATTGTCGCTTCCACAAACAGCAGCGCCGTTGATGTGAAAACATTCAAACAGTTTATTAAAACAGCCTGTAAAGAAAAAGGTGTCGCGTATGATATTTTGGAACAATACGCGCTGCCGGATGATTTCCGGACGATTGCTGCTTTCCCTGAAGGCAATTACCTGAAAGTCTTTTTCGTGAAGGTTATGAAAAAATGAAAACCAGCTTCCGAATTCGGAAGCTGGTTTTCATTTTTTAATCTTCTGTTTATACTCGGCGCGCTTCAATGCGGCCAATCTGTTCATCATCGTATTCGATGACGGCAAAAAGCCAGCCGCCTATTTCGATCGGATCGTGAATCGTGATGTCGAAATTGTTAGTCATAAACCAGCCGCCGATTGTATCGACGTCTTCCTCAGGCAAATGAACGCCAATCAGGTCATTCACTTCAGAAATGAGCACCCGGGAATCAAATGTGTAATGATCATCGGACATTTTTTGAATTTCTTTTACTTCATCTTCGTCAAACTCATCCCGAATGTCGCCGACGATTTCCTCTAAAATGTCTTCAATTGTTACCAAACCGGATGTGCCGCCGTATTCATCCACGAGAACCGCAATTTGTGTACGTTCTTTTTGCATTTTTAAAAGTAAATCGTGAATGGGAATCGTTTCAATGACCCGAATAACAGGACGTGTTAATTCCTTAACAGTAAGTGCCTCTGGATTTAACCCACTGTATGCTTTCGTCATCATTTCTTTAATATGTACAGCACCGGCGATATTGTCTTTATTGCCGTCAATGACCGGGTAGCGCGTATACTGTTCTTCCTGCATAAGGGGAAGGCTTTCGGCAAGCGTCGCATGGTAATCAAGCGTGACCATGCTCGTACGCGGCACCATAATTTCTTTCGCGATTCGCTCGTCAAATTTGAAAATCCGGTTGACGTAGCTGTACTCAGACTGATTGATTTCACCGCTTTCATAGCTTTCCGATAAAATGAGGCGCAGTTCTTCTTCTGAGTGGGAAGAGTCGTGCTCTGAAGCCGGCTTTATACCGAAAAGGCCCACTAAAAGACGAGCCGATCCGTTCAAGACAAAAATAAAAGGGTACATAATTCGGTAAAACCAAATAATCGGTTTGGCAAACAAAAGTGTCACTGCTTCTGCTTTTTGAATGGCGACGGTTTTTGGCGCCAGTTCACCGACGACTACGTGTAAAAATGTGACAGACGCAAACGCGATAATAAACGCAAGAATGTGAGATGTTGATTCGCTTAAATCCAAACGTGTAAACAATGGGCCTAACAATCGTTCAACAGTTGGTTCTCCAAGCCAGCCAAGGCCGAGTGCGGTAATAGTAATACCAAGCTGGCAGGCGGATAAATATTCATCCAGGTGGCTCGTGACGTGCTTGGCTGCTTGTGCACCCGGTTTCCCTTGTTCTACAAGCTGATCAATTCTTGTACTTCTAACTTTGACGACAGCGAACTCGGTCGCGACGAAAAAGCCGGTTAATGCGATTAGTAATGCAACTAAAAATAAGTTTAATATGTCTTCCAATTGATTTGGTTCCTCCAGTAATTAAGAAAATAAATGAAGAATTGACTGAAGCATTGCCAGCTTTTCATGGCTGATTTCCAGCTTGATTGCGGCCTGATCAAGGTCTGTTTTCTTCAATAAATGTAATACTTCGTCTAATTCCTTTTGAATGGTCTCCATTTTTTTGCCGATTAATTCCGCACTGTCTGTCTGCAGGGGCGTGGCACCGAGTTCGGCTTTAATCTCTTCAAGCGCCAGACCTTCCGTTTTTTTCTGCTCGATCAGCGCTATTTTTTCCAGATCAGCTTTTCCATAAAATCGATAGCCGGAAGCGGAACGTTCTGGTTCCAGTAAACCTATGTTCGTGTAATGGTCAACGGTTCGTTTGGATACACCGGCCAATTCAGCAAATTCGCCGATTTTCACCTTCCCAATTGCATTGTTAACCCCTCCAAACTGTCACGTGATGGTTTTATTATTGTAACTGATTTTGAGAGAAACAAAAAGGAAAACGACTTCATTAAGAAACCTTTACCCCGCTATTTTCTGAATTTCATTTGGATGAATCAGAGGAGAATATCAAGTGAAAGTGGCGTTTCTTCGCCTTTCTGACATAAGATAAGAGGGACGATGTTAGTAAAGGAGAGATTTACATGAATCAGCAGCCGGTCATTTTTGCTCACCGCGGCGCAAGTGGAACGCATCCGGAAAATACGATGACGGCCTTTCAAGCAGCCGTAGAAAAAGGAGCGGACGGCATTGAGCTTGACGTGCAATTGACAAGCGATGGGGAAATGGTCGTTATTCATGATGAAACGGTAAACCGGACAACAGATGGAAAAGGTGCGATTGAACAGATGACAGCAGAAGAAGTAGCATCACTTGATGCAGGAAGCTGGTTCCACGAAAAATTTGCAGGGGAAAAAATCCCGACGCTGGATGAATTTTTTGCATGGGCATCGGGCAACAGCCTGCAAATCAATGTGGAATTAAAAACAAATAAAGTGCCCTATCATGGGATTGAAAAAAAAGTGCTGGATTTGATTGAGCACTATAACATGCGGGGAAGAGTCATTATTTCCTCTTTTAACTTTGACAGCATCAAACGGGTCGTTGAACTTGATCCGTATATTGCGGTGGCCGGGCTCGTTTGGAAAATGCGGCGTGATGTGCTGGATAAAGCGAAAGATCTTGGGCTGACGGCGCTTCATACGCAGGTCTCATTTGCGCTCAGTGAATACGGGAAAGAAGCGATAGACAGCGGGATGCTCCTTCGCCTTTATACGATTAATGAAGTGAAGGAATGGAACCGGATTAACGAAAGCGGTGTACCGATTGAGGCGATAATTACTGATTTTCCAGAACGGTTTCGTTAACGTTTTGACCGGTTAATGGTTGTCAGTTTATTGCCGCATCCGCACAATGTGCTATGTTTAAGTTTTTTCATGGGAGTTTGGCAATTCGGGCAAATTAATTTGTTTTTCATCTGTTTTCGCTCCTTATGTTAAAAATGAAAGAGGTATCCGGCGATCGCGCAGGATACCTCTTTTTTATTTGCACAAAATAAATAGGATATAATTTTGGACATTGTCCAGCTCCAGGCGCCGTCGGCTCGAGATCATAAGCCAATCCCTTCTGGAGGCAAAAAACGCCTCCGCCAGTCCTCGTCTTATGCTTGTCGCCGATTAACGGGCGCCTTACGCTTTTTACTCAGCAGGTACAGCGAGGCCAAGTCCTTCGGCAACGCGTGCTCCATATTCTGGATCCGCTTTGTGGAAGTGGCTGATCTGGCGAAGCTTAATATCAGCGCGTTCAACCGGCTTCATTGCGCCGACAATGTTATTCACAAGGCGCGTACGCTCGTCTTCTGAAAGCAGACGGTAAAGGTCGCCGGCTTGTGTGTAATGATCATCATGGCTGTAAGCATGTGTGCCGGCTTGTCCATGAATATCAAATGGCGTTACGTTTGTTTCTGGTGTTTCAGTTGGTCCATCAAAGCTGTTTGGCTCGTAGTAAACCGACTTGCCGCCGTTTCCGTCAAAGCGCATTTGTCCATCGCGCTGGTGGTTGTTTACTGGCGCTTTTGGCGCATTGATTGGCAGTGCGTTATGGTTCGCACCGACGCGGTAACGAGCCGCATCAGAATATGCAAACAAACGGCCTTGAAGCATTTTGTCCGGTGATGCCTCGACACCAGGAACGAATGCACCTGGTGAGAACGTAGCCTGCTCTACTTCCGCAAAGTAGTTTTCAGGGTTACGGTCCAGCACCATTTTACCAACTTCGATTAATGGATAATCTTTTTGAGACCAAACTTTTGTGACATCAAACGGATCCCATTTGTATGTGTCTGCGTCTTCCACTGGCATAATCTGAACATGAAGCGTCCATGAAGGGAAATCGCCATTCTCAATTGCGTTAAATAAATCTTCTGTATGATAATCAGGATTCTCACCTGCTAGTTTTGCAGCTAAGTCTACGTCAAGGTTTTTAACGCCTTGGTCTGTTTTAAAGTGGTATTTCACCCAAACGGCTTGTCCTTGCTCATTGACCCATTTAAATGTGTGGCTTCCGAAGCCGTGCTGATGGCGAAGTGTTGCTGGAATGCCGCGATCAGACATCAAAATCGTTACTTGATGAAGGGATTCAGGTGACAATGACCAGAAATCCCAAACCGCTGTTGGGTTCTTTAAGTGAGTTTGCGGATCGCGTTTTTGTGTATGAATGAAGTCAGGGAATTTAATCGCGTCGCGAATAAAAAACACAGGTGTGTTATTTCCGACCAAATCATAGTTTCCTTCTTCTGTATAGAACTTCACTGCGAAGCCGCGCGGGTCACGTACTGTGTCCGCAGAACCAAGCTCGCCTGCTACAGTTGAAAAACGGATAAACATCGGTGTGCGTTTTCCTGCTTCTGACAAGAAGTCCGCTTTAGTATATTTTGAGATTTCACTGTTTGTTACTTCCAGATAGCCGTGTGCGCCGGCACCTTTCGCATGAACAACGCGCTCAGGTACACGTTCCCGGTTAAAATGCGCCAATTTTTCAAGCAAATGAACGTCTTGAATTAATGTTGGTCCGCGTTGTCCGGCTGTTTGTGAGTTTTGGTTATCGCCAACAGGAGCACCCCAGCTAGTCGTCAAACGATTGTTTTTTTCGATCACATGAATCACCTCATCAGTTAATGTCTTGCTTATATTGTAATGATAACATTTCTCAAACGAAAGTCAATATTTATTTATAATAATTATTAATAAAAATATTTTCTGATTTAATATTTTTATCAAACTACTTTTCTCATTAAATCTTAATGATTTTCTTAGAAAGCATTAGGAATTGTTGGCTATTGTAATCGTAACGAAGAAAACGAGGAGGAAATACGATGAAGGTAGTTATGATTCCATCAGGATTTAAAGAGTGTATGGATGCGGATGAAGTAGCTGTAGCAATGGAAGCAGGGGCAAAGCGATTTGATCCGTGCATTCAAACGGAGCTCGTGCCGATGATTGATGGCGGGGAGGGTTTTGCGAAAGCGATAGTGGCCATTAAGAACGGTGAATTAATTCATAAAAGGATAACTGATCCGACCGGAAAACAGATTGTCAGCCATTACGGAGTTTATGTAGAAGAAAATGAACAAATCGCCGTTATTGAAATGGCCGCGGCTGCCGGGCTAAAGCTTGTACCGAGAAATGCGCGCAATCCGCTGAAAACAACGACATACGGTGTTGGAGAGCTTATTCGGGACGCGCTTTGTCTCGGAGTGGATCGAATTATGATCGGATGCGGGGATTCAGGAACGTCCGATGGCGGAGCAGGCATGGCGCAGGCGCTCGGAGTCCGTTTTTTAAATAAACAACGTGAAGTCGTTCATGTGGCTGGGGGAGAAGATTTGCTTCACGTTCATTCTATCGACCTGTCTATGGTGGATCCCCGTCTGAAAGATACCCCAATTGATGTAGCGTGCAACTGGACGAACGTTTTATGCGGAGAAAAAGGGGTTGCACGTGTGTTTGGACCGCAAAAAGGGGCATCTCCCGAACAAGTACAGCTGTTAAGTGATGCATTTGATCATTACACAAAGCTAATTGAGAATACAGTGGGCATCCAAGTAGGCCATATGCCGGGGAGTGGTGCGTCCGGGGGGCTCGGGGCGGCACTTCTTGCTTTTACACCCGCAATTCTGTATCCGCGCTTTGACTTGATTAGGGACTTTATTCAAATAGAGGAAAAAATCGCAGGCGCAGACCTTGTGATTACAGCGGAAGGGAGCATCGACTTTCAAACTCCGCAAGGCAAAATTCCATGTGAAGTCGCCCGTGTTGCAAAAAAATACGGCATTCCGGTCATTGTCATTACGGGCACGATTGGCCGTGGAGCCGAGCTCAATTACGAAGCGGGAATTGATGCGTATATAAGCATTATTCAAAAGCCGTCAACACTTGAAAAAGCAATTTTTAAAGCACCGCAATGGATTGAAGAAAGTGTGGATTGTATATTACGCCAAGTGTCGATCGGCATGAAAATTGGCGTTAAGCAAACCGGTACATAAGGAGGAGAAAGCATGATGCAGCGATCCGCCCTGCGCGCAAAGCGCAAGCCATGGCTGATGGAACAGCTTGATATGTGCTCAACAAGGGCGCTGTCCATCTTGGCTTTAATTGTTTTATACGCGTTAATTATTACATTTATTGATTCGCTTACGTACAGCGGAAAAATAGCGTTATTTGCCTTTTTGTCCGCGATGACCCTATGGGTAGCGACAAAGATACCGGCAGGATTGGTGGCTACTGGCATTCTCGTTTTTGTTATTTTAATGAAAGCGTCAACTCCTGAGCTGCTGTATGCATCCTTATCGGAAGAAGTGGTCTGGCTGATGATCGGTTCTTTTATGATTGGTGAAGCGGTTAAACGGTCGGGGCTGGCAGAGCGATTTAGCAGGATGGTGCTTCGCAGCGGACGTTCTGTTTTGAGCCGCTTCACATCGATTTTATTGCTGTCCGCTTTTTTTATTCCATCCACATCCGGCCGTGCCGCTTTATCAATGCCTATGATGAAGCAGATTCGTTTCTCGTTTTCCCAAAAGGAAAATGAGGCGTTAGCGATAATGGCACCGGTTATTATTTTAATGAGCACATCGGCTGCATTGATAGGTGCCGGTTCGCATGTTATTGGGGTAGGATTATTAGAAACAGCAGTTGGTGAAACCATTTCATTCGTTCAATGGCTTGTATGGAGTGTCCCATTTACAGTGACTATTACATTCCTGTCCTTTTATATGATGAAATGGCGGTTATGGCCCAAAAAAGAGGCACATGAAGAAAAAATATCAATAGAAGAAACAGGATCTGAACCGCTTTCGGAAAAAGAGAAAAAAACAGCCTGGCTGGTTGGCATCATTGTGGCTGCTTGGATGACCGAAAGCCTTCATGGATACGAACTGGGTTTTACCACTATTGTCGGCGCTCTGTTATTTATGCTGCCGCGCTATGGTGTTATGACATGGAAGCAGGGTGTCCAATCAGTATCGTGGAATTTGATTTTATTTGTCGCAGCGGCTGCCGCTTTAGGCACGTTGCTTGTGACCTCAGGAGTCGTAGAGTGGCTGGACCGGGAAATAATGGGGATTTTAGGCGTATTTACACAAATGCCGGAATGGCTTATCGTAATAGTGATTTTACTCGTGACAACAACGAGTCATCTATACATCACATCACACACGACGCGTGCGATCGTGTTTATTCCGAGTCTCATTTTGTTTGGACAAGCGATTGATGGCGATGTATCCAGTATTGTGTTTTTAAGTTTAATTGGCATGAATTATTGTGTGACGTTTCCGGTAAGCTCTAAGGCGCTGCTGCTTTTTTATGAAGAAGGAGACCTTTCTTATGAAGCAAAAGATTTATTGAAAATGAGCTTGTATTTGCTGCCGCTTTACATCGCGGTCATGCTGCTATTTTACTTTACGTATTGGAGCTGGACGGGTCTGTCAATTTGAATGGAGTGAAAAAATGAGCGGTCATATTTTAATCGTAGAAGATGATGAACAAATTGCGCGTGTCATTCAGCTGGAGCTTGAATACGAAGGGTTTCAGACAAGTACAGCTTACAACGGTCGTGACGCCTTGGCTATCGTTGAGCAAGAAGCGATAGACCTTGTCTTGCTGGACGTTATGATTCCAGAGTTGAATGGCATGGAAGTGCTCCGTCGCATTCGATCGATCAATGACGCATTAATTATTATTATGCTGACAGCACGCAATTCGGTTTTTGATAAAGTAAGTGGTCTTGATGCTGGAGCAAATGATTATATGACTAAGCCATTTGAAATTGAGGAACTGCTGGCGAGAATCCGCTCACATTTGCGGTTTCATGTGAAACAAGCAGAAGAAAATGTGCTGTCTGTCCGGCATGTAACCATTTATCCAAATACGCGTGAAGTATTTGCAAATGACAAAGCTGTCGAGTTAACGCCGCGTGAATATGATTTGCTGCTTTATTTAGCTCTCAATAAAAATCATGCGCTTGAACGCGCCCAAATTTTGAATGAGGTATGGGGGTATGACTATTTTGGCGACACAAATGTGGTCGATGTCTACATCCGCTATCTTCGCAAAAAGCTGCATCACACAGAAAACGAACCGTTTATTCAAACCGTTCGCAGCGTCGGCTACATGATAAAGGATTGAGCAGATGAAACTCGGTACACGCATACAGCTGTCGATTACAGGGCTTATTGTATTGCTTTTGCTGACCGCAAACACTGCTATTTATTTGCTGTTTGAAAGCCGCAGCATTTCATCAGAGCAGGACCGGCTGATTGGCATTGCTGAAACGGTGATTGAAAAACTGAATTCACGTGAAGACCAGACCACCGAGCAGGTGCTTCAAACGTACTTAATCAGCAACGGACTCATTCGCATTGTGCTTGAAGACGGCACGCCGGTTGATCAGGTGTCAACCGACAATGATTTTTTCTTTATTCAAACAGCGTTTAAAGATGATCAATTCGAGCAGGTGATCACATTTCGTGACGCCCGTTTTGCTCTCGTATCTGTACCGGTCATTGGCGATGACGGAGCGGTTATCAATTTGCAGATCGTCGAAAATATCGACCGTCTCTATGAAACAATCGACGATTTGAGATGGGTGCTGATCGTGACGTCTATTGTTTTGGCATTCATATTGTTTTTAGTAAGCTGGTTTCTCAGCAAGTGGATTTCACGGCCGATTCAAGAGCTGACGTACACGATGAAAACGATTGAAGAAAATGAATCATACGAACGAATTGATGTGAAAAGAGAAACAAAGGATGAGCTGGCAATTTTAGCGTCAACGTTTAACCGGATGATTGATCGGCTTGAAGCAAGCTACATAAAGCAGGAGCAATTTGTTTCGGATGCTTCTCATGAGCTGAAAACGCCCCTCACCGTTATTTTCAGCTATGTAAAGCTTCTCCGGCGATGGGGAACAACCCGGCCGGACGTGATGGAAGAAGCGCTGTCAGCAATTGAATCGGAGTCAGGTCGAATGCGTTATTTAACGGAGCAGCTTTTGCAGTTAGCGGTGTCGGAAGAGCTGATTGAAAACGAACGGGGAAAAATGAACATTTCACCGCTTGTTAAACAGACGATAAAACGGCTTCGAGTCATGTATGAAAATGACATTCAGTATACCATTCAACGGTCGGTCATCATGGCGGATGTGCATGAACAAAGCTTCGTACAATTGCTTGTGATCTTGCTTGATAATGCGAGGAAATACAGCGACGACGTAATTCACGTGTCACTCGCTCAGGATAATGAGATCATTCAGCTTCAAGTAAAGGACTACGGCATTGGCATTCCGAAAGAAGCGCAGCCATATATATTTGACCGGCTGTACCGGGTAGATAAAGTAAGAGGCAGAAAAACGGGTGGCTCCGGGCTTGGGTTGTCAATCGCGAAACGCATTGCCGAGCAGCACGGCGGCATGATTAAGATGAGCAGCACGGAACAGGAAGGGTCTGTCTTTACTGTGCTTTTGCCCAAATCGGAGGCGTAAAGAATGAAGATGAAGTTATTTTTGACTGCGTTTATTTTTATTGGTCTTGTTGTTGTTTTATATAAAGGATATATCGTCGAACGTCCGGCAGCGGTGTCGGAAGCAGAAGCGGAATCGCTCGCCGTATCAACCTATGACGGTGAAGTCCAGTCGATCGAATGGAACAAAGACAGGCAGGCATATGAAATTGTGCTTGAAAATGATAAAGGTACATACGCGTTGTCTGTTGACGGACAGTCGAAAAAAGTCAGCAATGTAAAGCTGCTTGAGAAGAGCCAAACCACATTGACACTTGAAGAAGCAAGAGAACAAATTAGGGGGGATTCAAATGGTATAGTTACATCAATCAGTGATATAACGGGTGATGGAGAACCGAGAGCTGAAGCGATTGTGGATAAAAATGGAACGAACTACCGGTTTGTCTTCAATTTGGAAACAGGAGAAACAGTCTCATCTGATGAAATCAAAGTCGCGGACGCGATGACGGTCCCCCAGGAAGCAAAACCATTTGTTGTTTCAGAACTAACTGCGAAAGAGGCTGCCGCTCGTGAAGTGGATGGAAATGTCACCAGGATTGAAACGGTTGAAACAAACTCAGGCGATCATTACAAAGTGACAGTGGAAAATGATGATGGAGGCGCTCACGTATATGTCCAGGCTGCTACCGCAAAAGTGTCGTCTATTTCGCGATTTAACCATGTAAAAAAGGAAGCGCCTGTTGAACCAGAATCAAAACCCGTTAATGCTCCATCAGCCCCGGCTGCTGCGCCAAAAGCAGAACCAGATCCGGAACCAGCCCCAGTCTCCAAACCATCCGCTCCAGTACAGGATGACGAGGATGATCAGGACGACGGGGACGATGCTCAAGACGATGATGATGATTGATTTCATGAAAAACCCATTCAGTTATTTTGAATGGGCTTTTCATATTCGTAATTGCTTATATAAGCACATTATTATATGATGATTCGAGACAGGAGGAATGATCATGAACGCCGATAAACAATTGGATATTCAAAAAACAGCGCACGTATTGAAATTGCTGGGCGACAAAACCCGCTTGACAATGATGAAGCTGCTTCAGTCACATGAGTGCTGCGTCTGTGAGTTTACGGCACTATTTGATATGACCCAGCCCGCCATCAGCCAGCATTTACGTAAAATGAAGGATGCGGGCATCGTCCAGGAAACACGCCGGGGCCAGTGGATTTTTTATTCGCTGAATCCGCATAGCGAATACGCGCAGCTTATTGAGAATTTATTGAATCACCTGCCGGATCAACAGGAACGGTTTGTAGAGCTGGAAGCGCAGGGACGGCGCATTTCCTGCGAATAGAAAGGAGAAAGAAATTTGTTTTCAGTTATCGCAGCATCTCTTATTTTTTTGGTGACACTCCTATTTGTCATCTGGCAGCCGAGAAATTTGTCGATCGGCTGGTCAGCCTGCATCGGAGCAGCCATTGCTTTGATTGTGGGCGTTGTTGATTTTGGCGATGTCATCGATGTGACATCTATTGTATGGAACGCCACGTTAACGTTTGTCGCCCTTATATTAATTTCGCTTATTTTAGACGAAATCGGCTTTTTTGAATGGGCAGCCCTACATATGGCGAGAGCCGCCGGCGGGAATGGTGTCAAAATGTTTGTATACGTCATTCTGCTTGGTGCAGTTGTCGCGGCACTTTTCGCCAATGACGGTGCGGCGCTTATTTTAACGCCAATCGTTTTGGCGATGGTGCGGAATTTGCAATTTGAAGAAAAAATGGTTTTCCCGTTTATTATGGCAAGCGGATTTATCGCCGATACGACGTCGCTGCCGCTCGTTGTCAGCAACCTCGTCAACATTGTGTCAGCGGATTTCTTCGGCATCGGTTTTGTTGAATATGCATCGCGGATGATTGTTCCAAACTTTTTCTCATTAGGGGCAAGCATCCTTGTGCTGTACTTGTTTTTCCGTAAAAGCATTCCGAAAAACTACAGTTTGTCTGACTTGAAGGAACCAACAGCCGCCATTAAGGACATTAAAATGTTTCACTTGTCCTGGTACGTGCTTGGCGTGCTTCTTGTCGGCTATTTTGTGAGCGAACCGCTTGGGATTCCGGTTTCGATTATTGCCGGCGTCGTGGCGATTTTCTTTTTGGTGATAGCAAGAAAAAGTCCGGCTGTTCACACGAAATCCGTCGTTAAGGGCGCACCGTGGGCTATTGTCTTTTTCTCCATTGGCATGTATGTCGTCGTATATGGGCTGCGTAATGCGGGCTTAACAACGATTTTGTCGGATGTGATTCAAGCAACGGCAGATCAAGGGTTATTTGCCGCCACAATTGGCATGGGCTTTATCGCCGCGATTTTATCATCGGTGATGAACAACATGCCGACTGTCATGATCGATGCGCTGGCAATTGCCGATACGAATACGACCGGGACGATTCGCGAAGCGCTTATTTACGCGAATGTGATCGGTTCGGATTTAGGGCCGAAAATCACCCCAATTGGTTCTCTTGCCACGCTTTTATGGCTGCACGTATTAAGCTTAAAAGGGGTGAAAATCTCGTGGGGCACATATTTTAAAACAGGCATTATTTTAACTATCCCGACGCTGTTTATCACACTTGTCGGTTTGTATATATGGCTGCACATTATTTCATAAAAGGAGACGATTTACATGTCAAAGAAAACAATATACTTTTTATGCACTGGAAACTCATGCCGGAGCCAGATGGCGGAAGGCTGGGCGAAAAAACATTTGGGCGATGAATGGGTGGTGAAAAGCGCAGGTATTGAAGCGCACGGATTAAATCCAAATGCCGTAAAAGCAATGAATGAAGTCAGTATCGACATCTCAAATCAAACATCGGATATTATCGATTCGGACATTTTAAATAACGCAACGCTTGCTGTGACATTATGCGGCGACGCAGCAGACAAATGCCCGGTGACACCCCCTTCTGTCCGACGCGAGCATTGGGGCTTTGACGATCCGGCCAAAGCGCAGGGAACGGAAGAAGAAAAATGGGCTGTGTTCCAGCGTGTTCGCGATGAAATTGGCGAACGGATTGAACGCTTTGCCAAAACAGGAGAATAATTGGATTAAAGCCGTGAGACATACTCACGGCTTTTACTCTGCATACCGTAAAACTCATTTTGCCTTGTAAAAGGAATCTTGCTAATCAAGAAGATGTCCACTCTCCTTCATTTACATGAAGCGTCTGTCCAGTGACGAAACGTGAGTCGTCAGAAGCGAGGTAGACGTAGGTGGGGGCCAGTTCAAACGGCTGCCCTTGACGCTCCATCGGGTTTTCGACAAGTGGCACTTGGTCTGCTGAAAAGCTGGCGGGAATAAGCGGCGTCCATACTCGTCCAGGAGCAGCTGCATTCACACGGATGCCCTTGCTGATAGGTTGTTGGCTAATGCGCGTGTAAACCCAATATTTGCTCCTTTTGTAGCTGTGTAGTCAATCAATTCTTTATGTCCAATAAACGTGACAACGGAGGATGTGTTAATGATCGAACTACCTTCCTCTAAGTATGGAAGGGCGGCCCGGGTTGTGTAGAAGTGGGAATAAATGTTCACTTTAAAGGTGTCATCAAATTGTTCATCCGTAATATCAAGCAGGCTTAGCTGCTGAAACTGGATCTCGACGTGGTTACATAGAATATCAAGTTTTCCGAATTTTTGAATGACTTTTTCTACAATGTCGGTGCATTGCTGTTTCTTTCTTACATCACCCGGTAACAATAAACAACGTTGTCCCAATGCTTCAATTCTTGTCTTTGTTCGTTCCGCATCTTCATGCTCATCTAAATAAGAAATCGCAATATGGGCCCCTTCCTTTGCAAAAGCGATCGCGACCGCCGCGCCAATCCCACTGTCTCCCCCTGTGATAAGCGCAACCTTTCCTTTTAGTTTTTCACTTCCTTTATAATTTGGATTTTCAATGATAGGCTGGGGAACCATCAATTTTTCTAAGCCTGGCTGACGAAGCTGGCGCTGTTCGGGTACGGTAAGTGAAACGTCTTGATATTGTGTTATTTTTCCGTAATTAGGGTAAAGAGGATATGTCTGATGGTGTTGTTTCTTGTTCATCTCTTTTTTATTACTTGAAATGGTAATCCCCTCCTCACCATACATAAGAGCTAACATCACTTTATGTCTGATGGATGTCTGCTGTCGATGCATCATCGCAGCTTTAATAAAAGATTTTGATAAAAGTGAAATTTTTCGGTATAGACGCAAAGCTGGAGGGTATTTGAATAAAGTAAGAAAAGACGAGGGAGGCGGTATCATGCATTCTGGTCAAGTTAATTATGAAGTAAAGCTATTGCTGGTAAACGAATCAGATGAAAAAGAAGAGATCGTCTATACGGCGAATCCTTCCACCTATCAAGTGCCTAAAGTGGGTTCGAGGCCCCCTTATTACTGTAATCCAAGATATGATTGGTCCTATCCGATTATTTGAAGAATGAACTTGTGAATTTCCCGTAAATAGTTCATCTAAAAAGAGGAATAATATCTATAGTCATTTGTGATAACGGAGGATGAAAAATGGACCAAAATATGAAATATGGCAGTGATTATAAACCTGTTCCTGCCACCTCTATAAAAAGCGGCCAATCGATTGAAGTACTGCCGGATTTATTCTGTCATACGATTCAAATCGTCAATATTTGCTTAGCTGGAAATCCGGAAACAAAGGAATTTGTATTAATTGATGCCGGAATGCCTGGTTCTGCAGACGAGATCGTTTCAGTTTCCGAAAAATATTTCGGCGCAAACAGCCGCCCGAAAGCCATTATCCTGACACATGGTCACTTCGACCATGTAGGGGCAATTATTGAATTAGTGAAACATTGGGAAGTTCCTGTTTATGCGCATGAATTGGAACTCCCTTTTTTAACAGGGCAAACGAGTTATCCTAAACCAGACCCAACTGTAGAAGGAGGCATGGTCGCCAAAATGTCTCCGCTGTTTCCATATGAACCGATCGATTTAGGAAGCAATGTACTGAAGCTGCCAATGGATGAAACGGTGCCGCACCTGCCGGATTTTCGCTGGATTCATACCCCGGGGCATTCACCGGGACACGTTTCTTTGTTTAGAGAAAAAGACAGGACTCTACTGGCGGGGGACGCGTTTGTAACAGTTAAACAAGATTCTCTTTATAAAGTCTTAACACAGAAACAGGAAGTGAATGGACCGCCAAGATACTTTACTACTGATTGGAAAGCTGCGAAGGAATCTGTGCAGGAGTTAGCAAGCCTGAAACCAGCTGTGGCCGTTACGGGACATGGATTGCCGGTGATAGGAGAAGAGTTGTCAGAAGGGCTGGGAAAATTAGTTCAAGAATTCAACAACATAGCCATTCCCGACTATGGAAAGTATATTGATAAAAAGCAGTGAATGTCCAATTATAGAGAAGGACTGTCTCTTTTCATGCCGAGACAGTCCTTTTTCTTTACATAAACAAACTAATTAGCGCTCCGCCAAGAGCACCAACAATGACCACTACCCACGGGGGAAGTTTCCAATACACAAGCATACTAAACAAGATAGCAGCGAACACAAAATCAATCGCATCGACAATTGTGCTTGTCCAAATCGGTGTGTAAAATGCAGCAATCAAGATACCGACAACGGCTGCATTTACCCCCATAAGCGCACCTTGAATATTTGGATTACGGCGAAGTGTGTCCCAAAAAGGGAGAGCGCCGAGAATCAACAGAAATGCCGGAAGAAAAACCGCAAATGTTGCTAATAATCCACCCTGCCAGCCATTAATAACCGCACCGATATAAGCAGCAAATGTAAAAAGCGGTCCTGGTACTGCCTGAGCGGCTCCGTAGCCGGCTAAAAATTGCTCAGCTGTCAGCCAGCCGGCAGATACAAATTCACGCTCTAACAGCGGAAGCACCACATGGCCGCCGCCAAAAACGAGCGCGCCGCTTCGATAAAAGCTGTCGCACAGGGCAACCCAGTTTAATGATGTTGCTTCCCGCAAAATCGGCAAAAGAACGAGCAATCCGAAAAAGAGGGAGAGGCACATCACGCCAAACGTACGGGAAAGTGGAAAAGAAAACGAAGGCACCGAATCCGTTTTATGATCTTTGTACAGGAGAAAGCCAATGAGTCCGGCGATCACAATGACACCGATCTGCGTAAAGGCAGTCTGCCATAATAGAACAATTCCCAACCCGGCGAGTACAATCGCTTTTCGTTTTAAATCCGGCGCCAATTTCCCAGCCATGCCAAGAATCGCATGGGCGACAACCGCCACGGCCACAATTTTCAGCCCATGAATCCAGCCGGCGTCGGCAATATCCACCTCCTGAAGTACAAGTGCAAAAACAATCAACGCAATCATAGAGGGCATTGTAAAACCTAGAAACGCCAAAATGCCGCCAAGAACGCCGCCACGCATCACACCAATACCGATCCCAACCTGGCTGCTTGCCGGACCAGGGAGAAATTGGCACAGCGCGACTAAGTCAGCGTAGCTTTTTTCATCCATCCATTTGCGCCTGCGTACATATTCTTCATGAAAATAACCTAAATGGGCTACCGGGCCTCCAAAAGACGTAAACCCAAGCCGGGTTGAAACAAGAAAGATTTCCATTAGCGTGCTGAAATTGATTTTTTGCATCGTCATCTCCTTTAGTCGTTACTTTCTTAACCAGTTCACCTGTTTTTTTATTCCTAAATTAAAAGTAGCATAAATTTTTAAATTCCTTCAAGACATGCAATTGAATCTTTACAAAACATTAAATTACTCCGGTGTAGACACGGATAAAAGAGGGGATAAAGACTTATATAAATCGAACTAATCAAACGTAATTTTTTTAGTTAAATTTTCAAGAAATAATTTTGGTTTTTTTGTTACTAATTATACTGTTACTCTAATATAATAAATTTTCAGAAAGTGAGGAAAAAATATGAGTAATTCTTTGTTCGCAAAAAAAGTATTAAAGATTTAATAAATGGACCGTCTAAAGGCAGTGCATTAAAGAAAGAACTGGGTGCATTTGATTTAACGATGCTCGGAATCGGTGCCATTATCGGAACAGGTATTTTTGTTTTAACGGGCACAGGTGCCTTAACAGCGGGGCCGGCGCTTATTATATCATTTGTCATTGCCGCTCTTGCCTGCCGCTTAGTCTTAGGCGGAATTTGCGTCAACAGTTCCCGTTTCCGGTTCTGTTTACACATACAACTACTTGACGCTTGGCGAATTTATCGCTTTTATAATCGGGTGGGATTTAGTACTTGAGTATTTACTGGCGGTAAGTGCTGTATCAGTTGGATGGTCCGGCTATTTCCAGTCATTGCTTGCAGGGTTCGGGCTGCATATCCCGGCTGCTTTAACAGCAGCTCCGGGCACGATTGAAGGAACGACAACGTATTTTAATCTTCCGGCATTTTTAATTGTTATGCTGATTACGTTTTTGCTTTCGATTGGCGTTAAGCAATCGAAGCGGGTCAATAATATCATGGTTATCATTAAAATTGCGGTTGTGCTGCTGTTTATTGTGGCTGCGGCTGGATATGTAAAGCCCGCTAACTGGGACCCGTTTATGCCATTTGGTTTTGATGGCGTTTTTGCGGCTGCGACGCTCGTCTTTTTTGCTTTTATCGGGTTTGATGCCGTCGCATCTGCTGCGGAAGAAACAAAAAATCCAAAAAGAGATTTGCCGATCGGGATTCTTTCGTCCTTATTTGTTTGTACCCTGCTTTACGTTACTGTTTCAGCTATTATGACGGGTGTTGTTCCTTTCATGCAATTTGAAGGGGTCGCTCATCCGATTTCGCTGCCTTTACAGGTTTCCGGTCAAAACTGGGTAGCCGGTGTGATCGATCTTGGAGCAATCCTCGGCATGACAACGGTCATGCTCGTTATGTTATATGGACAAACACGGGTTATGTTTTCTATGTCAAGAGACGGGTTAATGCCGCCGATTTTGTCGAAAGTGCATAAAAAGTATCAAACACCTTATGTTGCTACATGGTTTTTCGGATTAATTGCCGGGCTGCTGGGCGCGTTTATTTCTCTTGATGAACTGGCAAAACTTATTAACACCGGAACTTTGTCCGCGTTTATTTTAGTGTCAGTGGCCGTTATTGTGTTACGGGTTAAACCGCCTGATCTGCCGCGTGCTTTTCGTTGTCCGGCCGTGCCGCTTGTGCCTATTTTGGCCATTTTGTTCTGCGGGTTCTTAATTCTGCGGCTTGGCGCGGAAACATGGATTCGCTTTGCTATCTGGCTGGTGATCGGCGTAGTCATTTACTGTGCTTATTCAAAAAAACGCTCTAAATTAAATCAGTAATAAAAAATCCGTCCCGAAAACCGGGACGGGTTTTTTATTATACTCGCCGAAGCGCATTATTTAACCAATTGAAGACGTATGAGAAGAGGGTAGAGAACAACCCCTAATAAAAACAATCCCATGCCTAACGAAAAAGTTGTCCAATCAGCCGTACCGGACTTGATCACCCATATAGAGTAAATAAAAGCGAGTGCCGCTATTATTCCGTGGGACAAACGCGACTTGTCTCCCGGTTCGTAAATATCTCCTTTTAGTGAAAGCTTTAAAAGGAACAACGCTGATACTAAGTAAGGAATCAAGTAAGCAAGTGTGGCGGATGTCGTTAAAAACGTATACGCTTCACTGATTGTGCCAGAAATTGTTGAGAAAATAAAAATTTGCGACATCATATTTGTGGCCGTTAAAGCCCGGGCCGGACTTCCTTTTTTATTTAACTTGGCAAAATAAGCAGGGAAGATGCCCGTTTTGGCTGCGTTGTAAGGCACCTCTGAACTAAGCAAAATCCATCCGATTGTTGAACCGAATAAGGAGATTACCGCCAGGAGAGCCATTACAGTCGCCCCGGTGTCCCCAATTAAAACAGAAAGAGCATCAACAAACGGCTTGTCAGATGTTTTTAATACTTCCTGAGGCAATACACCCATAATGATGAGCGTAAGCGCCATATAAATAACAAGTGCAATCAAAAGGCCCAACACCGTAGCGCGTCCGACATCACGCTGAGACTGGGCGCGTCCTGACAGGATGACGGCAGATTCGATGCCGACAAAAGCCCATAATGTAGAAATCGCGGCTAGGTTCATCTGGCTGAACAATCCGTGGGACACGCCTTCACTATCCACTATCGGCGTATATAAATCCCCAAAATTTGATAACTGAAAAACAAACAAAGCGGCTGTAATAAACAGCATAAATCCAATCACTTTTGAGGCGGTTGCGATAAAGTTTAATTTACCAGCACTTTTAATGCTTGTGATCAAGATAAGATGAGTGCCCCAAAGCAATAAGCTGCAAACAACAAATGTCAAAACCCGTCCGAGTGCAATTTCCTGAGAGCCTGCTGAAAAAAGAATGTGCTCACTTCTCATCACAGGGAAGAATGCAGACAAGTAGCCGGCAAAGCTGGTGATAATGGCTACATTGCTAATCCAGTTGGCCACCCAGTAACCCCACACCATAGAAAAACCGGCTGTTTTTCCATACTTCGGTGACTGAAACAGCGCCTGTGCATAGCTTTGCGGCCCGCCGGTTAAGTCAGGCTGGCGGACGGACAATGCGTTAAAAACGAGCGCAATCATTAAAACGCCAAAGCCGGTCAGAAGCCAGGCAAGTGCTACTCCTAAAGGGCTGGCCATTTGCGCCAGCGTAGTTGGAAGCATAAAAATGCCGGAACCGACCATATTCCCAACAACAATGGCTGTCAGAAGCCACAATCCCCATTTTTTCTCCATTTCTTTTCCTCCTAAATAAAAAACACAAATGTACGGGACACTTGTGTTTTAAAATAACCCTCATCCTCTGTCTCTTTATAGTTCTCCACAGAATAGTCCTGTGACAGTTTTACACCTGTTCGATGCAAACCCAGCTCAAAAGATAAAATGGATCCTTTGAGCTTCGGCAACAATTCCTTTCAAACACCATCACGAGCCCCATCAGGCTTCCAGTGCACTACTTTTAATTATCGCAACCTCTACCTCATTGAGACAGCCATGAGGATTTTATTATTCAATTTTTACAAACTTGAGAATAACAAATAATAATTAGTTATGTCAATATAGTATGGCAAAAAGTTGCTTCACATTAAAATCTTTTCTTTTATTGTTATAATAGAGTGAAAATTATGTGTAAAAGGTGAATAAAACATGAAAACTAAACAACCAAAACAATCAAAACATTTAGCCAGTTTATCGCTTGCCGTAATGGGCGGCGGTTTCGCTGCGACCATTCCTTTTCAGGGACCGGTCTGGGGCGGGATTTTGCATGGGGGATTTGAAGCAGGGCTTGTCGGCGGGCTTGCCGACTGGTTTGCCGTGACGGCTTTATTTCGCCATCCGGCGGGAATTCCAATCCCGCATACCGCTCTTTTGCCGAAAAACCGGAAAAAAATAGTTGGCGCGCTCGTCACGACGCTTGAAAACGACTGGCTCTCGAAAGAAAGCATTCAAACGAAGCTTGAGAGCGTGCAGGTGATTGAAAAACTGCTGCCTGTTATCCAAAAAGAACTTCAGTCAGAGCCGGTTCAAAAAGAAATCAACGCGATTCTCGACCAACTCATCCGTTCCGTTGACGTGGAAACAATAACGCCGCTCATCGAAAAAGAGTTAAAAGCAGCACTTTCATCCATTAATGCCAGCAGCGTGATTGAAGCAGCGGTTCAAAAACTGATCGACCACAAATACGATGAAAAAGCCTTCGATTATTTGCTTGGCCGCGCTGAAAATTGGATCAGCAAAAGTGAAACCAGCCGCCAGCTTGGCCGAACAGCGTTAAAAGCAATCGAAGGATTGGAAATGGACGGGTTTATGCAGTTTGCCCTAAAGTCGTTTCAGCAAATGCTGAGCGAAGAAAAGCTTGGAAACCTCTTGCAAAATCTTTTGCGGAACGCGCTTATGAATCTAAATCAGTCTGATGACTTAAACAGACAGGCGTTTTTAATAAAAGTACGGGAAGAAATGCAGAGCATCACAGAACGGGAAGAATGGATGAATGTCATTGAAGAGAGAAAACAGAAAGCAGTTGCCGAGTGGGATCTGTCTGGGAAAATAACAGAAATTCTGATCGGGATTCAGCAAAAAGCGTCGGCCTTCGTTCAAAGCGGTGAATGTATGAATCTTTACATTCTTCCATTTATGACACGAACGCTGGCGAATGTGGCAGAAAATCCGGATAAAATCAGCCGTATGGAAAATTGGATTCAAAAACAAATCGCCGTTCTCGTGGAAGAAAATCATTCGAAAATAGGCAAGCTGGTAGAAGAAAATTTAAACAAACTAGATAATGAAACGCTTGTCAACATGATGGAAAACCATATCGGTAAAGACCTTCAATGGATTCGGGTAAATGGTGCTGTCTGCGGTTTTGTCATTGGCCTTGTTCTAGCCGGCATGCAAACACTCGTATAATAAATATCCGGCCCTCTTTACAGGCGCTTATTGTTCAACGTATGATAGGACCTGGTTGATTTTCACAAATGGAGGGGCAGCAGTGGCGGGACAGAAAAGAAAGCTTGAAGCAGAACTGAGTGAGGCGTTCATTAAATTACAGCGTGAATTGATTGGCCGGGGCCCCCAGGAAACAAAAACGCATATTGTCCAGGATATGGTCATTGCCCGTTTCAAAGGAGTCATGACGGTGGAAGAAAAGCATTTAGCCGGCCACCAAGACGGAAGGAAGCTAGTGAAAGAAATGCGCCAGGTACTCCGGGAAATGTACAGTGCTCAATTTGAAGAAATTGTGGAAAAGCATACAAACTGTAAAGTTATTTCCAGTCATAGTGATATGAGCACAAAAACAGGAGAGCACATCGAAGTATTTATTATGGACCGCAATTTGGAAAAATTATTCGCTGCTGAATAAAATAGTGTTGACTCAAAAAAATAAGCAGAGTAGAATAACTTCATCAACAACTATATACCTCGGCCTAGTCCCGTCAGCGGGAACGGAGGAACCAATTTTTTGGGGCTAATTCTACAGTTTAAGTAGAAAGGATGAGAGCAACTCTTTCGCCATCCTGCCCGTCAGCTAACTTCGTCGGCTAAAGCGAAGGAGGTCTAAAGACCACCTTTATTCAGGGGGCTTTTTTTTGTGGCAGTATATTGCGGCGAAAAGAAGCAGCTTGAGCAAAAAATCAGGTCTTTTTATTGTGCCTATCTTTAGAAAAACAGCTTGGAAGACTGAACGCAAAGAGAGCAGAAATGCTTGCTGGGCGTTACGTAGACCAATGATGTCTTTTTCTTTAACAAAACAGGAAGCATCTTTCCTTGTTTTTGTGCGGAGAAAAACGTCATTGGTCTTTTTTATTCTAAAAAGAAAGGTTTTCGTATGGATAATGAAGTTTTCGTTAGCAGGGAAGTATATAAATAAACTATTGGACGGTGAAAATCAGTGTTTTCTTCCATAAAACGATTTTTAATTGGGCGACCATTAAAATCAGATGCGCTAGGGGAACAGAAACTAAACAAAACGAAAGCGTTAGCCATTCTTTCTTCCGATGCTTTATCATCCGTTGCCTATGGCCCGGAGCAGATATTAATTATTCTCATTACCGTGAGTGCCGCGGCGTTTTGGTATTCCATTCCTATCGCGGTTGGTGTACTAATTCTGTTGACGGCTCTGATTTTATCCTACCGGCAAATTATCTTTGCATATCCTCACGGTGGTGGCGCCTATATCGTCTCAAAGACAAACCTTGGTATAAACCCTGGGTTAATCGCTGGAGGGTCTTTGTTGGTGGATTACATTTTAACTGTGGCAGTAAGTGTATCTGCCGGTACAGATGCCATTACATCAGCTTTTCCAGGTTTACATGATTACAATGTGGTTATTGCCATTATATTTGTGATCTTTCTGACCATCTTGAACCTGCGGGGGGTAACCGAGTCGGCTGCTGTTTTGGCTTATCCGGTCTATTTATTTGTTTTAGCGTTATTTATTCTAATTGGTGTAGGCATATACAACATTGCAACAGGTGAGGTTCCACCTAACTTGCATACACCAGTTGGCACACCAATAGCGGGAATCAGCTTATTTATACTTTTAAGAGCCTTTGCATCCGGAAGCTCTGCCCTAACAGGGATTGAAGCCATTTCCAATGCCATTCCAAACTTTAAAGATCCGGCTCCTAACAATGCAGCTAAAACGCTGACAGCAATGGGGATCTTGCTTGCTTTATTATTTTCCGGCATCGTTTATCTTGCTTATTATTATGGTATTACACCTCTTGCAGAAGTAACGGTTGTCTCACAGATTGCGGAAGAAACATTTGGTCGGAATGCGATGTATTTCTTTATTCAGGGAACAACAGCGTTGATTTTAATCCTGGCTGCCAATACAGGATATTCGGCGTTTCCTTTGCTGGCGGTTAACCTGGCCAATGATAAGTTCATACCAAGAATGTTTACATTTAGAGGAGACCGGCTGGGCTATTCCAATGGAATTATCGCGCTGGGGATTTCTTCCATTCTCCTCATTGTTGCATTTAAAGGACATACGGAACAGCTGATTCCACTTTATGCTGTTGGTGTATTTATTCCATTTACGCTGTCCCAGACAGGGATGATGGTGAAGTGGATTCGTGAAAAGCCGAAAGGATGGGTCACAAAGTTAATCATTAATTCAACCGGTGCTTTGATTAGCTTTGTCGTTACCATCGTGTTCTTTTTAACTAAATTCGCACAGGTTTGGTCGGTTTTAGTGTTTTTACCGATCATCATTTATATCTTTCACCGAATCAGAAAGCATTATGATGCAGTAGGCGACCAGCTGCGGATTACAACGTGTGAGCCTTCTGTACCGATTGAAGGAAATGTGATTGTTGTACCCGTTTCCGGGATTACCCATGTAGTAGAAAATTCGCTAAACTATGCGAAATCCTTGAACCCAGAACGGATTATTGCCGTGTACGTCGCTTTCGAAAGAGGCGACGAAAAGAAGTTTGAAGAGAAGTGGAAACAATGGCAGCCTGATATTAGGCTTGTGACATTGCACTCACATTACCGAAGCATCATCCAGCCATTAACAAAATTTGTGGATACAGTTGAACATAAAGCAAGCGAGTCGAACTATCGGGTCACGGTACTTATCCCGCAGTTTATTCCGAAAAAAGGCTGGCATAACTTTCTTCATAACCAATCCAGTTTACTGATTCGCGCATTCTTGCTTTACCGGAGGAATGTAGTTGTCACAACGGTACCTTACCATTTGAAGAAATAAAACCATAAAAAAGAGTTCTAGGGTAGCTTTACATCATGTAGAGCTATCCCTCATTATGTTGAGCAGGCGAGGGAGAGATAATGGTGAAACGTAAATTCAGCTATCCAAAAGATCCTCCAAAAATATTAGTTAGTGGCTTTGCCTTTGTTATTTTCTTAGGTGCTTATCTTTTGACGCTCCCTGTCGCCACAAGAGATGGAGAAGGTCTTTCTTTCTTGAATGCTCTATTTACGTCTACATCCGCGACCTGTGTAACCGGCCTGGTTGTCGTCGATACGGGGACAACCTTTACTACCTTTGGCCAGCTGGTTATTTTGAACCTTATTCAAATTGGCGGGCTGGGGTTTATGACGTTTGCAACCCTTTTTGCTTTTTTATTTAGAAAAAAAGTTTCCTTAAAAGAGCGTCTTATTCTGCAGGAAGCCTTTAATTATTTAACGATAGAAGGCGTGGTCCGGATGGTCAAAAGAGTCGTGCTCTTCACCTTAGTCTGTGAAGTAATTGGCGGCACCCTGCTGGCCATTCGTTTCTCTTTCGATATGCCGATCGGAAAGGCAGTTTATTACGGATTTTTCCATGCGGTTTCCAACTTTAATAATGCCGGATTTGATCTTATGGGCGAATATAGAAGCATGACTGATTATGTAGATGATCCTTTGGTGGTAGTAGTAATTTGTGCATTAATTATTGTTGGGGGAATCGGGTTTGTCGTCATTAATGAGATATATGAATATCGAAAAATGAAAAGAGTATCTCTACATACGAAAGTCGTTTTGCTGACTACTGCTGTATTAGTTGGCATGGGAACAATCTTAATTTTTCTTCTAGAATTCCATAACCCAAAAACGCTGGAGCCATTGTCCTGGATGGGAAAATTTCTTGGGTCTTTATACCAGTCTGTCACGGCCCGTACAGCTGGTTCAAATACACTGAACATTCCTGACTTAACGGATACGACATTGTTTTTGATTATCTTTTTAATGTTCATCGGTGCTTCTCCCGGTTCTACAGGAGGAGGAATTAAAACCACGACGTTTGCGACGCTGGTCGGAGCAATGCTGTCCCAAATTAAAGGAAAAGAAGATGTTGTTTTTTTCAAAAGAAGAATTGACCATAAGCTGATTTATAAATCCTTAACCGTTATTTTGATCAGCCTGTTTGTTGTCATCATCGTAACGATGATCTTAACGGTCACAGAACCGGGCAAGGGGTTTTTAATGATTCTGTTTGAAGCGACCTCTGCTTTTGCGACAACAGGATTATCGATGGGGCTCACCCCAGATTTATCCCCTGTTGGAAAAGTCATCATCATTATGACGATGTTTGTTGGGAGATTAGGGCCCTTAACGCTGGCCATTGCGCTTACGTTGAATCGCCGTCCAGACTCTTTCCGTTATGCAGAAGAAAAAATCATGATTGGATAAGGACCACTGAATAATTAGTAAGTTAAATACTCTTTGATAAAGTTCCGGAATTCGTATTCAGGGCTTTTTAGCTTTATTTTTATAATAGGAACGTATTCGTAAAAACAAAATGGCAGTGACCCACGCTTCCACTTAAAAAAGTAAAAGCCGCACAATTATGTGCGGCTTTTTTCAGATTAAAGCAGTTTCTCGCCAAGCAGGGAAGCGATGAGTGCGACAGCAGCGTCGCCTGTTTTGTTTTTCTCGTCCAAAATTGGGTTCACTTCCACAAACTCGGCTGATGTAATAATGTTCGATTCTTCAAGCATTTCCATCGCTAAATGACTTTCCCGGTAGCTGATGCCGCCAGCGACCGGTGTACCGACACCTGGTGCTTCTGTCGGATCCAGCCCATCAAGATCCAATGACAGATGGACGTATTCGGTTCGTTCGCGCAAATAATCAATCGTTTCTTTCATCACCGTTGTCATGCCAAGACGGTCGATTTCGTGCATTGTGTATACTTTTATTCCTTTTTCTTTGATGAGTTCACGCTCTCCCGCGTCAAGGTCGCGCGCCCCAATAATGACGACATGTTCCGGCTTTACTTTTGGTGAAAAGCCGCCGATGTTTGTTAAAGCGGGATGACCGATTCCAATACTTGCAGCAAGCGGCATGCCGTGAATATTGCCGGAAGGAGATGTAGCGGCGGTATTTAAGTCACCATGCGCGTCATACCAGATAACACCGAGGTTTTTATGTTTTTTCGCCACGCCCGCAAGTGTTCCGAGCGCGATGCTGTGATCGCCGCCTAATACGAGCGGGAAATGGCCGTCCGTAATGGTTTGTTCGATTTTCCCTGCCAAACATTCACTCGCTTCAGTGACAGATTCTAAATTTTTTAAGTTGCTTGCATCTGATTGCTCTGCGTTTTCAAGGATATCAACGGTAATGTCCCCTTTGTCGTGCACTGCATATCCAAGATCCGTCAGCCGTTCATACAGTCCACCATAGCGAATGGCGCTTGGTCCCATGTCGACTCCCCGGCGCATTTGCCCTAAATCCATTGGTACACCAATGATTGATACTTGTTTCTTTTCCATGTGAAAGACCCCCTTGTATCGTAATTAATTCGCCCTTTAATTAAAAACATAAAAAAGGAAATGGTTCAAGTAGACATTTTTTTGAATATTTATACTATTTTATTCAGTTTTTGAAGTGATTCCAACTTTTTTCAATCGGTATTGAAGGCTTTGTCTGCTTAGTCCGAGCTGTTTCGCGGTCTTGGAAACACTGAAATTATTTTTATGCAAATAATGTTCAATGTAATACTGTTCGAATTTTTCGAGCTGATCTTTCAAATGAGTGGTGCCTTCTTCGTCGCTGCTCAAAAATGAAGCCAGCCGCGACGATGATGCGGTCGGGTCTTGTCCTGTTGATTTGTTGCGGAAATGGTAGGGAAGATGATTATATTCAATCCATTCTTCATCCAGAAGCAAGTTCATCGATGCTTCAATCACATGCTCAAGCTCCCGAACATTTCCAGGCCAGTGATAAGCGTAAAAAGCGTCAAGGACTTCAGGCTCTACACCTAACACGTTCATTTGAAACAGCGCATTGTATTTGGCGGTAAATTGCTCAATGAGGAGCGGAATGTCATCCGGACGCTCTCGCAGCGGCGGAATAAAAATCGTCACGACCCCAAGCCGGTAATATAAATCCTTGCGGAGATGGTCGTTTGCGATCGCATCAATCGGGTCCTCATTGATCGTGGCAATGATCCGGACATCGACCGGAATTTCTTTTGTACCGCCGATCCGTTTCACTTTTCTCTCCTGCAAAGCGCGCAGCAGCTTTGCCTGCAAGTGAACGTTCATAGAATTGATTTCATCTAAGAGAAGTGTACCGCCTTCCGCCTGCTCAAAAAGGCCGGCGCTGTCAATCGCTCCGGTGAAGGCTCCTTTTGTGGTGCCGAACAGGAGGCCTTCAATCAAATTATCAGGAAGCGCGGCACAATTTTGAGAAATATACGGTGCGGCTGCACGCGCGCTGCCGTTATGAATGCTTTGGGCAAACAATTCTTTACCTGTACCTGTTTCGCCAACAACGAGTACGTAAGACGATGTGCGGGTGGCACGTTTAGACAGCTCAATTACTTCCTGGATGGCGTCACTTTTACCAATAATGCTTTCAAATGTGAAGCGGGTGTCTTCTTTTCGAGTGCTGCTGCGCATGAGCCGTTCAATTTTTGTGACATCCTTGGCAATTTCAACTGCGCCTTGAATTTGATCATCTACACTGAACGGAAATGTATGGTTGATCGTCGTAATTTCCGTCCCTTTATTGTTAAAATACGTTTGCTTTACGTTGACGGTTTCCTTGCCATGCTGAAGGGCGCGGACGAGCGTGCTGTTTTGATTTTCCTGAAACATAAAAACATCCAGCACATTTTTATGCAGTACATCATGTGTATCCATCGCTTCAATCTCACGCATTTTTTTATTATAAATGATTGTTTTTCCTTCTTCGTCAATTGCATGAATCCCAACATCTACTTGATTCATAATATATTCATGAAGGGCATTCATAAAATGCAGCTGATTCTGTTTCAATATAGGACACCTCCGTTTCAGATACGTTGCTCCCATTCACTATAAGGCAAAAAAATTCGGCTGGAAAGGCAAAAAAATTGCAGTTGGCGCAAAATATTTTTGCGGGATGGATCGTTTTTATTTTGAAAGGCTGGAAATAACGCTTCTTAAAAGTTGGCATGCTTCTTGCAATTAGATTTATAACAAAATTTATTTTGCTGGAGGGATAAACATGGTGATTGCATACAAACACGAACCATTCACGGATTTTTCAAAAGAAGGAAACAAAAAAGCGTTTCAAGAGGCGCTTAATTACGTGAATACACAGCTTGGCAGCGAATATCCGCTTGTCATCAACGGAGAAAGAGTAACGACAGAAACAAAAACAACGTCAATAAACCCAGCACGTAAAGAAGAGGCAATTGGCACAGTATCAATGGCGGGAAAAGCGGAAGCAGAGCAGGCGATGCAGGCGGCACTTAAAGCGTTTGACACATGGCAGTATACAGACCCATCCGCACGCGCTCAAATTTTATTCCGTGCAGCAGCGATCATTCGCCGCAGAAAGCATGAATTCTCTGCCTGGCTCGTAAAAGAAGCCGCAAAACCGTGGAGGGAAGCGGATGCGGATACGGCAGAAGCAATCGATTTTCTTGAATATTACGCACGCCAGATGAATGAGCTGAAAAATGGATCGCCAGTAGAAAGCCGCGCGGGGGAGTACAACGAATTTGGCTACATCCCGCTTGGCGTGGGCATTGTGATTTCACCATTTAATTTCCCGCTTGCGATTATGGCAGGAACAACGGTTGCGGCCATTGTGACAGGAAATACAGTATTGCTGAAACCAGCTGAACCAACACCGGTTGTCGCGGCTAAATTTGTTGAGGTGATGGAAGAAGCGGGTCTGCCGGCAGGCGTTTTAAACTACATTCCAGGCAGCGGCGCGGAAATCGGTGATTATTTGACTGAACATCCGAAAACACGCTTCGTGTCATTCACAGGCTCCCGTGCAGTCGGCTGCCGCATTTACGAACGTGCGGCGAAAGTGCAGGAAGGCCAGATTTGGCTGAAACGCGTCATCGCAGAAATGGGCGGGAAAGATACAATGCTTGTCGACAGCGATGCAGATCTTGATCTGGCGGCTTCTTCGATCGTGTATTCAGCATTCGGCTTCTCTGGTCAAAAATGTTCAGCGGGCTCGCGTGCCGTTATCCATGAAGATGTGTACGATGAAGTCCTCGAAAAAGCTGTGGAGCTGACAAAAACACTGAAAATGGATAATCCAGAAGCAGCGGAGACGTACATGGGACCTGTGATTGATGACCGGGCGTTTAAAAAGATTATGGACTACATTGAAATTGGCAAAGGGGAAGGATGTATTGCGACAGGCGGCAGGGGAAGCGACGAAACAGGCTACTTTATCGAGCCAACAATTATCGCAGATGTAAAAGAAAAAGACCGCTTAATGCAGGAAGAAATTTTCGGTCCGGTCGTCGCATTTTGCAAAGCGAAAGATTTTGATCATATGCTCCAAATTGCCAATAATACAGATTACGGGCTGACAGGGGCGCTCGTATCAAACAATCGTGACCATATTAATCGGGCTCGGAAGGAATTCCATGTCGGAAACTTGTACTTTAACCGCGGCTGTACAGGCGCGATTGTCGGCTACCAGCCATTTGGCGGCTTTAACATGTCGGGTACGGACTCCAAAGCGGGCAGCCCGGATTACTTGATTCACCATATGCAGGGGAAAACCATTTCAGAAATGTTTTAATTGATAAAGGGGGAGACCGAGATGACAGCAGCAACGAATGCATCAGAAAAAATCATTGAGCAAACAGAACAATTTGGGGCGCATAACTATCATCCGCTGCCAATCGTTGTATCAGAAGCAGAAGGTGTATGGGTGAAAGATCCGGAAGGCGGCCGGTACATGGATATGCTCAGTGCGTATTCTGCTGTGAACCAGGGGCATCGCCATCCGAAAATTATTCAGGCGCTGAAAGACCAGGCTGATCGTGTGACATTGACATCGCGTGCGTTTCATAACGACCAGCTTGGCCCGTGGTATGAAAAAATCTGCGAATTGACCGGCAAAGAAATGGCGCTGCCGATGAATACAGGAGCAGAAGCGGTGGAAACAGCCGTTAAAGCAGCCCGCCGCTGGGCTTATGATGTAAAAGGAGTGGTGGAAAATGGAGCGGAAATCATCGCCTGCATCGGCAACTTCCACGGCCGGACGATGACGGCTGTCTCTCTTTCATCTGAAGCGGAATATAAACGCGGATTCGGTCCGATGCTTCCTGGCATTAAGCTGATCCCATACGGTGACATTGACGCTCTCCAAGCGGCGATCACACCAAATACAGCCGCATTTTTAATCGAGCCGATTCAAGGCGAAGCAGGAATTGTTATTCCACCCGAAGGATTTCTAAAAGCGGCGTCAACACTTTGCAAAGAGCAAAATGTGTTGTTTATTGCAGATGAAATCCAGGTGGGCCTTGCGCGTACCGGCAAACTGTTTGCCTGCGAATGGGAAGACGTGAATCCAGATATGCTCATTCTCGGAAAAGCGCTTGGCGGCGGGGTATTCCCGATTTCATGCGTTGTCGCGGACAAAGACGTATTAGGTGTTTTTAATCCCGGATCGCACGGCTCCACGTTTGGCGGCAACCCGCTGGCATGTGCTGTTTCACTTGCTTCTCTTAAAGTGATTGAAGAAGAACAGCTCGTCAGCCGTTCACTTGAACTTGGAACGTATTTTAAAGAAAGACTTTCTGAAATCAAGCATCCATCCATTAAAGAAGTGCGCGGCCGCGGCTTGTTTATCGGTGTCGAACTCACAGAAGCGGCTCGTCCATATTGCGAGCAACTAAAGCAGGAAGGCCTGCTTTGTAAAGAAACACATGAAACAGTCATTCGTTTCGCGCCTCCTTTAATCATTTCAAAAGAAGAGTTGGATTGGGCGATTGAAAAAATTGAAAAGATATTTGCGTGACACAAAGCCGGCGGAGCACCCGCTGGCTTTTTTGTTTGCTCAAAGAAAAGAAATTTGGCGATTGAATGCAAAATTTCTTTTCCGTTTTTAAGAATGTATTCAAAAAAACGCTAAATAAAGGGTTTTCATGTTTGGCACACTATTTGCATCTATAAAAAAAGAGAAAACCAAATAAGAAAGGTGATAGTGAAGCCAATGTTGAAAAATGAGGTGAAAAAAATGCCGCTTGTCAAAAAAACAGCAGCCCTTCCGAAAGAACAGGAACAAAAACAAGTATCCAGCTTATTTCAGTCCACTCAAAAGATTATTAAAAAAGCACTCGATACACTCGGTTATTCGGAAAGTGTATATGAACTTTTAAAAGAACCGATGCGCGTGCTGACGGTCCGTATTCCAGTGAGAATGGATGATGGGCATGTCAAAGTGTTTACCGGCTTTCGCTCGCAGCACTGTGACGCGGTCGGACCAACAAAAGGCGGTGTTCGTTTTCATCCAAATGTGACAGAAGAAGAAGTAAAAGCACTATCCATTTGGATGACGTTAAAGTGCGGCATTGCCAGCTTGCCCTATGGCGGCGGAAAAGGCGGCATCATTTGTGATCCTCAAAAAATGTCATTGGGCGAACTGGAACGACTCAGCCGTGGCTACGTACGCGCGATCAGCCAGGTTGTCGGGCCGACAAAAGATATCCCGGCACCGGATGTATACACGAACGCGCAAATTATGGCGTGGATGATGGATGAATACAGCCATATTCGTGAGTTTGATTCACCGGCTTTTATTACCGGTAAACCGATTGTACTTGGTGGTTCGCATGGCCGTGAAACAGCGACAGCACAAGGGGTGACGATGTGCTTAAAAGAAGCGGTAAAGAAAAAAGACATGCAGCTTGAAGGAGCGCGAATTGTCATTCAAGGTTTTGGCAACGCAGGCAGCTTCCTTGCTAAGTTTTTGCACGATGAAGGGGCCAGAATCATCGGCATATCGGATGTGCTTGGCGGCATCTATAACCCGAATGGATTGGATATTCCTTACCTGCTGGACCGTCGTGACAGCTTTGGTATGGTGACGAACCTGTTCGACGAAACGATTTCTAATCAGGAATTGTTAGAGCTTGATTGTGATATTCTCGTTCCAGCGGCGATTTCGAACCAAATCACAGAAGAAAATGCGGATCAGATCAAGGCGGCGATCGTTGTTGAAGCAGCCAATGGGCCGACAACGCTTGAAGCGACGCGAATGTTGACAGAGCGTGGTGTGCTGCTTGTGCCAGATATTCTGGCAAGCTCCGGCGGTGTAACAGTTTCTTATTTTGAATGGGTACAAAACAACCAGGGCTACTACTGGGAAGAAGAAGAAGTGAAGAAAAAATTGCAAAAAGGCATGGTAGAGTCTTTTGAGATGATTTACGAAACGGCACAGGTTCACCAAGTCGATATGCGGCTGGCCGCTTACATTGTCGGGGTTAAGCGCGTAGCGGAAGCAGCAACATTCAGAGGGTGGGTGTAAAAAGTATGTGGGTCATTACTGTTTTTTTATACAAACGTATTCAAATGTTTGAGTTTGACAATGAAGCAGAAGCAAAGAAGCGGTTTGAAAAAATGAATGAAACAAAAATTTTAACACAGCTTTTGTAGGGGAAATGAATGGTTCATTCTTTTTACCTGTAAAATTGAATTTTTGGAAAGAATGTCTCACAATGGAGAGACATTCTTTTTTTTATTTTACAATGAAGGGAAATGACCGCTATGTCTACATTATTATGGGATTCATCTGAAAAACTTCGCGCATTGCTTGGTGAGCTCGTCAGCTGGAAAAGTATGACGCTGACAGACGATGAACGGCAATTTCCGATGAAGCTTCAATCGAAATTGCTCGGTCTTGACTATTTCCAAAATAATCCTGAGCACTTATCCCTTCATGCAGCCGATATGCGCCGGAAATTTTTAACGGCGCTTTACAAGCATCCGGCCGCTGTGAAAACCATTTGTTTAATTAGCCATTTTGATACAGTCAGCACAGAAGAATACGGGGAACTAGAGCCGCTTGCGACGCAGCCGGAAGAGCTGACGGCGTATTGGATGGAGCGGCCGAATGATTTGCCGGAAGATGCGCTAGAAGACTTGCAGTCCGGCGAGTATTTATTCGGACGTGGCACGATGGATATGAAAATGGGGCTGGCTTTGCATATGCAGCTGTTGGAAAAAGCAAGTGTGGAAAAGTGGCCGGTTAATTTGCTTCTTCTGACGGTGCCGGATGAAGAAGTGAATTCAGCCGGGATGCGCGCCGCTGTACCAAAGCTTTTGGGTATTCAGCAAGAATTTGGCCTTACATACAGCCTGTTTTTGAACAGCGAACCGGTGTTTACACAGAAACCGGGGGATACAACATTCAAAGTGTACTCCGGCACAATCGGCAAAATTATGCCAGGTGCGCTGTTTTATGGCAGGGAAACACATGCGGGTGAGCCGTTTAGCGGGCTGACGTCTCCCTATATTGCGTCTTTTTTAACGAGGAAAATGGAATGGAATCCGTTATTTCAGGAAACGGTTCTCGGGGAAACGACCCCGTTGCCGGTCACACTGCAGCAAAAAGATCTTCGCCTTGAATATTCGACCCAGACACCGTATCGTTCATCCGCACTTTATAATGTGTTTACGATGAAGCAGACGGCACAGGAGATTATGGAGACCTTTGAACAGACGGCAAAAATTGCCGCTGAAGAATGCAGCAAAGCGTATCAGTCCATCTGCAGGGCGAATCGTGTTCAGGCGGTTGGAAAGGTACGTGTCCTCCGCTACGAAGAACTGCTGCGCCATTCAATTGAAAAATTCGGCGAAGCGTTTGTCGAAGAAGTCAAAGCGGATGTCTACGCAAACGAAGAATGGGATGACCGGGAAAAGTCATTCCGGGTTGCCGATAAATTAATTATCCAGTCACAGGAACTCGCGCCGGCAATTATTTTATTATTTGCGCCGCCTTTTTATCCAGCCGTGAATTCATCCGGAGATGAACTGGTAGAAAAAGCCGTTGTTTTTCTCACAGAACTTGCCGAAAAGGAATATGCAATGCCGATTGAACGTATTCATTATTTTAACGGCATTTGTGATTTAAGCTACGTAAATGGAAGCGGAGAAGGAGAGGGATGGCAGTCGTTTGAGCGTAATACACCGGTTTGGAAGGATGTGTATTCCGTCCCGTTTGCGGAAATGGCGGAGCTTCAGGCACCTGTTATAAACATCGGGCCATTCGGAAAAGACGCTCATAAACGGACCGAACGCCTTCATATCAAACATGCATTTGAACAGCTTCCTTTTTTGCTGGAGCAATGGATGAAACAGATGAAGCCTTGAATTCGTTCAAGGCTTCAGAGTGTAGACAAATAAAACCTTTTGTCAGCACATTTGATTTTTCTTCTTCATCCTTGTTCTTTGGTGATGACGGTTTATGGCTTTCTGATTGGAGCCGATATGCGGCACGAACATTCACTGCTCTTCCAAAAAAACGGGGTGAAGCAAAAAGGACGCAGACTCCTGCGGGAACAGCAGTGAACGTGAGACCCCGCAGGAGCGGGAGCGACGAGGAGGCTCACGTACTGCCCGCGGAAAGCGAAGTCCTTTTTGCTTCACCTATCGGCCCTTTCAAAAAAAGACTGACGACTTTTACGACAGCCTGAAGCCTTGAATTCGTTCAAGGCTTTTTTCGTGAAAGTATGGACATAAGCGGCGAATTTATGGTAACTTTTAATTGAAACTGATTATCAATTGCAACGGACGCCTATAGATAAAAATGTAAATGAGGTGGAAAGAATGAGCAAACTACGCGCGGAACAAGTAAACATCGGCTACGGGGCAGCAACGATTGTGGAAAATTTAACGGTTGATATCCCAGCCGGAAAAGTGACGACTATTATTGGGCCCAATGGCTGCGGAAAGTCTACACTATTAAAAACAATGGCCCGCCTGTTAAATCAAAAAAGCGGCGCGATTTATTTAAATGGGGCTGATATTCAGCGGCTGTCTACGAAAGAAATTGCAAAACAGATGGCAATTTTGCCGCAAACACCGGAAGCACCGGCCGGTTTGACCGTTTACGAACTCATTTCCTATGGCCGCTTTCCGCATCAAAAAGGATTCGGTACATTAAATACACACGATAAAGAAGTGATTGAGTGGGCGATGCGTGTCACGGGAACAGAGAATTTCCGCAACCGCGAAATTGATGCTCTGTCCGGCGGCCAGCGCCAGCGCGTCTGGATCGCCATGGCGCTCGCGCAGGAAACGGATTTAATTTTACTCGATGAGCCGACGACGTATTTGGATTTAGCGCACCAGCTCGAAGTGTTGGAGCTATTACAGGAATTAAACGAGCGTGAAGGCCGGACAATCGTGATGGTGCTGCACGATTTAAACCATGCAGCCCGCTTTGCCGACTACCTTGTCGCGATGAGAAGCGGCGACATCATATGTGAAGGAACGCCGGAAGCCGTGATGACGAAGGAAAACTTGCGCGATGTTTTCCAAATTGATGCCGACATTGTGCGGGATCCGCGCTCCGGAAAACCGGTTTGTTTAACATATGATTTAATAAAAGCGCCGGAGCTTGCGCTGGCAGGCAGCCGGTAAATGTAAATAGATAAAGCGGGTGACTGTGTGATTAAGCAATTTTTTTCTTATTATCGTCCATATAAGAAGCTATTTTTCTTGGACTTTTTTTGTGCGGTGCTGGCCGGGCTGTTAGAGCTCGCATTCCCGCTCGTTGTAAATTACTTTATTGATACCCTTTTACCGGAGGGAGAATGGAATTTAATCTTGGCTGCAGGCATTGGCTTATTGCTCATTTATGTTATCAATGCCGGCCTGCAGTACATTGTAACGTACTGGGGACATATGCTGGGCATTAACATTGAAACCGATATGCGCAGCAAGCTGTTTGCCCATGTACAAAAGCTGTCGTTTCGCTTTTTTGACAATACAAAAACGGGACACCTTATTTCTCGGATGACAAGCGACTTAATGGAAATCGGTGAGATGGCGCATCACGGACCAGAAGATTTATTTATCGCGCTCATGACCTTAACAGGTGCATTTGCCATTATGATGACAATCAACTGGCAGCTGGCTGTGTTAACGTTTATTATCGTGCCGGGCGTGTTATGGATGGCGGTCTTCTTTAATAAAAAAATGACTGGTGCTTTTCATCGTTTATTTGGCGATATTGCCGACTTTAATGCCCGCATTGAAGACAGCATGGGCGGTATTCGCGTTGTGCAGGCGTTTGCCAATGAAACGCATGAGCAACAGCAGTTTGAAGAAAACAATGGAAGATTTCGTTTGACGAAACTTGTCTCTTACAAAATTATGGCGCAAAATATGTCGATCAGCTATATGCTGATGCGTATCGTCACATTATTCGTCCTTATTTGCGGAACGTATTTTGTGATGCAGGGCGAGCTGACGTATGGTGAATTTGTCGGATTTATTTTGCTGTCGAACATTTTCTTCCGGCCAATTGAAAAAATCAATGCGATTATTGAAAGCTACCCGAAAGGTATCGCGGGCTTTAAGCGGTATATGGAGCTTCTCAATACGGAGCCGGATGTGGCGGATGCGCCGGATGCAATTGAAGTGGACGCCGTAAATGGCAACATTCGCTACAATAATGTCACGTTCGGATACGAAGGGAAAAAACCGGTACTGAAAAACATTAGCTTATCGATTCAAGCGGGTGAAACAGTGGCGTTTGTCGGGCCGTCCGGTGCGGGGAAAACGACGATGTGCAGTTTGCTGCCGCGTTTTTATGATGCAGAAGAAGGCTATATTTCGATTGACGGAATCGATACAAAAAACATGACCCTCGCGTCCCTCAGAAGCCAAATTGGGATCGTTCAGCAGGATGTTTTCTTATTCTCCGGAACAATTCGGGAGAACATTTTATACGGCGATCTCGGCGCGTCAGATGAAGCGATTATGGATGCATTAAAACGCGCGCGTCTTGAAGAATTTGTTTATTCATTGCCGGACGGGCTTGAAACCGTCATCGGCGAGCGCGGTGTGAAATTGTCCGGCGGGCAAAAGCAGCGCCTGGCCATTGCGCGGATTTTCCTAAAGAACCCGCCGATTTTAATTTTAGATGAAGCAACGTCCGCACTTGATACAGAAACAGAGCTTGCCATTCAGCAGGCGCTGGCAGAACTTTCAGTTGGACGGACAACGCTTGTTATTGCCCATAGGCTGGCAACGATTAAGCATGCGGACCGGATTATTGTTGTGACACCATCAGGCATTGAAGAGCAGGGTAGTCACCACGAACTTCTGGAACAAAACGGTCATTACCGCCGTCTTCATGAAGCACAGTTCGGAAATCTGTAATACTTCAAAAACCCTTTCCTGCTATGATAGAGGAAAGGGTTTTTGGATTGGATGAGTAAAATAGAGTAGAATTGGATGGTCCTTTTTCAAGGATCTTTTTTATGATTAAAGGATGAGGAAATAATGAGGAATTGGAGGGGACCCGGATGAATTTTGCGATTGGACTTGTTGTGCTTATACTGCTCTGCGCGGTGGGTGGTACGCTGTTTGTAATGAAAAGTGAGGATGCAAAATACGGAGAGTCGACGAAGCGAAACACAATGAATTTAACCATTATTTATGCTATTACGTTTTTTCTGCTTGCGGTTGGCACAGTGTGGTTTATCGTGTCGGCTACATCGTAAAAGAAGGTGATGGAAAATGGAGTGGAAACCGGATCGGACCGCGAAAAAAGCGGTGTATAAGCAAATTGCAGATTACATTGAAAAAGGGATTTCCACTGGTCTGTTTTCCCCGGAAAGCGTGCTGCCGTCGGAACGGCTGCTGGCAAAAGAGCTCGGTGTCAATCGAAGCACAATTGTAGCGGCATACGATGAACTGCAGTCGCTCGGGATTGTGGAGCGAAGAAAAGGGAGCGGCACACGCGTCAGTACCGATATTTGGGGTATTTCGCATAAGCGCATACCGAATTGGGGCCGTTACATGGAAGATGGCTCCTTTTTGCCGAATTTGCCGCTCGTGCAGCGTATTCGGAACGAAAATCAAAATCAGCATGTCATTAATTTATCAAGCGGTGAATTGGCACCCGCTCTTTTACCGCGTAAACAGTTTCAGTCGATCATGGCGGATATACCATTTTTGGATCATCTCGGCTACGATCATCCGCATGGAAACGAGGCACTGCGGGAAACCATTACGAAACATGTGCATCAATACAAAAACATCCATGTGTCAGCGGATTCGATTTTGATTACGTCCGGTGCCCAGCAGGCGCTGCATCTTATTATTCAGTGCCTGCTGAAACCGGGTGATACGATCGCTATTGAAGATCCATCGTACTGCTATTCATTGCCGGTCTTTCAGTCTGCGGGCTTAAAGACGCTGCTTTTGCCGGTCGATGAGCATGGCGTCAATCCGGATGATGTAATCGAATTTCATAAAAAGCACCGCATTCGCATGCTGTTTTTAAATCCGGACTATCAAAATCCGACTGGAGTGAAAATGAGCCTGGTCCGCAGAAAACGAATACTTGAAATTTCATCAAATCTTGGGATACCAATTATTGAAGATGACCCGTATTCTCTAACGTCATTTAATGGAGAAGTAAGCAGCACGCTTAAATCAATGGACGAAAACGGAAATGTTTTGTACATAAGTTCGCTATCAAAAATCGTCGCTTCAGGACTTCGGATCGGCTGGGTGATCGGCCCTTCCAATGTCATTGAACGACTGGCTGATGCAAAACAGCAGGTGGATTTCGGGCACAGTATTTTCCCGCAATGGGCCGCCAATGAATTTTTAAAATCTGCATCATTTAACAACCATATTCACATGATCCGCAAAGAATTAAAAGAGCGGCGTGATGCGATTGTTGCAAGTCTTGATCGCTTTTTAAAAAAGGACGTTGACTATTTTATCCCTGAAGGCGGTATTCATGTTTGGTGCCGATTAAAACAGCCTGTCAATGAACAGCAGCTGCTCGAAGAATCAATGAAGCGCGGCGTTTCATTTGTACCGGGCAGTGTCTTTGGTTCACAAAAAGGATATATCCGGTTCACATTTGGCCGGGAAGAGACGGATGTGATCAATGAAGGCATTGCCAGATTTGCGGAAGCGCTGGCCGCCAGCCGTTGAAGCATAAAATAACCAGAAAGCTGGAGATCTTAAGAAGTCTCCGGTTTATTTTTGCAGGTTAAAATAATTGATGTATCGGAAAATAAAGATATAATTGCTCTAAAACAAATAAAAGAATGGAGCTGAATGAAAATGGTGCAAACCGTTATTCTAAATGATACACCGATCCGGGTGACAGATTACCATGAAGAAATGATCATCAATGAAGAAACAGGCAAATCTGTACCGAAAATTAAGTTTCAATTTAAAGTGACCAATGAAGCGTATCATGATATTACAACGCTTCTTTATGAAATGGATTTTCAGGTGAAGGTACCGGAAAAAAATCTAGACTTTCCCGCGACAATTCATGCATACTCCACGTCTGTGACCAACTTGTATGAAGAAGGGGCAGTAGGTGATTTCAGTCTGGAATTGATTGGACGATGAAAAACGAGAAGCAGATCGCCGGGGAAAAAGCAGCAGAGTTTGTTAAAGATGGCATGGTTGTTGGACTTGGGACGGGATCGACTGTACTCTATACGATTAAAAAAATCGGTGAACGAGTCAAAGATGGCCTATCCATTACAGCGGTCGCGACATCGATTCAAACGGAACAGCTGGCGAAGGAATGCGGCATTCCGCTTGTAAATCTGGCCGATATTGATGTCATTGACGTGGCCATCGATGGTGCCGATGAAGTCGATGCCGTATTCAATCTGATCAAAGGTGGGGGAGGGGCTTTGCTTCGGGAGAAAATCATTGCTTCTTCTGCTCAGGAATTTATCATCGTTGCGGACTCTTCTAAAATGGTAAAACAACTCGGTCGGTTCCCTATCCCGGTTGAAGTCGAAATGTTCGGATATCCATTGACCGGGAAGAAAATACAGTCTATCGGAGGAGTGCCAAAACTGCGGATGAACGAAGGAAAACCGTTTGTTACAGATAATGGAAACTATATTTTCGATTGTGAGTTTGCGGCGATATCGTCACCTGAAAAGCTTGAACTGAACCTTAATCTGATCCCAGGCGTTGTGGAAAATGGGCTGTTTATAGGTTTGGTGGACCTGTTAATCACAGTCGATCAAAAACAGGAAGCGGTTATTCAAAAACGAAATGAGGATGGATAAAAATGCTTTCAGCGAGCGGAATTAAACCAGTTGTAGAAAAAGATGCGATCGAAACAGCCATCGAACAGGGACAGCACAACAGCACGTATCGGATGACGGTCAGCTTTAAAGACCGGGAGCAGGAACATGTTGGGGACCTGGATATTTATTTTATCGTCAAAGGCTTTAGTGAAGGGGACGGAAATGAAGAAATTGACGTTTATTTTAACGTTCCATTTTTCAGCGTACACGGAGCAGACGGTGAGCGGTTTATGGAAGAAGCAGAAGCAATGCAGTTCATCTTCATTAACTTTGCAAGTGAAATTCAAAATGTCGTTGATCAAGTGCTTGATGCGCTTTACGAACAATATGAAAAGTAGAAACCGGACCGCTTTTTATGGTCAAAAAGCGGTCTTTTCATTTTATGTATTTTACTTATAGATCGTTACAATGTAAACTCTTACATAACAAAATGAAGGAGGGGGACTGTATTTTAAGCAAAGTAATGATGTTACTTATGTAAACGCTTTCGTTTATACAAAACTAAGGGGAAAACAATCGAAGCGCTGCGTGAGCAGGGAATGAAAGACTTAACGATTCACAGAAGCAATTGCTGCGTAGATGACTGGGGGCTTAGGCTCCTTTTGACAAATAAGCAAGTTAAAAAAGATGAAGTCAAAGAAAAAATAGAGGTGCCTTTTACAGTGGCGCCGGAACTTGCAGAGGTGAAGTAAATGGTGAAAACGGTCATTATTGAAGGAGCGCGTACGCCGGTCGGAAAATTTGGCGGTTCTCTCGCATCGTTAACGGCTTCACAACTCGGCGGCATTGCGATGAAAGAAGCTTTGAAGCGGGCGGATATAAAACCGGAAGAGCTGGATGAAGTTATTTTCGGGAATGTGCTGCAGGCGGGCCAGGGACAAATTCCTTCACGCCAGGCAGCACGCGAGGCCGGTATTCCCTGGGAAATAAAAACGGAAACGATAAATAAAGTGTGTGCGTCCGGTCTTCGCAGCGTAACAATGGCTGATCAGATTATCCGCGCCGGTGATGAAGAAATAATCTTGGCCGGAGGCATGGAATCGATGTCGAACGTGCCGTATGCAGTGTTCAAAGCACGATGGGGGGCGCGAATGGGTGACGTGCCGATGGTTGATTTAATGATTCATGACGGCTTATCATGCAGTTTTACCGGTGTGCACATGGGCACCTATGGAAACACCACAGCGGAAGAATTAGAATTGTCCCGCGAGGAGCAGGATGATTGGGCAGTCCGCAGCCATGAACGTGCAGTTGCGGCGATTGAAAGCGGCACATTAGCGGAAGAAATCGTGCCGGTGGAAGTACCGCAGCGAAAAGGGAATCCGATCGTTGTTGATACAGATGAAGCACCACGCAAAGACACAACAAAAGACGTGCTCACGAAACTTCGTCCAGCCTTCGGAAAAGACGGCACCATTACAGCGGGTAACGCACCAGGAATCAATGATGGTGCCGCAGCTCTTGTATTGATGAGCGATGAAAGAGCCAAAAAAGAAGGAAAGGTCTTTCTTGCCACAGTCATTGGACATGCTGAAATCGCAGTCGAAGCCGAGAAATTTCCGCAAACGCCGGGTCTCGTTATTAATGAAATTTTAAGGAAAACAGGGAAATCAGTGGGCGACATTGATTTGTTTGAAATTAACGAAGCATTTGCGGCAGTGGCGCTGGCCAGCAGTAAAATTGCCGGCATTGAACCGGAAAAAGTAAACGTCAATGGCGGCGCAGTAGCGCTTGGCCATCCAATTGGTGCAAGTGGTGCGCGGATTATTCTCACACTCGCATATGAATTGCGCCGTCGCGGCGGTGGCATCGGGATTGCGGCGATCTGTTCCGGAAGCGGACAGGGCGATGCGATAATGATTGAAGTAAAGAAATAAATGGTTTTAATTGCATCCAATCCTCGTGAAACTTTTTGATCGGGATGGATGGCAGGCAGCGTGAATACAAATCCGGTCATTATACGACGAATGATGGGAATGCTGCAAAAGGAGGGCTTTTGACCTCACGTGGGGGAAAAACAGGGGAGAACTCACAAAAGATCCATCAGACATTACCCTTTTGGATATTTTCAAAGCAGTTGAACCAAAAGATGAGTTATTTGCTGTTCATGAAAAACCGAATGCGGAATGCCCGGTTGGAAAAAATATTCAGTCGTCTCTCAATGTCACAGTTACCCGTGTACAAAACGCAATGGAACAGGAACTGAGAAGCCAATCGCTTAAAGATGTCATGAACCATCTCTTTCAATAGAGGTGGTTTTTTGCTTTAAAGAAGCCGGGAAGAAGACCGGATAGTGAGAGCGAATCATAGAAAACAAACAAGTATGATCCACCCATTGAATGAGCTTTTCAATTGGCGAAAGCGTTTGAGGTTAAGCTGAATGATTTATTTTTCCTGAATTAATTTATCCAATTTATAAAAAGTATCAAGAAACAGGTTGACGACCTTTTGAAAAGCTGATATTATTATCTCGAATTCAAGATAAAATCACAAATAAATTCAAAAAAGCATTTCGATTTTTTTTAATTATATATCTCGAATTCAAGATAAAATCCTTAGGAGGAAAAAAATATGTTAGATGCAGGTTTATTACTTATTCGGTTGGTCATTGGTTTAGCGTTTGTCGGTCACGGCGCACAGAAATTATTCGGCTGGTTTGGCGGTTATGGATTGAAAGGAACAGGCGGCTGGTTTGATTCGATCGGAATGAAGCCGGGGGTTAAGATGGCGCTTTTGGCGGGTCTTGCGGAATTTGTAGGCGGCGCGTTGTTTGCCATTGGTTTACTGACGCCGCTTGCGGGCATTCTGATTGCAGTAACGATGATCATGGCTATTATAAAAGTACACGCGCCGAATGGATTCTGGAGCACACAAAACGGTTATGAGTATAACCTGATTTTGATTGCAGCAGCAATCGGTGTCGCTTTAACTGGTCCCGGCCGTTATGCATTTGACGCCCTATTAGGGTAAAAAAGGAGAGAGAAACATGAAGCAAACAGCAGGTATCCATCATATTACGGCGATCGTTGGCGATCCGCAGGAAAACGTTGATTTTTACGCAGCTGTTCTCGGCTTGCGTTTAGTGAAAAAAACAGTCAATTTTGATGATCCCGGCACGTATCATCTGTACTTCGGTAACGAAGCGGGGAGTCCAGGAACCATCATCACGTTTTTCCCATGGCCCGGCGCACAAAGAGGCATGATCGGAGACGGACAGGTCGGTGTAACAACCTATGTGGTACCAGCTGGTGCGCTTTCGTTCTGGGAAAAGCGGCTTCATTCCTTTTCCATTCCCTTCTCAAAACAAGAACGGTTCGCAGAGCAATATTTGGCGTTTGATGATCCACATGGGCTTCAGCTTGAAATTGTAGAACGGGCAGAAGGCCGACACAACAGCTGGGCATTTAATGGTGTGACGCCGGATGTCGCAATTAAAGGTTTTGGAGGTGCGATTCTTTTTTCTGCGCAGCCGGAAAAAACGGCCCATTTGCTTCAACACGTCATGGGATTGGAGCGGGTGGCTGAAGAGAGCGGCTTGATCCGATTCCGTGCTGCAGGGGATATCGGCAACGTGATTGATGTGAAAACAACGCCATCCGGGCGTGGACAAATGGGTGCAGGCACCGTTCATCACATTGCCTGGCGGGCAAAAGACGACGAGGATCAGCTGGAATGGCAAAAACTTGTCGCGGATGAAGGCTACGGGGTAACACCGGTCACAGACCGCCAATACTTTAATGCTATTTATTTTAGAGAACAAGGTCATATTTTGTTTGAAATCGCCACTGATCCGCCCGGTTTTGCGATCGATGAATCAGTAGATAAAATGGGCGAAAGCCTCAAGCTGCCGTCACAGTACGAAATTCATCGGGAAAAGATTGAAGAAATGTTGATCCCGATTGAAGTAAGAAAAATAACATAACAATCAAGTATTTGGGGCGGTTTATTCAAATTTAGGCCGGTTTCTGTTCTGCTTGGGGCGGAAAAAAGTTTTACCGGCCCAGACGCAGTACATTCCGGCTTAAAATAAAATATTCCGCCCCAAAACAGAGCTGTCTCCATTTTTAGAGGCAGCTTTTTGGAATTTAAAAGTGGCAAAGAATAGAAAGGAACGATACGATAAAAGGGATTATTAATCAAAGGGGGAAATAGAATGGCAAACGAACAAAAACAGCAATTGTTTAAAGACGCGATGGGCAATTATCCGACAGGGGTTACAGTTGTGACTGCAACATCCGCTAATGGTGAACCGATTGGGTTGACCGTTAATTCATTCGCATCTGTTTCACTCGATCCGCTATTAATTTTGTGGTCCATTGATCACAAAGTGTCAACGATTCAAGAGTTTGTGGAAGGCGGAAAATTTGCCGTTCATATTTTAGCAGGAAATCAGCAGGATGTCTGCATGACCTTTGCAACAAAAGGCGTAGACCGCTTCAGCACATGTGAATGGTCTTTCTCACCTGAGCACAATTTGCCACTTATTGAAGGCGCATTTGCGGTTCTTCAATGTAAAACCTTCAAAACGGTTGAAGCAGGGGACCATACGATTTTAATCGGAGAAGTGGAAGATATCCAAATCGATTCAGGCAAAGACCCAATGCTGTATCACCGCCGCCATTTTGCCTCTATTCCAGCGGAGTTTTACAATCAGAAAAAATAAAAGGTTTAGCCGTCCAGAAATGAAAATTCTGGACGGCTTTTTATTTGTGCTGGAATATTTCACGCTATGTAAGTTGACCTTATCATTTTGCCTTCTGCCACCCGGGGGAACGATCCACCCTCTAAAGAGTGGCCTGCCTGACAAAAACCAGCTTCATACCCACTGTTACGGTCTCTTTTGTGTGAGGAGCGTTTTGGCCTGCTTCTTTTAACGAGAGCCGAAATGGCAGCGGGCGCACGGCTTCGCGCACCATAGGGCAGGCGCTGGGCTCGTTTCCGCCGCTCTGCGGCTGCACCGATCTCATCTGTCCGGCTAGTCCCACTGGAGTCTGCGCCGCACACCCGCCGCCTCTGCTTTTTTCATGAGTGAATGTAAAAAAAGGAAAGGCTGGTTTAGCCTGATTCTTTCTAAAACAAAAGGGGACAATCGCTGCGCCAATAAAAGCGGAACTCCCAGCTTGAATAGTCGCCGCCCTTCAAAGCTACTTGGTGAGGCCTGACGGACGAAGACTCCTGCGGGATGTACAGTGAGTCGGCAGATCCCGCAGGCTTCACCTATCGGCTCCTTTTCAAAACATCAGACATTCTCTACAAGACCGATCCATGCCTGCAAAACTAAGGTGTTATTTGGAAGAGCTGACCTAGAACAAATCGGTGATCAGCCTTGCCTCTACACGAAACGCACTAGCTCAAACAGCCACTGTTTTCTAAAGTAAAAATCTTTGTTCAACTTATATAGAATCTGAAAATTATATTATCGGCCCTAATGGAACAAAAAATTTTTTAGCGTGTTTTCTTCATAAGGGATTCCCATTCATTCCTTGCATTTTCCCACGTTCCTTTAGGAAGACTGCCTCTGTATAAATATTGTTCATACCAACCTGTAAGCTGGGTCATTGAGCTGCTGGAGAAAAGCAAGTCAATTTCCTTGGCGTATTCTCTCAATGTCTGCCCAGCTTTCCTTTTTAACCCACAGCGCTCAAGCTGAGTGAGAAGAACGAGATACGCTTTGGGGAAATGGTGATCCTGTCGATCTCGTTTATAAATGAAAATATAATAGAAAGGCAGCCATTTTCTCCGGGACCGATGGCTCAAAGCGGCCATGACGAAAACTGCAGCAACGAGGACAACGATGTTTTTCCAGTTTGTTTTCAGGAATAAGCCTACATTCGGCTGCGGCGCTTCCTGAGAAGCATCATTTACCTCTTCTTCCGGTTCCGGCTCTGCTGCTACAGGCTGCTCTGGCGTTTCGACCGGTGTTTCTATATTCTCTGTTGTTTCTTCCTCCACGAGTGTCTCTGTTGTTTCCTCCAATTCAGGCACGTCTTCATTGGTAAACCCTTGTGTAGGCTCAAAAGGGACCCAGCCAATGTTTGGAAAATAAACCTCCACCCATGAATGGGCATTTTCACTGGTTACCTGATAGATTTTATTTTCGGCTTCATTTGTTTCCAGGTATGTCCCTTCTGTGTAGCCTTTTACCCAGCGTGTGGGGATATCAAGCGTTCGCAGCAAGACAGCCATGGAAGTGGAAAAGTTGTCACAGTATCCACGTTTTGTATCAAATAAAAACTGGGCGACATAGTCCTCGTCTTCTGACGGAACAGGCACATCCACTTGCTCGTAGGCGAAGCCGCTGGAGCTGAAATACGCTTCAACCGCTTTTGCTTTATCGAACCATGTTTCTTGTCCCCGCGTAATGTCTAACGCCAGCTCTCTTATCTCCGGCGGCACGTTTTCGGGAAGCTGGGTATACGTATCGGCAATAGCCTGAAAAGAGCGATCGGCTTTCTCAGGTGAACTTGCTTCAAGATCCTTGGCCTGAAAAGAGGGGTGCTCATACTGAACAGAATACGATGCAGGAGCTTCTTGTTCAGCGCCATTGAGCGCCGTTATTCCATTTGTCTGCTGATTCAGCTGGTAACGGTAAGAAGAAGTCGCATCAATTCTTTGTAAGCCATGCGGATATTGAATATGCGCATGGTCTTCTTCGTTGTATACGATGCTTGTCCTTTCTTCTGAAGGAACCTTTTCTGTAAAGGAGAAAAGAGAAGACGGGACGTTCCGCCTGAAATTCAGCGGCTGCCCGTCTCGACTGGAAGAAATCCAGCCTTTTCCGGTATACACATCTCTCGTATCCACTTTCCAGTAATGGGGCTCTTCTACTTCAGCTGTAAACACGACCATATTAGCAGGCAAAAACGGGCCGCCAAGTTCGGAATCATCCGACCTTAATCCGCTTCGTTTCGTCTCATTTACAGCTGTATTCCCGGAACCGCTCAGTGACTTAAGGAAAGGAACAGGATTAGGCCAGACAGGATCTGCTTTTGGAACGGCAAAAGCAGTGACTGCGCTCCCGGCAATCACGGCTGCCAAAGAAAACATCCATTTCCGCTTGATCCTGCTATTTTTTTGAATGTTCTCGGAATCGGCCAGCCGGCGGAACGTCAGTATTCCCATCATGGCAAATCCGGTCAGGACCGATCTGATGATGGCTGCATCTGCTTCATATGGTGAAAAAGCATCCAATACCGTAATAAAAATGAGTGTCGCGAGAAAAAAGAACAAGATATTTTTACGGTCAATCAGCCAATAGCGGAGTAAATACGTTGTTATCCACAGGAGGGCAAAGAACAGCAACGTTCGAAATGAATCTGACATCTCTGTCCACTGGCCTTTCAAAATCGATCCTGCATTTTGAAAGAAATCCTTTAAAAACAAGTCGATCCATGTGTCGACATTTTCAAAGTAAATGTATTGAATCGTCAAAAGAATATAAATCAGCTTTAAAACAACAGTTGGCACTAACGGGAGGCCCAAAAAAGCCAGCAGCAGTGATCCAAAAATAAAACCAAGAAAAATGTTGATGGAGCTCGTGCCGGTTAGCTGTTCTACCGGTCTTAACCATTCCCATAGGAGAAGAAAACTAAAAACATATAAAAGAAAAGAATCGATATTCCGTTTTGTGTTCTTTTGATTCATCTGCCATTCACCTCCGAAAAGGTTTTCCCGAATTGGCCTTCTTGTACAACTCGGATCTGGATTCCAGTGGCAGCAGTTATTCGTATATCTGGCCCAGCCCCTTGTTTGCCGTTGATCAGAAAGATGATGACGGACTGGCTTCTGCGAGAATAATAGCGAGCCCTTTCGACAACTTCTTCGGTCAGCTGGGATGTTACAAGCATGAGTGTACGGCCTTGCTGAGCAAGAAAAGTTTCTTTCTCCAGCACCCGGGCAAACGAAACAGCACTTTTATCCTTAATTTTCGCCAGATGATAAAAAAGCCGCTGCCCCTGCACGTCTCCACCGCGAATCGTGAAACTGCGCCGTTCATCACTTACCGTCAGCAAGCCAACTTGTGTCCCTGTCCGTATCATGCCTCTGATGGCAGAAGCGGTAAACGAAACAACCGTTTCAAATTGCGGAGCAGGGGTGCAATCCATCACAATCATCAAATCGTGGGACCGGTGCTGCTCAAACTCTTTTGTCATCAGGTCATTTCGTTTAGCGGTCGCTTTCCAGTTAATCAAGGATAAGCGGTCGCCAGGCAGGTAGTTGCGAATCCCAACAGACATAGCCATATCCTGATCTCGATAAACTCGTCTATTTGTAATGGCTGTACCTTGATCAACCTGGCCGGCAAACGGACGGTAACTCAGTTCTTCGTAAAGTGGATAAACCACTATTTTATTTTCCAGTGGAATCAGCTTTTCTTTTTCAATGAATCCAAATAAATCTCCTGTTTTCATACGAATCCCAGTGAAATGGTGTTCCCCCCTCGGCAGCTGATCAATCTCATATTCGAATTGAAGCGTTTTTTTAAAGCCGGGCAGCAAAAGTATTTTCTGCTGCTGTTTTTCTTTTAGCGTGAAAGATTCTTCCGCCTGCTCTTCCAGGATCATGTAAAAAAGCGGAAAGCGGCTCTTTCTGACGACGGTCAATTGAATTCGGACAGATTCATTAAAAATAAATTCCTGCTTCGATAACATTCTTTCAGCTGTACAGGACAAAGGATAAAAAAACAAGCTGAACGCATAAATGATAAATGGAAGGGAGCTGTAAAATAAAAACCAGCTGACAAATCCTCCTTGAAACATAGCATACGAGAAAGCAAGAATAGTCAATCCGATTAAAAAAATAAATCCGCCAGATTCTTTCATCTTCAAAAACGCTTTATTCATATTTTGCCACGTGCCTTTGAATTGGCACAGACACCCGGCTGATCACTTGCTCAATCACGTCTTCTATTTGTACTCCTTCAAAACGGGCTTCTGGTCTTAGGATGATTCTATGGGCAAAAACAAACGGGGCAAGATACTGAATATCATCAGGAAGCACGTAATCTCTTTCATGAATGAAGGCCAGCGCCTGTGACGCTTTCATCAGGGCGATCGAACCACGGGGACTAACACCTAAAAATACATTTTCGTGTGAACGGGTATGGCTGGAAAGCTCGACGATATATCTTCTAATTGATTCATCAACATACACTTCTTTTATATCGAGCTGCAGCTGCCGAAGTTCTTGAAGGCTGATAACCGGCTGCAGGTCATCAATAGGGGGGACTTTTTGCGCCCGTTGTAATACTTCCATTTCTTCATCCAGAGTGGGGTAGCCCATTTTCATTTTCAGCAGGAAACGGTCAAGCTGAGCTTCCGGAAGAGGGTAGGTCCCTTCGTATTCAATTGGATTTTGCGTAGCCATCACAAAAAACGGTTTTTCGAGGTTGTAAGTGACGCCATCAACTGTAATGCTTTTTTCTTCCATTCCTTCGAGCAAGGCGGATTGGGTTTTAGGCGACGTCCGGTTAATTTCATCGGCGAGAATGATATTTCCCATAATAGGACCTGGATAAAACTGAAAATCCATGTCCCGTGGATTATAAATCGACACGCCCACTACATCAGAGGGCAGCAAGTCAGGTGTAAATTGAATTCTCCGCAGCTCTGCGCTAATCGACTTCGCAAGCGCCCGAACGGCCATCGTCTTTCCGACACCCGGCACATCTTCAAGCAGCACATGGCCATCAGCTAACAGCGCCACCAGGCTTAATTTAGCCACTTCCTGTTTTCCTGTTATCACTTTTTCAATATTTTGAAGGATTTTTTCAATCCCAGGATGTATTCGGTTCGTCAATTCTTTTCCTCCTACCTTATTTAAAATCAATCGATCCGTCTTGTGGCAATGGTTCGGGAAATGATCGAAAATTTAGATTTTTTCTTCTAATAATAAGTTTAACTTATTATTCTTATACAAAGTCAAATATTACGTACTGTTCTTTTTCTTTAATGAAGAGAGTAATAAGCTTTCTTGTTTCGTTAATTCAAGACCGGCACCGCTAATTGGTACTCTATACGCTAGGTTGCTCCACTTCGGCTGATCAAACGAAAAGCTTTTTAAACTGGCCAGCGCATTTTTAATCGAATAATGTGCATAAGCTGGAAATAAAATAAATATAAAAGGTTCAGGTTATTGGGTGAATGAGTAAAAACGTGCTTTCTTACTTTTTGACGAAAAGGAGTGGTTAGATGAAAATCAATTTACCGACAAAAACAATGGGGGAGATTGTTAAATCGTTGGAGATTAAAAATCAAGCCAGTACACGTTTTAATGGGAAAGATTTTTATTTCAGGAAAGAGAGATTTTCGCTTGAATCCGGTACACCTTCAAATATTAAAGCTACATTAGAGTCACTGGACAAAAAAGTGGAGAAAATAATTCAGCGTGAAGCAGCATCCAGCCATTGCAGCTTTGCCACAATTGGCCGTGTTCGAGAGCAGCAGGAGAATTTAGAATCAGGAAAAGTTGTTTACATTTATTTTTTTTCGAATAATGAATTCGACACAGTGTTTCCTGATAAACTCGTCACACAGTATGAGCTGCATAGTTGGACAAAAGCGGCTGAATAAACGTTTATTATTCAACAATCGAACGCTCAAGGAGAGTTCTCAGAGTGTAGACAAAGTCAACATTCGTCTTTTTAACAAAAATTTCTATTACCGAAAAAGGCAGGTATCTTTGAGAGAAGCAGGCTCGTTTTTTTACCTGGAGCAGGCAGGGGAAACCACCCGGACTTCGCTTTCCGCGGGCAGTGCAGGCGCTTCCTCGGCTGCGCCTGCGGGATCTCCCGACTCACTGTACGTCCCGCAGGAGTCTTCGTCCGTGCATGCAGCTTCACCAAATGTTTTAGAAAACCAGCAAGAGGAAGCAAGTCCTGATAGGCTGTATGTATGGACCTGCCAGACATGGCTGTTTCGTTTAAAAGCACAGGCGGCGGGCGGAGACGAGCTCAGCGCCTGCCCCAAAGAAAGCGAAGCCGCACGCCCGTCGCCTCCCGTCAAAACAGCCCTCATGTGAAGAAACAAAAGGAGATTCCGTCAAAAATTTTATTTGTCTACAGTCTGCGAACTCTCAAGGAGAGTTCTTTTTTTGTTCTATAAAATAAATGATTTAAATATGAACATCACTTCTGAATAAATTTATAGATGGTACTAACCTTCTATAGCTTCTCAACGTCCGAAATGTCGAAGCGGTACGGATTCATTTACGTAGACCTTGACGATGACGGTAATGGGACATTAAAAAGAAGTAAAAAAGACAGCTTTGCCTGGTACCAGAACGTTATTACGACAAATGGCGAAGAACTTTAAAAACATACCGGATTGCCTTAGAAGCAATCTGGTATGTTTATTTTTTCTGCTGGGACAGCCGTGCAGCTCCCAGGCGAGTGATTGAAGAATATACATAACAGACACTTGTGCTGTAATATTTGATTCTTCAAACAATGGCAGCAGTTGGGACGTGTGTTTCAGCGGCCAGCTCACGGATGCGCATGTAAATAACGTTGTTTTCGTTTTTCGATACGTATTGGTAAATGGCTGTTTCAAGTTCATTAAAAGAAGCAATCATTTTGCTTGTAAACAATCCACTATCCCCTCACACAAAAAAGCCGCTTCCTTTGACGAAGCGGCTTTTTCGATTACTCTTCTCCAATAATTTTTACTTCTGTTTCTAATTCGACACCGAACTTTTCACGGACGCAGTCCTGCGCATACCGAATCAGGTTTAAATAGTCAGTTGAGGAAGCGCCATCTACGTTGACGATAAAGCCGGCATGTTTCGTGGAAATTTCTGCTCCGCCAATCCGCGTTCCCTGAAGGCCGCTGTCTTGAATTAATTTCCCGGCAAAGTAGCCGGTCGGGCGTTTAAATACGCTGCCGCATGAAGGATATTCAAGCGGCTGCTTGGATTCACGAAGCGCAGTGAATGTATCCATTGCTTCTTTAATTTCCTCATAGCTGCCTGGCTTCAGTTCGAAAACGGCTTCTAAAATAATATAGTCTTTTTCTGTAAACACACTTTTTCGGTAGCCGAAATGGAAATCATTCTCACCTAATGTAATCAGGTCACCGTCATGAGAAAGAACGATCGCTTTTGTAAGCACAGTGGATGTTTCACCACCGTATGCACCGGCATTCATGACGAGTGCGCCGCCGACTGAGCCAGGGATGCCGCATGCAAATTCAAGACCCGTTAAACGATGGTCAAGCGCTGTGCGGGAAACATCAATAATTTTCGCTCCACTTCCGGCTGTGATCGAAGGCCCGTCAACATGAATCTGGTCAAAATATTCAAGAGCAATCACGATGCCGCGCAATCCTTTGTCGCGCACGAGCACGTTTGAGCCGTTGCCGAGAATCGTCAGCGGGATCTTGTTTTCTTTCGCATAATGGATAACAGTTTGCAGGTCGTCTATATGTTTAGGCTTAACGAAAACATCTGCCGTTCCGCCAGTTTTCGTATACGTATGCTTACGCAATGGAAACAGTGAATACACTAATCGTTCATCCATCTTCTTCTTTAAGTCGTTTGCAATTTGCAGCGCATCGATAGCTGCTCACCTTCCTTTTCTCATTGTCACTTCTATTATAAAGGATATGACAGGATTCGTTAATCATCTTTCTCTATTTAAGAAATGTTCCCCATTTTTAAGGGTATTGTATATAGTCTAAACAAATCATTTTACGATATATACCCTTTTTGGTATATAAAAAAAGAGGTGAAGAAATGGAAAAAACAAAAAGTTCTAAATTTATTCAACAGCATTTGGCTAATGAACGAACATATCTTGCTTGGGTGAGAACAGCGATTGCGATTATCGGCATCGGGTTTCTTGTCATTAACCTTCATTTTAATTTTTTGCCGCAGCATTCTGCACGTGCAGATGTAATGGCGAATATGATCGGTATTATTGCGGTCGTATCAGGCCTTTTTGTGATTGGGTTCTCGACGTATAGTTATTTTGCAAAAATTAAAACGATTGATGATGAAGTGTTCAAGCCGGAAAGGAACAGTGTGCTGGCACTGACCGGAATTATAGTTGCAACGATGCTCATGTTTGGATTATATGTCACGTTTATTTTTTCTTGAAAAAATTTAAAAATAAAAGAGTTGCAAACGGAATATACCCGTGTTAGCATAAATATACCTCTTAGGGTATATTAACCTCCAAAAATGAAAGGAGAACCATATACATGTTATTTCGTTCGATTTTTGATGAAAAGTTAGCTCAATACACATACCTGATAGGATGTCAGCGCACAGGAGAAGCAATCATCATCGACCCACCACGTCACGTTGACCACATTATTAAAGAAGCAAAAAAAGAAGGGATGACGATCACAGCAGCTGCTGAGACACATATCCATGCAGACTTCGTTTCCGGTGCACGCCAATTAGCGGTTAAGCACGGCGCGAAACTGTACTTGTCAGATGAAGGCGATGAAAACTGGAAATATCAATATATAGACGGTATTAATGCCGAATTGGTGAAAGACGGAATGAAATTTAAAATCGGAAACATCGAATTTAAAGTCATGCATACGCCGGGACATACCCCGGAGAGCGTCTCATTTGTCTTAACCGATATCGGCGGCGGTGCGTCAAAACCAATGGGCATTTTTACCGGTGACTTCGTCTTTGTCGGAGACATTGGCCGTCCGGATTTGCTGGAAAAAGCAGCAGGGATTCAAGGGACGGCCGACGGAGGAGCAAAGCAAATGTTTCAATCCGTGCAGCGCTTTAAACAGCTGCCAGATTACATGATGGTATGGCCGGCGCATGGAGCGGGCAGCGCATGCGGAAAATCACTCGGCGCGGTTCCAACTTCAACGGTTGGATATGAAAAACAATTTAACTGGGCGATGGAGATAAACAATGAAGAAGAGTTTGTCACAGAACTGTTGAAAGATCAGCCGGAAGCCCCTGTGTACTTCGAAGAAATGAAGCGCGTGAACAAAGCAGGCCCGGCGATTGTGGAAGCAGGCGAACCCGCATGGGCAGGCAGCGCCGATGAAGTGATTGAATGGGCAAAAGAAAACAAACATGTCCTCTTGGACACGCGTCCGGCTGAAGAATTTGAAAAAGGTTTTGTAAAAGGCGCCATCAATATTCCGTTCGGCAAGATGCTCGCAAACTGGGCGGGCTGGCTGATTGGTTACGATGAAAAAATAGTTATTATTGTCGAGAAAGCAGATGCGGAAGAAGCGTTGATTGCGCTTCGGTCGATTCACCTCGATGATGTCGTCAAATTAGCCGCACCTCATACAATGGCAAGTGCCGCAACTGAAACATATGAAACGGTAAAAGTGGCTCAATTTGAACAGCTGAAAGAAAGCACTCAAGTGATTGACGTAAGGAACGACAGTGAATGGAAGCAAAGTCATATGAAAGGCGCAGAGCACAAAATGCTCGGACTCCTTCGTAAAACAGGTGAAGAGCTTGATAAAACAAAACCAGTGCTTATTCATTGCCAATCCGGCGTCCGTTCGGCCATTGCGGCGAGTGTCATGAAGCATCTAGGATTTGAAGATGTTACACATTTAAAAGGCGGATTCAGTGCATGGAGCCGTGAAAACGAAAGTGAAATTATTTACTCATAATAAAGTGGGGCTGATTCCGATCAGCTCTTTTTCACAAAAAATATTAATATGGTATACAGTGAATCAGGCATACGCAGTAAGTGGCATGTGCCGCGATGTTGATAAAAGGGCATAAAAATATCATCCGTGCCGTACCGGATATAAGTGACTGGCACGGACCGATTGAAATACAATTTACGTCAAAAAGGTAAGAATTAGACGGAAAAGGAGCTGAAAAGAACTCCTTTTTTTGTTTTTCTGGAAATTTAAGTTTCAATTGTTACGAAAATAATCGAATTTGTAACTTTAACGTAAAACAATGTAATGTTTATTTTTGCTAAAATAAGATTTATGAGGAATATAGAGAGAAAAAAGAATGAGAATCTGGGAGGTACAGGGTGAACAGTTGCAAGAAAGCAGTTCTTTCATTTTTAGCTGTAATATTGTTTTTAAGCATGTCCCCGCTGACATCTGTCAAAACAGAAGCCGCATCTGTTGGTGAGTCGATTGTCGCTTACGGGAAAAAGTTCATGGGTATACCGTACGTATTTGGCGGAACGACACCAAATGGGTTCGACTGCTCCGGATTCATTCAATACATTTACAGAAACGCTGCTGATATTTCTTTGCCGCGTACAACAGGCGAGCAATACAATGTTGGTACAGCTGTGGCAAAAAGTGATTTGCAAGTCGGCGACCTTGTGTTTTATGCGAATACATATAAAAAAGGCATTTCTCACGTTGGGGTATACGCAGGCAATAACCAAGTATTAAATGCAACATCAAGCAAAGGCATTGCGCTTGTTTCAATGGATGATTCATACTGGGGTCCGAAATATGCAGGATCAAAACGTGTATTAGCTGATCAAACCGTACAAACGGAAAAAGCGCCGGAATGGTTCGTAGATGTAACTGAAGTGGCCGCAACATATAATGCAATTAAAACATTAACAGATAAAGAGATTATTAACGGATTTGAAGATTACACATTCCGTCCAGAAGAAAAAGTAACACGCGGACAGGCAGCGGCGATTTTAAACCGTGTGCTTGGCTTAAAACCGGAAGTGATGAGCCACTTTACTGATGTACCGAAAACGAACCGCTTTGCGGCGGACATTGCAGCAATTCGCGAAGCTGGCATCATTAATGGATTTGAAGATAAAACATTCCGTCCGGATGCAGAAATGACTAGAAATGAAATGGCTTCAATTATTCAACGTGCATTTCATTTGAATGTTTCACAGACGGCAGCCGCAAGTGTAGGCTATACGGACATTAGCGCAGACCACTGGGCATATGAAGGCATTGTGACAATGGCATCGATTGATAAAACAGGCTTTTTCAAAGGCGATAAGTTTTATGGAACACATAATACTACACGTGAAGCATTCACAGTTGCAATTTATAACGCAATGAATGCAAACTAAATAGTCCAAAAGCAGCGCAAACGATGCGCTGCTTTTTTGTTCTGTTTATGGTGAAAAAGATGGGCTTTTTCCCTGTATACTGAAACGCTGTTAATTAGCTCGAGTGTCCGCGGCGCTGTTTGGCCGCAAGATGATAAAGACATTTTTAATGTTATTCGGCTGGCAGATCAGGCACTGTATGTATCTAAAAAGAATGGGGAAAACCAGGCGTCGTTTTATAACCAGAAGGTTAATGGATAAGAGGGGCGATTCATTTTCGCGATTTGAAAAAGCTTTGGTATACGGGGTATTTATCTTTAGATCTAGTTTTTTACCATAAAAAAACCCCGTGTTTAGCGGGGCTTTAGCATGTCATCCATTTGTTGTTTCGAGGGCAGGGAGGAAATGGCTCCTTTGCCGGTCGTCGTGATGGCGCCGGCAGCGTTGGCGAATTTCAGCATGTTTTCGCCATTTTGTTCGAGAACGGCTTGTACATTTTCTTGATCGGCGGCCGCATCAAGAAGCCTGTAAAGAAGAGCACCGATAAACGCGTCGCCGGCACCGGTTGTATCCTGAACTTGTACGGAAAAACCATCAGCCTGGATCTTGGTATCATTTACATAAAGCGTTGCTCCTTCCGCACCACGCGTATACACGACCGCTTGCACATCGCCGGTAAACAGCGATTCGATCGCAGCTTTTTCTTCTGAAATGCCGGTGATAAATCCAAGCTCTTCATCCGAAATCTTCACAAGGTGCGCTTTCGGAATAAAAGCTAAAATCGTTTCACGGCACGCGTCAGGACTGTCCCAAAGCGGCAGTCGGACGTTTGGGTCGAAGCTCACTAAAGCACCGCGCTGTTTAGCTGAATCGATGGCTTTGACGTGCGCGTGCTTCATCGGGCTTTCGACTAAATCAACGGAACAAAAATGCAAAATATCGCCGGAAGTAAACAATGATTCATCTACTTCATTTGCCGTCATCAGCAAATCAGCACAAGGCTTTCGGTAAAAAGAAAAATCACGCTCCCCGTCCTCACGAAGCGAAACGAAAGCGAGAGCAGTGTTTGCCTCGTTTGTACGGATGACATGTTTTGTTTCTACGCCGGCTTCATCCAGTTTTTCCAGTAAAAAGTCGCCAAACGCGTCGGCTCCGAGTTTAGTTATCATCGCCGATTTTCCACCGAGCTTTGACACAGCAGCCGCTACGTTGGCTGGAGCCCCGCCCGGCGCGCGCTCAAATGAAACTACATCCTTGAGTGCCTGTCCTTTTTGCATCGGAATAAAATCAATTAACACTTCTCCAATTGAATATAACGTTCCCATTTTTATCCCCCAATCGTCCATTTAACCGCCCGGCAAGATGCACGGCCGCCACTCGCAAAAAAGCGGATTCCAGTACAGTCGTCGCTCGGAAAAATACGGCTCGTAAATACGTCTAATCCATCGTTCACAAACAATTCCAATGAAGAGGAGTCCACAAACAACTGAAAGGTCACGCACTCTGCATCTAAATGACAGCTGCGTACAGTTCCATAGTCGGTACTGAAGGGAGAGCCAGAAAATGTCCGGTCCAAAATGACCTTCTTTTGGACCGCATCATAAGTGATCACCGTTTTTTCGTTTTCATTGACACGGATTTCAATGCCGCATGATGCGGCGTCGTGAATAGTAAACGAACAAATCAGTTCAAACGATGTGCCGCTAAAGCTGTCAAACGTCTTTGTTTCATTTGACAGTTCAGCTGCTGCTTCCATTTGAATGCCGCGCAAGCTTTGCAGCTCCCGCACCGGCCGCTGTATGAGCCGGCCATTTTCGATCGTGATCTCGCGTGGCAGTGTCAGGCAGTGGGCCCAGCCATGTGCATCTGTCGGATAAGCTATTTCCGGAAGCCCCATCCAGCCGACCATAATCCGGCGGCCGTCCGGCGTTTCCATCGTTTGCGGCGCATAGAAGTCAAAGCCGCGGTCCAGTTCATGAAAGTCACTGTGCTGTATCGTTTGTGTATGAACATCCAGGTTCCCGAGTACATAACCCGATTGATAAATATTATGATAGTGATCGCCGTCCGGCGCAATGCCCTGAGGTGAAAAAATGAAAACACCCTGATCATCCACGGTAAAATAATCCGGGCATTCCCACATATAGCCGAAGCGGGGGAGACCGGTTTTTATTTCACCTTCAAATGTCCATTTTTCCATATCAGGAGAACTGTATAGCACGACACAGCCGGTTTTGTCGGTCCGCTGAGCCCCGATAATAGCATAAAATGTGCCGTTTTCTTTCCATACTTTCGGGTCGCGGAAATGATCGGTGTAATCATCTGGCACATGATCAATAACGGGTGTTTTCCATTTTTCAATGACGCCCTTTTCATCCATTACCGCAATATTCTGCTTTGGATGGCGAACCCATTGATCATCGCGCGTATTGCCGGTATACATTAAATAAAGCTGGCCGTTATGCTCAATGCCGCTGCCGGAGTATGCCCCGTGGCTGTCAATGTCATCGTTTGGCCGAATGGCGATGCCGGCATTTTCCCAGTGGACGAGATCTTTTGACTTTGTATGATACCAATATTTAATTCCGTGGACAGGGCCAAGCGGGAACCATTGATAAAATAAATGATATTCGCCGTTGTAAAAAGAAAAGCCGTTCGGATCGTTTAACAATCCCGTTTCAGGCTGAATATGATACGTTTGGCGCCAGGGAGAACGATCGACCTTTTCTTTTAAAGCGGTTAAGTCTTTTTCAGCTATATCTTCAATGCGTGTGTAACGCTGTTCTGTTGTCCATTGCAATTCGATCACCTCGTTAATATAAAAATAAGATGGAGGATTGCTCCTCCATCATGAGTTTGTTATGCAGCATTTTGTATCGCTTGTTTTTTCTCGTCACGCTTTCCAAGCACGATGGTGACCACAAACGCGACCGCAATGGCAATGATCATGCCAATCACGTATTGAACAAGTCCTTCATGCTGAATGGAAATAACGCCGGGAAGACCGGCCGCTCCAAGCGCGATGGCTTTTACTTTAAAGAACGTCACATAAGCTGTGGCAACAGAAGAGCCGATAATGGCGCCAATAAATGGATAACGAAGCTTCAAGTTAACGCCGAACATTGCAGGCTCGGTAATACCGAGCAGGGCAGAGATGCCGGCTGCTGATGCGGTGCCTTTTAGCTTTTTGTTTTTCGTCATTGTAAAAACAGCCAGTGTTGCCCCGCCTTGTGCGACATTCGACATTGTCGCAACCGCAAAGATAAACGAACCGCCTGTTTTGGCAATATCGGCAAGTAATTGGGTTTCAACTGCAATAAAGCTGTGATGCATGCCGGTAATAACGATGGGTGCGTAAAGAAGACCAAAAAGTGCTCCGCCTACGAATCCGGTTGTGTCATACAGCCAAATCATGCCGTCAGAAAGCAGATTGCCGGCTGAACGAGTAAGGGGTCCAACAAGTGTAAATGTTAAAATCCCGGTAATAAAAATCGTCAAAAGAGGTGTCAGCAAGTTATCGAGTGCGGAAGGAACTACTTTGCGCAATGATAATTCCACTTTTGCCAATATAAACGAAGCGGCTAAAACTGGAAGCACTGTGCCTTGGTAGCCGATTTTTTCAATTTCAAATCCGAAAATAGACCAAACCGGAATTTCGCCGCTTACAAGCGCGCCCCCGTATCCCCAGCCGTTTAGTAAATCCGGATGAACCATAATCATTCCGAGAGCAGCCCCGAGATACGCATTTCCGCCAAACCGCTGCGTCGCTGAGAAGCCGATTAAAATAGGCAGAAAGACAAAGGCAGCGTTCGCGAATGTATTAATAAGCGCCGCGAGATCGGCCATGTTCGGATACGCTTCGACGAGTGACTGGCCGTCGATAAACAATCCTTGAGCAGTAAGCAGGTTGTTAATTCCCATTAACAAACCGCCGGCGACGATTGCCGGAATAATTGGAACGAAAATGTCTGACAGCATTTTCACAAAACGTTGAAGCGGGTTCATGTTCTTCGCGCCGGCGCTTTTTACGTCCGTTGTCGACATGCCGTCCGTACCGGTCATTTTAGAAAATTCCGCAAAGACTTTATTCACTGTACCGGAGCCAAAAATGATTTGATACTGTCCCCCGGTAGAGAACGTACCTTTCACACTGTCCATCGCCTCTAGTTTTTCCTGATCAACAAGTGATTCGTCATGCAAAGCGAGACGAAGCCGAGTCGCACAATGTGCAGCAGCAGCGACATTTTCTTTGCCGCCAATGGCTTGGAGCGTTTCACGGGCAATATCATTGTAGTTCATACTACTTCCTCCTTTATAGATGCATAAAATAAACGGAACCGGTTCCGCAAACAAGTAAATAAAAAACGGATTTTAGGAACCGGTTCCAAATAAAATTTAAAAATTGAAAACGGTTATAGAAACCGGTTTCAATTAGATTATAAAAGATGGTTTGTCCGAATGTCAACACTTTCCCGTAAAATAATTTCAAAGCGGGAATAGGCAAGCCTTGGCACTTCTTCACCTTTGACAAGCTTGACGATATGATTGGCAGCCGTATGCCCTGCTTCTGTAAAATAAATATGAACAGTCGTTAAAGAGGGGTTCATCATCGCTGTTACTTCGTAGCCGCCGAATCCAGTGATCGAGACATCTTCTGGTACACGGAGTTTTTTTTGATACGCCGCTTTTACAGCACCAATGGCAATATTGTCCGTTGCACAGACGACCGCTGAAGGGGAAAATTCGTCGAAAAGCTGCCGGGCCTGCTCTGCCGCATCGCTCATGCTGAAGGTTGTTTCGAAAAAGCGTGCTTCCACATCTGCTGTGTGTTCGCTGACCGCTTGAGCAAACCCTTTTTTTCGTTTCAAGCCAACTGCGACATCGTATTCACCGACACCTAGAAACGCAATTTTTTTATGTCCGCGCTGCGCGATATACTTGCCGATCGCGTAACCAGCTGTTTCGTCATCATGGACGAGGCTGTAGACGTCATCATGCTGCTGCCCGACAAGCAGGACCGGAATATCAATTTCTTGAAACGCTTTTAAATGGGCGTCCGTTACTTCCGTTGCCAGCAAAATAATACCGGCGACTTTTTGCTTGGCCAGCGTATAAATATTTTCAATTTCGCGTTTTAAATTCTGGCCGGTATTTAAAACGAGCATGTGGTAATTCAATTCGCGCAGCCGTTCATCGATGCCCATCAGTGTACGTGAGGTGGCATATGAATCGAGGCGAGGAATAATCGTGCCAATAATATTTGTCTTTTTTGCTTTTAAGCTTTGTGCAAACGCATTTGGCGCGTAGCCAGTTTCTTCGATAACCAGTTCAATTTTCTTTTTTGTTTCTTCACTTACCGAACCGCCGTTTAAATAGCGTGATACCGTGCTTTTTGCCACGCCGGCGATCTTGGCAATATCTGCAATCGTTTTCATGGTTATTCACTCCATTTCTTCTCTGTATCTACTATACAATATGATAGAAAACCCGTACAATTTGCAAAAAAGAAAAATGTTTTACTAAAAGTAACCAATAAAACACCTGTTTTTTTAGGTAATAGTCTATTATGATATTTGAAAGCGTTATCTATTAAAGATACTAAAATAGGGAGGAAAACAATTGACTATTTACTATCATGATTCGCAGAAAACTTTTCATTTGCAGGCGGGCGATTCAAGCTACGTGATGCAAGTGGTCAATAAGGGTTTTTTAACGCACTTATATTGGAGGAAAAAGATAAAAGAATACCGGTTTGCAAATCGGCTGCAGTTTACTGACCGGGCGTTCTCTGGCAATCCGCATCCACCTGAAAACCGGACCTTTTCACTGGATACGCTGCCTCAGGAGTTCCCGGTCTATGGTACAACAGACTACCGGGCGCCGATCGTACAGGTGCAGCTTGAAAACTAAGTCTTGTGTATCCCATCAGCTCAATAGGCGCGCGTATCAGATGTGCCAAATCACCAGGTGAACCCGAACCACATCACTAAAAATGCGTGGGGATATAGCGGCATCAGGGAACCTTGGCTACGAGCTGAATTTGACGAAATTAACAGAGGATGAAAAAGAAGAAGTTAAGCGGCAGGTTGCGCAGTATAAAAAAATACGGCCACTCATTCAGTTTGGTGATTTTTACCGGCTACTCAGCCCGTTTGATGGAAACAAGACGCCTGAATGTTTGTAAGTTGAATACAATTATTCAGCCGGTTAAAGATTTTTCTTGAGTTGACTTGAACTGTAAGATGTATTATGATTTAAATCGTAATTATTTCGTTTTACTATTTAAATCGTAACAATTACGTTTTGTGAAGGAGGGGAAGGAATTGATTGAGTGGGCGATTATCGGCGGTGGCATCCATGGCTGTACAGCAGCAACTTTTTTAATAAAAAGTGGAAAGACTTCAATTGATCGTCTTCGAATCATTGATCTTTATGACAAACCAATGGCTAGGTGGAGGCGAAATACGAAACGGATTGGCATGGAATATTTACGCTCGCCAGTTGTTCATCACATCGATGTTCATCCATTAAGCTTGCAAAAATACAGTGACTCGGCAAAGAGTAGAAATCTTTACGGTTATTATAAGCGGCCGCAGCTCGATTTTTTCAATGATCACTCGGAAAACGTTTTGTATGAGGTAAACGTACAAAAAGCGTGGAAGCAAGGGAAAGTCGTTTCAGTTAAACGAAATGAACGCTGGATTCTTACGCTCGAATCAGGCGAACAAATAATGGCGGAAAATATTATAGTTGCAATCAGTGTTAATGAACAACCTATTATTCCTGAATGGGCACATAAACGGGCTTTTCATATTTTTGATGAACAAATACCAGACTTCAAAAAACTAAAACCTCCTGTTGTCATTGTAGGTGGGGGCATCACGGCAGCCCATACAGCTGTGGCAGTCAGCCAGTTATTTCCTGGAAAAACGACACTTTTAAAGCGGCATCCTTTCCGTGTACATTTTTTTGATAGTGACCCGGGGTGGCTGGGACCGAAAAATCAAACCGGATTCCGAAAAATAGAAGACTACCAGCAGCGCAGAGAAGTGATCAAAGCAGCGCGTCATAAAGGATCTATTACGCAGGAGTTGTTTTATAAACTTGCACGTTTTCAAAAAAGAAATGAACTTCAAATTATAAATGGAGAACCCGTTAAAATGAATGAAACAACGATCACAATGAAGGATCATTCTAACATTCAGGCGAAAACTGTTATTTTAGCGACGGGGTTCAAGTCTTCATTGCCTTCACAGCCGTGGCTGCAAAAACTGATCTTAAATGAAAACCTGCAATGTGCTCATTGCGGCTATCCGATTGTAAACGAATCATTGGAGTGGTGCCCGCATTTATTCGTTATGGGTCCGTTAGCTGAGCTTGAAATCGGTCCAATCGCGCGAAATATATCAGGTGCCAGACAGGCGGCAGAACGAATTGTGGCAAATTTATAAAAACAGAAAGAGTAAATCGGGGGAAAGTGAAAAATGAATCAAATTCCAGTTACAGTACTCAGCGGCTATTTAGGTGCGGGAAAAACAACGCTGCTGAATCATATTTTAAAGAATGAACAAAACAAACGGATTGCAGTCATCGTAAATGATATGAGTGAGCTCAACATTGATGCAGCGCTTGTGAAAAAGGGCGGATTTTCTAAAACAGAAGAAAAACTCGTTGAGCTGCAAAACGGCTGCATTTGCTGCACACTTCGTGAAGACTTGATGATTGAAGTGGAACGGCTGGCGAAGAAGGGGGATATCGATTATATCGTCATTGAATCAACAGGCATCGCCGAACCGATTCCGGTGGCTCAGACATTCACATACATTGATGAAAAAATAGGAATTAATTTATCCGAATATTGCCGCTTGGATACAATGATCACTGTTGTGGATGGCAATCGCTTTTGGCATGATTTTGCTTCAGGTGAAACATTGCTTGACCGGAAAGAAGCAACAGATGAAGCGGATACACGAGAAGTGGTCGATCTGCTTATTGACCAAATTGAATTTGCAAATGTATTGCTTTTGAATAAAACAGATTTGCTCCAAGAAGCTGATATTGAGGAACTTCATGCCGTGCTTCGAAAATTGAATCCGGATGCGCGCATTATCCGAACATCTTTCGGACAAGTGCAAATTGAACAAGTATTGGACACGCACTTATTTGACTTTGAGAAAGCAAGTGAAGGAGCCGGCTGGATCAAAGAATTAAATGAAGAGCATGTGCCGGAAACAGATGAATATGGCATTGCATCGTTTGTTTACCGGCGCCGTCGTCCATTTCATGCGGAGCGCTGGATGAACTGGCTCGAAAACTGGCCGGTGGAAGTGGTTCGGGCGAAAGGCTTTTTCTGGCTGGCAACACGGAACAATATAACGGGGATGATCTCGCAGGCGGGACCGTCCATTATAATCCAGGGTGCCGGTGAATGGGTCGCTTCTTACCCGGAGCAGGAGCGTGAGCAGACGCTGAAAGAAGAGCCGGAACTCTTGGTCGGATGGGATGACACATACGGTGACCGGGTCACAGAAATCGTTATGATCGGCCTGGAGATGCATCGTGAAACAATAGAAAACGAATTAGACCGTTGTTTGCTGACGGATAAAGAAATGAAAATGGATTGGACGGGATTTAAAGACCCGCTGCCGCCATTCCAACTTGCAGAATCAGCCCTTAATTAATCAGGGGGCTTTTTTATTGAAAAAAATAAATCTGTAAATAAACATTTAAAGAGTATGTTTAGGGAGATGGATATATCAGAACAGTGTTGAAAAGTTTCTATTTGACATTCTTTAAAAAATAAAAAAACAGAGACAGGATTTTTTGATAATAAACGGACTCTTGAAAAGCTGGAACAAAAATGGATAGACATAATAAAACTATTTGGGGACCAAGGCTAATAACCGTATAAAGTGAAAATAAAACGCAGCCAGCTTCTTATACGAGCCGGCTGTTTTTTTATCTCGATTTGCCAAAAGGCTGCTGTCTGTTTTGGACACACATTTTCGGCAGCCCGCATATTATTTTGAATAAGAGGTGGTGAACATGAAGGATCTGAAAAATCCAGTTGAAACGGAAAAACAAGAATGGCGAAAGCGGCAGAACCAGCAAAGGTTAAAGACGGGGCTCACCATATTTTCCCCTGTTTTTCTCTTGCTCATCTGGGAAGTTTTATCACGAAGCGGGCTGATTGATGCACGATTTTTCCCACCGCCCACCGCTATTATTTCCACATTTATTGAATTGCTCACAAGTGGTCAATTGTTTCATCACATAAACATTTCCTTGTTTCGAATCTTTGCGGGCTTCTTACTTGGTGTCATCCCTGGGATCATCCTTGGTTTGTGTATGGGCTTGTATGCACCAATCAGGCACTTTCTTTCTCCTCTTATTATGGCGTTAATGCCCATTCCCACACTTGCTTTATTACCGATTATTTTAATCATTTTTGGAATTGGCGAAGTATCAAAAGTCGTCACCATTGCGGGAAGTGTGTTTTTCCCCGTTGTGATCAATACAGTTGCTGGTGTCATCTCCATCGACTCCATTTACTTGGATGTAGCAAAAAATTATGGAGCAAGCAGAAGAGATTTCTTCTTAAAAATCGCTTTGCCCGGCTCACTTCCAGTTATGCTCGAAGGAATTCAAATGGGGCAGGCTATTGCTTTGCTTACGATTGTCGCAGCTGAAATGATGGGGGCACGGTCAGGAATCGGTTATTTGATTTGGACGTCCTACAGTGCATTTTTATTAAAAGAAATGTTTGTTGGACTGATTCTTATTTCGTTTTTTGGTTATATCTTTTCCCTGTTATTACGGTGGCTGCAACGAAAACTAATACCGTGGAGGTGACGACGTGAACCCAAAACCCAAAATATCGATTCATGAATTGACGAAAGTATTTTATAAAAAACATAATAGCGTCACTGCGCTTGAAAACATTTCAATCGATATCGAAGAAGGAGAATTTGTTTGCCTCGTTGGACCAAGCGGCTGCGGAAAAACAACACTGCTTCGTATAGTAGCAGGACTTGAAAATCAAAGTTCAGGCGGTTTCCGAATCCAAAAAAGCAACATGGATCGTCCGAACCAGTCGATGGTGTTTCAAGAGCGTGGCATTCTGCCGTGGCTGACAGTCGCAGAAAACGCAGCATTCGGCCTTAATATGCGCCATTTGCCTAAAGCGCAAGTGAAAGAACGAACGGACTATTTTTTGAATAAAGTAGGACTTACTAAATTTGCTCACATGTATCCGAAAGAACTGTCCGGCGGGATGAAGCAGCGGGTCAGCATTGCAAGGGCATTTGCGAACGATCCCGAGATTTTATTAATGGATGAGCCATTTGGAGCGCTGGATGAACAAAATCGGCATATTTTGCAGGAAGAACTGTTATCCATTTGGGCAGAAACGAAAAAAACCGTTTTGTTTATTACACATAGCATAGATGAAGCATTGTACTTAAGCGACCGGGTGCTGCTGATGAGTGCACAGCCCGGGAAGATAACGGCGGAGATCAAAATCGATCTCCCGCGGCCAAGAAAACTGGAAGACATTCGGTCGAATCCGGAAATGGCAGATGTCTTTTTATATATTTGGCAGCACTTGCAAACAGAAGTTCAAGGATCAAGATTGTAAAGGAGGAGAATCGATGAAAAAGTGGATTGGAATGTTAGGGATGCTGTTCTTGTTGGCAGGGTGTGCGGAAGAAGAAGCGGTGAAGGTCAATGACGACGTAAGCAAAGACAATCCGTCCGGTGATTTGGCTCCTTTAAGCAAAGAAACAAAAGTGGTTATTGCAGAAGATGGTTCAGCGTCGGGCGCGGGGTTTTATATTGCGAATGAAAAAGGCTATTTTGATGACTACAATATTAAAGTAGAGTTCGCGACATTTGCGAATAGCGACGATATGCTGCCAGCCCTTGCATCCGGTGAAGTGGATATTGCGGGAGGGATCTCTTCAGCGTCCTTTTTCAACGCGATTGCCCAGGGCATTGACGTGAAAATCATTGCCGATAAAGGCCATAACGAAAAAGGAAAATCATATTTCACGTTTGTAATTGACGCTGATAAACAAGATGAATTAAAAGAGTACAGTGATTTAAAAGGGAAAAAAGTCGCCGTTTCCACGGAACATGCAGTAGATGATTACATTTTTCAGCTAATGCTTAAAGAAGCAGGCTTAAAGAAAACAGATGTGGAATTTGTCCTTATGCCGGACTTCGGCAACATGCTGGCATCGATCGAAAATGGCTCGATTGACGCGGCGCTGCAAATTGAGCCGCTCATTACACAAGGTGTAGCAGAAGGCATTCACGTTCGTTTCGGTGACGCAACCGATTTCGCCCCGGAAGCACAAATTGCCATGGTGCTTGGATCGCCGCAATTTATAAAAGAAGAACAAGATGTGTCATTACGCTTCATGGCCGCGTATTTAAAAGGAGTTCGTGATTATAATGATGCCTTCAAAAAAGACGAAGGCAAAGATAAAATCATTGATATTATGACGCAATATACGGCTTTAAAAGAAGCGGCCGTATGGGAAGATGTTTTTGTGACAGGGCTTGATCCGAACGGCGAAATGTTCGTTGACGACATTCGCGATCAGTACGAAATGTATAAAGAAAATGGAGCGATTCGCGGGGAATTCAATTTTGACGAAGCAATTGATACTGCCATAACTGAAAAAGCCGTCAAGATTATTGGAGAGTATGAATAGTCACCAAAATGATCGTTCAGGAAGCGTTGCGAATCTGCACCGATTCCTGAACTATTTTTTGTGAAAAAACGCAAAAAAAGTAAAATATCGCCATATAGTAGATGGGAAATGGAATTAACGGCAATGAGCAGTCAAGCTTCTCTTCCGGAAGAACGGGTTAATTTGGCTTTTGAAAAATAAAAATACTTAATTTAGTGAATTTTTGCTAAAATATCCGTTTTTTTAGGAATAAAGTCTTGAATTTGATAAAATTCCAGAATATAATAACTTTTATAACAAAACAGTGTAATATTTTGTGACATAATTGAAAGCGGTGAGAGAAATGGGGATGTTTGGCTGGTTAGATGTAAAAGAAGGAATTCCTCTCTGGTGGTCCTATCGTTTAAATCGGGGCACAAAAGAATCCGTAGAAGAAGTGTTTGAAGGTATCGCTCGTACCCGGATGACACTTTTAACGGAATGGGCAGAAGAACAATGGTATTTCCTTCAGCAGATGTCTCAGGAATGGCTGCATATTTTGCCAAACGAAAAGAATACCTATTTAATGAAAAAACTGAAAAAAAACCGGTATATAACAGAACTGTTTATCTTAGACGACACATGTTCAATTGATTATTCAACGTTTTCTGGACGTGCTGGAAAACAGTCGGGTACGGAAATCTATAAAGCGGCAGTTGAGGCATTTCGCCAGCAGAAGCCTTTTTTATTTGGTCCTTATACAGATCCGGATACAGGGAAAATCGGTCCAGGGTCTTCACATTTTCACGACGATGTCACACTTCTATTTTTACAGCCGGTAATGGAGGGCGGACGTGTAAAGCGATTGATTGCCGCGCGCATTCCGAATGATGTGCTCGGTGATTTGATTCAGCGTGAAGCGGGCCATATTTATCCGGATTCCGGCGATAATTATTTGTTTATGGCAAAATCCAATTTTAACCCGTCAATTGCGCCTGGTACGGCGTTATCACGCAGTCGTTTTGAAGATCGGACATTCACGCACGGTGAGAATTTAAAAGACGGGATTCACACGAAGAATGGGGGATCAGTTCGTATTCAGAACCATACTGAATTCGAAATCCGGTTTACGGATCCTGCAACAAATGAACTTCATCCGGGCGTGGCCAATACAATACGGAACGGAAGCAATTTGTTTGTTGAGTTTCCGGGCTACTCCGATTACCGTCACATTCCGGTTATCGGAAAAGGCGTGACGTTTCAGATGCCGGGGTCTTCTGACACATGGGGAATGATGTGCGAAGGGGATTTAGAGGAAGTGTATCGTACGCGGTCGATTGGCTGGCGGCTCATTAAGCAATTTATGTTTTTTTTATTCATTGGCATTCTTCTTCAGCAATCTTTCACGATGCTTCCATTTATGCCGGTCTGGACGGATGTCATCATTGGGCTTGCCTATGGCGCAGGCGCATCAACGATTTTTTATAAAAAAAGCTTGCAGCCCATCATTGAAAGGCTGCGCAAAATGACCGATATTACCCGGGAAATAGCGGAAGGGGGCGGCGATTTAACGAGCCGGCTCGATTCGAAGTTGTTATTTCACGATGAAACCGGTGCGCTCGGCCGCTGGGTGAACAATTTGATTGACAGCCAGGACGAATTGATGGGCAAAGTGAAAGCTGCGGCGCTGGACGTAGAAGAAACAAATCAGTCTCTTCGTGAAAAAGCAGGCTTTGCCGAAAGTGATTCGATTCTCGTCATTGAACAAATGAGCGAAATGCTTGAAGCCATTCAGCAGCAAGTAAAAGATGTGAAGCAGGCAATGGGGCAGGTTGACCACGTGAGCAGCACATTGTCCGGTCTTGAACAGCAGTCCCAAGATCAAATTGAGCACGCGCAAAACGAAGTGGCCGGCATTAATGACAAAATGGATGTGATCGTCGGCAAAGTAAATGAAGCGATGACGATGACCGATCAGTTTAAAGAATTATCCGACAGCATTAACAGCATTGTCGGCACGATTAATGAAATTGCCTATCAAACAAACCTGCTGGCGCTAAATGCGGCGATTGAAGCGGCACGTGCCGGAGAATATGGCAAAGGATTTGGTGTCGTCGCGCTTGAAATTCGCAAGCTCGCCGATCAAACAACGCGTGCAACAAAAGAGATTAGTGACACACTTGACCAAATTGAACATAGCTCTGCACGGGTCCGTTCAGCGATTGGGGACAGCAGCCAAGAGGTGGCAAGTGGGGTTGACGTCGTCCACAATGTTCAAAATGTACTCGTTTCGATGGCACAAACGTCAGATTCACAGCCCGATGTCACCGATCAAATGAAAGACATTATCGGAAATATCGCCGTGATCAATGAACAAAACGCCCGGACGGTCGAGCAGGTGGACGGATCAACCGGAAAAATGGTGGAACTCATTAAAGAAGTCCGCTTTGATTCAGAACAAAGCTCCCTGGTTGTGGAAGCGCTGAGGCGGACGATTGATAAATTTACACTGTCAAAAGCTTGATGGTAAACAAGGGTGTCTCATAATCCATGAGGCGCCCTTTTCATTGTATGCTTAACAGCGCCAGGAAAATAAGAGTATGGTAAAATAAAAAAACAGGATTCAGATTTTCAAGAAAATAAATAAAACTGCTCGTATAGGCAGGGTTTGAGAAAGAAGTGGTGGGAAAATGGAAAAACGGTTTGCGAAACAGCAAAAATTTTATCCGATTGGCATGGATGGCCAAGAACAGCTGGCGCAATCGACGGCTGCCATCATTGGCTGCGGGGCGCTCGGTTCCGCAGCCGCGGATACACTGGCGCGTGCAGGCGTCGGGAGGCTGCTGCTCGTTGACCGGGATTACGTGGAATTGTCCAATTTGCACCGGCAGCCACTCTACACAGAAGCGGACGCGCGTGACATGATTCCGAAAGTTGAGGCGGCGAAAAAACGGCTGTCATCTGTTAACAGCAGAGTACAGATAGAAACGTGGATGGACCACGCGGATGCTGCGCTGATCGAACAGCTGGCGCAAAAAAGCGACATTCTCATTGACGGAACAGATAATTTTGAAACGCGTCTTGTTATGAATGATGCCAGCGTGAAGCATAACACACCTTGGATATACGGGGCCTGTGTCGGCTCAACAAGCGTTGTCATGCCTTTTGTGCCGGGCGAAGGTCCGTGCTTTCGCTGCCTGCTTCCAGTTCTTCCATCTTCAAACGAAACATGTGACACAAGTGGTGTGATAGCGCCAGCTGTCTATATTACGTCCGCTTATCAATGTGCGGAAGCGATGAAATGGCTGACGGGAAATCATGAAGCGGTTCGAGGAGAGATGCTCCGAATTGATTCGTGGACAAATGAGCAGCATTCGTTTGGCATCCGTAAAATGAAGCGGCACGACTGTCCATCATGTGGCCTGGAGCGGATTTATCCGGCGCTGAATCAGTCGGAAGAAACAAAAGCCGCTTTGTTGTGCGGACGTGATACTGTCCAGCTAACGCCGGGTGCCGGTCGGACGCTGACGCTTGAAGACGGTGAAAAGATCGCTGAAAAGCTGCAATTAAAACAAAAGCGAACGCCTTATTTTCTGCAGATCACGACAGATGAAAGCCGGATTGTCCTTTTTGAAAATGGCCGTTTGTTTTTTCATGGCATTCAGGACGTCAATCAGGCACTGAAATTATATAACCAGCTGTTTAGCTGACAGGAGGAAAACGATGTCAGTTGATTTTTCAAGTAAAATCCGATTTTCAGCCGCAGTGCTGACGGTAAGTGATACACGGACAGCAGCCACAGATAAAAGTGGCGCACATATTCAGGCGCTTCTTCAAGAAAATGGCCATCACGCCGTTCAATATACAATCGTACCGGATGAAAAAGAAGCAGTCGGTCATGTGATTCAAAAGTGGCTGGCGGATGAAGAAGTCGATATTGTCATCGCAACCGGCGGTACAGGGATCGCCCCGCGTGATATTACAATTGAAACGGTAAAGCCGTTTTTGAAAAAAGAAATTCCTGGATTTGGTGAATTTTTCCGTTACTTAAGCTTAACAGAAGACATTGGCACGCGGGCCATGCTGTCAAGGGCTGTGGCCGGAACAGCAGGCGAAGGAAAATTGCTTTTTGCTCTTCCCGGCTCACGAGGTGCGGTCGATCTCGCCATGCGGAAACTGATTTTACCGGAAGCAGCGCATCTGCTTCATGAAGCAAGAAAATGAAGAAGCGCTGGGCTGGTATGCTGATTATGATGCTTGCCGTTGGATCGGGTGTCCAGGCATTCAAAGGAGAAACAGACGAGTCGATTCTTATCGTTGGGGCTGCAGCAAGCTTTAACCCTGTACTTGATCAGCTTGAAGCGGCTTTTGAGGCGCAATATCCGCAGGTAGATGTCCGGTTTCATACAGGCGGGTCTGGCATGATTGCCCGGCAGGTAGAAGCGTATGCCCCAATTGACGTTATCATGCTCGCGTCCAAAAAAGAAGCCGATTCTCTTGAAGAGAAAGGGCTTATTCAAATGGAACGGGCGGACGGTTTTTTAACAAATCGGCTCGTTGTGATTGAACCCGATCGTTCTAAGGCGCATTGGCCGGCTGTGCAAAAAGTCGTAATGGGAACACCGGGCGCCGTGCCGGTCGGAACATATGCGGAACAGGTGCTTGAAAGCATGAAATGGGACGGGATAAGGATTTACGCAAAAGATGCGTCGTCCGTGTTAATGTGGGTATCGTCCGGCGAGGCAGATGCAGGCATTGTTTATAAAACAGATGCGATGTCTTCAAATGATGTCCGAATCACGCATGTGTTTTCTTCTGCTGTTCATGATCCGATCGTTTACAATGCGGGTATTGTCACAGAATCGCTTCATCCAGAGGCGGACGTCTTTGAAGCGTTTTTATCATCAACGGAAGCGATGCGCATTTTTGAAACGTACGGGTTTCAGTCAGGTGGTGAAGAAAAATGACGTTTATGGAACCGATCGTGTTATCTGTTTTTGTGGCGGCTGCCGCGTCTGTAATTGTATATGTTTCAGCAGTCTCATTCGCTTTTTTCTTTATACGCGAGGCGATTCCTCTCAAGTGGCTATGGGAAACGCTGTTTATGCTGCCGATCGTGCTGTCGCCCACGGTCATCGGTTTTTTGCTCGTCAAGCTGTTTGGACGGACCGGCGTAGTGGGTACTTTTTTATATGAATGGTTTCATATTTCACCGATGTTCACAATTACTGCGGCAGTGATGGCGGCTTCTGTTGTGGCTTTTCCGCTTATGTACCAGGCGGCGAAGGCCGGGTTTCAGGCAGTGCCGGAAAGCTACGTGGAAGTGACCAAGCAATATACGAACAACCCGATTGATGTGCTGCGGTATACATACATTCCATCTGCCCGCTACGGTCTTATTGCAGGGTATACTCTTAGCTTTGCGCGCGGCCTTGGTGAATTTGGCGCGACGTTTATGTTTGCTGGCAACATACCCGGGGTGACGGTGACGATGCCGACTGCCGTTTACACTGCATTTGAAAAAGGGGAAGATATAACCGCATGGATATATGTGACCATCAGCATCGTCATTTCTGCATTGTTTTTATATGTTGTCACATATGCGGAAAAACGAAAACACGCCGCTTAATCGCGAGCGCGTTCGTAATCTCCATTTTTACCGCCGGATTTTTTCTGTAAATAGGTCGGTCCGATGACCATTTCCTTGCCCGCCGCTTTACACATATCATAAATTGTTAATGCGGCGGCTGAAGCAGCAGTTAATGCTTCCATTTCCACGCCGGTCACGCCTTTTGTTTTTGCTTCTGCTTCGATTAAAATAATGTAGCGGCTTATCTTTTCGTTTAGATCCCATTCAAATGAAATATTGACCCCGGTCAGAGGAATCGGATGGCACATCGGGATAATAGCAGACGTTTGTTTGGCAGCCATAATGCCGGCAACTTGAGCGACAGCGAACACGTCTCCTTTTTTGTTTGTACCGCTTGAAATTTGGTCATAAATAGATTGGTTTACTTCAATAGAAGAATGGGCGACAGCCAGACGGACCGTTTCCGCTTTTTCAGAGACGTCCACCATTTTGGCGCGGCCTTGTTCATTAAAATGAGTGAATTCAGACATACAGGTCATCCTTTCGATTAACAGATAATTTTAGTATAGCATGGGAAAAAGAAAGCGAGGAAAAGAGAATGGTTGAAAAACGACAGCCGATTCCCGTAAAAGAGGCAATCGAGAGAGTCATGAAACGGGTGACACATTTATCAAAAGAGATGGTGCCGCTTGAAGAGGCATACGGACGAATTCTAGCGGAGCCGGTTCGGGCGAGTCATCATGTTCCTCCGTTTGATCGCTCTCCTTATGACGGGTTTGCGGTACGCTCTGTTGATACAAAAGGGGCTTCGGGAGACTCACGTCTTTCCTTTCGCGTTATTGACCATATTGGTGCCGGATCAGTATCGACGTGTACAGTCGGCGCAAGAGAAGCAGTCCGGATTATGACTGGCGCACCGCTGCCGGACGGAGCCGATGCGATTGTTATGCTGGAACAGACAGTGATAACTGGAGATAGATTTACGATCCGCAAGCCCTTTGAACCACTTGAAAATGTTTCATTAAAAGGAGAAGACGCACAGAAAGGCGAGATAATTGTTGAAGCCGGCACATTTATTCACCCTGGCGTCATTGCCGTACTGGCCACATTTGGGTATGGGCAAGTGAAAGCAGCCAAAAAACCGGTCGTTGGGCTGCTGGCGACAGGAACTGAGCTTGTTGATGTCAGCGAGCCGCTCGAGCCCGGCAAAATCCGCAATTCAAATGGCCCGATGATTGCCGCGCAGCTGGCACGGATGGGGATTGGCTGCCGGCTGCTTGGTTCTCTGCCGGACGATGAAGATGCATGCTTTGAGCTTGTGAAAAAAGCAGTGGATGAATGTGATGCCGTCATTACAACCGGCGGCGTGTCAGTCGGTGATTTTGATTTTCTGCCGGCTGTGTATGCGCGCCTTGGTGCAGACGTTTTGTTTAATAAAGTACAGATGCGCCCGGGCAGTGTCACAACGGTTGCGTATGCGCATAATACATTTCTCTTCGGATTGTCGGGGAACCCATCGGCCTGCTTTGTCGGCTTTGAATTGTTTGCACGGCCTGCTTTTTTAGCGATGATGGGTAATGAAAAGCCATTTTTGCCTTATGAAAAAGCAGTGCTTGATGTGGATTTTCCAAAGCCAAATCCGTTTAATCGGTTTATCCGTGCGGTATATAAATCAACACTCTCCGGTTCGCTTGTCCGCCCGGCCGGCTTTAACAAATCAAATTCTGTCACATCGATTGCGAGAGGAAATGCCTTTATTGTATTGCCGGGCGGCACGCGCGGGTTTCAAAAAGGCGATGAAGTCGATGTCTTGATCATAGGATCAGAGGAAGGAGTGTCATCATGGGAACTGAATTAAAACCTTTTCACGTTACGGACCAGCCGCTTGAACCGGCTTTGTATATGGAGTATGTCACTCATCCGGAAGCAGGTGCGGTCACGTTATTTGCCGGCACGGTCCGCGAATGGACGAACGGAAAGCGAACGATGTATTTAAAGTATGAAGCGTACGTGCCGATGGCTGAAAAAAAGCTCGCCCAAATCGGGGACGAGATAACCGAAAAATGGCCGGGCTCACGCGTGGCAATTGTTCATCGGATCGGGGAGCTGGTGATTTCAGATATCGCTGTTGTCATTGCGGTTTCATCGCCGCACCGGAAAGCCGCATATGAGGCAAATGAGTATGCGATAGAGCAAATAAAAAAAGTCGTGCCGATCTGGAAAAAAGAAATGTGGGAAGACGGAGAAGAGTGGATTGGAGACCAATCGTATAAACCAGGGAGTGAACAAGCATGATTCATCTTCATTATTTTGCCGGCTTAAAAGACGCAGCGGGAAAAGCGGAAGAAAGTCTGCCATGGGAAGACGGTACGGCAGCAGATGTGCTACAATGGGCAAAAACATCGTATCCGGCGTTTGATTTTTCAGCCGTACAGATTGCGGTGAACGAAGAATATGTACTGGGGACAGAGCCTGTAAAACCGGGCGATCACGTTGCAATTATTCCGCCGGTAAGCGGAGGATAACCAAAACTATTTGAAAAGGACTGAGCGCTTTGAACATAACCGATACTCTTCAGCGTCCATTGCGTGATTTGCGTATTTCGGTAACGGACCGGTGCAATTTTCGCTGTACGTACTGCATGCCGAAAGAAATCTTCGGTGATGATTACGCGTTTATGCCAAAAAATGAGCTGCTTTCATTTGAAGAAATGACTCGGCTGGCAAAGCTGTTTGTGGGGTTCGGCGTAAAAAAAGTGCGTTTAACCGGCGGGGAACCGCTGCTCCGCCGCGATTTGCCGGACTTGATCGGTATGCTGACGGCGATTGACGGGTTAGAAGATATTGGCCTGACAACAAATGCCCTTTTACTAAAGCAACACGGGCAGGCATTATATGAAGCGGGACTGCGCCGGCTGAATGTGAGCCTGGATTCATTATCAAAGGAAACGTTTGGCAAAATGAATGGCCGCGGCATCGTACCGGAGCGGATTCTTGAAAACATTGAGTATGCGAAGTCACTCGGATTTGAAGTAAAAGTGAACATGGTCGTGCAAAAAGGCGTCAATGATCACGATGTAGTCCCGATGGCCGCTTACTTTAAAGAACGAGGCGTCACACTCAGATTCATTGAATTTATGGATGTCGGCACCGACAACGGCTGGAGCTTTAAACAAGTCGTAACGAAAAAAGAAATTTTAGCGCGTCTTCAGGAAACAGAACAGCTCGAGCCGGTCGATGCCGATTATTTCGGAGAAGTAGCCGGACGTTACCGTTATAAAGATGCAGATGCGGAGATTGGCTTTATCACATCTGTTTCCGAATCGTTTTGCTCATCCTGCACACGGGCACGGCTTTCATCAGAAGGGAAGTTTTACACGTGCCTGTTTGCAACGGACGGGTTTGATTTGAGAAGCTTAATCCGATCCGGCGCTTCAGACAATCAGCTGGCTGAAGCCATTCGGAACGTTTGGGAAAAACGAGGCGACCGCTATTCAGATGAACGGACGGAACAGACGGCGACAAGCCGGAAAAAAATCGGAATGTCTTATATTGGCGGTTAAACCTGATGCTTGTCTCCTGCTCGTTAACGAAGCGGGGACGGGCATTTTTTTTACAAGTGCTAAAACTTTTTTTAACTTTGTTTTTCCGCTATACTATGTTTACTAAATGAATGCGTTTACTTTTTTAGGGGGGGACTTAATGAATTACCGTGAATTAGGCAGCACAGGCATGAACGTAAGTGAAGTCAGCTTTGGCACGTGGGCGATTGGCGGCTCATGGGGGAAAACGACAGATGAAGCATCATTAAAAGCGCTGCATTTTGCGATGGAGCAAGGTGTGAATTTTTTTGATACAGCCGATGTGTACGGCGACGGCCACAGTGAACGGCTGCTAGCGAAAGCAACAAAAGGCAGGGAAGACGAGATACACATTGCCACAAAATTTTGCCGGCAGGGCGATATTTTCGCGCCCGAAACGTATTCATATGAACAAGTGAGTGCATATTGCGAAGCAAGCTTAAAGCGATTGGAACGCGAACAGATAGATTTGTATCAAATTCACTGCCCGGCGACGCAAATTTTAAAAGAGGGCGACGTGTTTCACGTGCTCGACCGACTGCAAAATGAAGGAAAGGTTCGTCATTATGGCGTCAGTGTCGAAAGTGTGGAAGAAGGACTTATTTGCCTGGAGCATAACAATGTAAAAAGCCTGCAAGTGATCTTTAATCTTTTCCGTCAAAAGCCGGCAGAAGAGCTATTCCGAAAAGCAAAAAAGCAGGGCGTCGGCATCATCGTCCGTCTGCCGCTCGCGAGCGGCCTGTTGACCGGCAAATTCAAGCAAAGCGATACGTTTGAAGAAGACGACCACCGGAATTTCAATAATGATGGCAATGCATTTAACGTCGGAGAAACTTTTGCCGGCCTTGGCTTTAAAAAAGGAGTGGAACTCTCAGATGAGCTGAAATGGATCGCTGAGGAACGGGGATCGATGGCGGAAGCATCTCTTCGGTGGATTTTGGATCATCCGGAAGTGACGTGTATCATCCCTGGATTTAAAAACGCAAAACAAGTCGAGCAAAATTTGCAGGCGCTTCGTACCCCTTCTTTTACACAAGAAGAGCAGAAGCGGATTAAAGAGTTTTATGAGAAAGAAGTAAAACAGCATATTCGCGGCGTCTATTAAATGGTGCCTGTCCCCCGCTGCTGGAGGGACAGGCCCTTTTTTTGATATGATGCGTAGATAAATATAAAGATGGGAGCGATTGGATGTACGAGGATTATTTAGCTTTTGCGATTGAGCTTGGGAAAGGAGCAGGCGCTTTTTTGCTGCCGAATGCGGGGAAAGCTGGCGGCCAGACGATGAAAGCGGCGAAGGACTTTGTGACAGAGATGGACGTGGAGGTGGAAGCACTCATTATTGAACGTATTCAGGCGAAATACCCGGAGCATGGTATTTTCAGTGAAGAAGCGGGAACGATTGAAGCCGACAGTAATTATAAATGGGTGATTGATCCGATCGACGGTACAATTAATTACAGCATTGGTGTGCCGCAATACGGTGTGTCGATTGCACTTACTTATAAAGGGGATCCGATTGTTGGCGTCATCGATTTGCCAGGATTAAATGAAACATATTGGGCGTCAAAAGGCGGCGGCGCATTTAAGGACGGCACGCCGATTCACGTGCGGGATGTTCCTTTATCAGAGTCGTTTATTTCTCACAGTGATTTCGCGAAAGATGGTAATAAGGAAGCGAATGTCCAGCGTTTGGAGCTGTTGGCGAAAATAGTAAACGATGTATACCGTGTCCGAATCATTGGCACGGCGGCTGTCACTCTGGCGTATATCGCGGCTGGAAAATGGGACGCGGCGCTTTACATGAACCCGGCATTTTACGACATTGCGGCAGGGCAGCTGCTCGTCACGGAAGCAGGCGGCGTGATGGAGACAGCCGGACCGTATATGATGTTTGGACAAAAGCAGGCGGCAAGTGGACTTGCTGCATTGCTGGAGGAAACAAAATGAAGCTGATTGCGATTGATATGGATGGGACGCTTCTGAACGACCGAAACCAAATTCTGCTTGAAAACATTCAGGTAGTCCGTGAGGCTCAATCGACCGGAATTGAAGTCGTTATTGCGACCGGCCGCGCTTATTTTGATGCAGCCCAGCTGATGAAAGATGCAGGGTTGACGACATGGATAATCGGTGCAAATGGAGCAACGATTCACGATCCGAATGGTACATGTGTATAGGCGATCTCCGTCAGCGAAGAAGACACTGATGAAATTCTCGCTTATTTCACAGAGCAGGGATTCTATTATGAAGTCTTTTCTGAACATAAGCGGATCAATTCGATATTTCAAAAGAAGAGATTATGGCGATCGGTGACAATTTCAACGACATTTCCATGTTTCAAATTGCAGGCACGAGTGTTGCGATGGGCAATGCGCCTGATGGAGTAAAAGAAAAAGCGATGATAACGACACTGAAAAATACAGAACACGGTGTGGCACGCATTATTCAGAAAAAGATAAACCCTGCTATCTAAACAGCAGGGTTTTGTTGAGCTTGTGTAAATTTTCCTTAAGCAAGCGTTATCTTCTAAAAAAAGTCTTTGTTTTTCAGTATCTTCAGATTATAATGAGTCGCATATTTTAAATTTATAGATAAGCGGGTGGATGAATGATGGAGCCGAAAAAATGCAGTGAATCCCGGGTTGTCCGCACGAGCCGGGTCTTTCCGAATGATGTCAACAATCATAATACATTATTTGGCGGACGGCTTATGAGCGATGTTGATCAGGTGGCGTCTATTTCTGCCGCGCGCCACAGCCGGAAAGAATGCGTGACAGCTTCGACAGATTCAGTTGACTTTTTACACCCGATCCGTCCAAGCGATTCCGTTTGTTTCGAATCTTTTGTCACGTGGACAGGCAGTTCCTCGATGGAAGTGTTTGTGAAAATTGTGTCTGAAGATTTAAAAACCGGTGATCGGAAAATTGCCGCGACTGCTTTTTTAACGTTTGTCGCGCTCGATGACGACCGCCGTCCAGCACCTGTACCGGAAGTCATTCCAGTCAGTAACGAAGAAAAAAAACTGCATGAAACGGCACCACTGCGGGCAAAAAAGCGGAAAGAACATAAAAAGCATAGTAAAGAATTAGCTGCTTTTTTAACAACAGGCAAATCCGAGTCATAAGACGTCTTATTTGCTTCCGAACGCCATTTTTGAAACAATGAGCAGGAAATGATTTGGAAAGAGGTGCTCATAAGATGAAAGTGTTAGTAGTTGGAGCAAACGGACAAATCGGACAAAAGCTGATTGAACTTTTACAGGGTAGCGATAAACATGAAGTGCGTGCGATGGTACGTAAAGAAGAGCAAGCGGAAGCGTTTAAAGAAAAAGGCATTGAAGCGGTGATCGCGGATCTTGAAGGCGGCGTTGATGAGCTGACAGATGCTGCTCAAGGCTGTGATGCGATTGTCTTCACGGCTGGTTCCGGCGGTCACACGGGTCCGGATAAAACGCTCCTGATCGACCTAGATGGAGCGGTGAAAACGGTGGAAGCGGCGGAAAAAGTCGGCGTAAAACGATTTATTATGGTCAGTGCGCTACAAGCGAACAACCGCGAAAACTGGAACGATAAAATGCGTCCATACTATGCGGCGAAGCATTATGCGGACCGAGCTGTTGAACAAAGCTCATTAACATATACCATTGTTCGCCCAGGCGGCTTATTAAATGAACCGGGTACAGGGAAAGTAGAAGTCGGCCAGCAGCTTGAACGGGGATCGATTCCCCGCGCGGATGTCGCAGCGGTGATTTTTCACGCTCTTGATGCGGCGCATACGTTCAACCGCTCGTTTGATTTAGTTTCCGGAGAACAAACCATTAGCAAAGCGTTGAAAAATATTTAATGTAAACAGCCTTTCCAGCGATGGAAAGGCTGTTTAGTGTTTTCAAAGTATCTATTTCGAGGGATGTCTAGCTCCAGACGCCATCAGCTCGAGGGTTCACAGGATGTGAGTCACAAAGGTGTTGCAGCAGGACGCTGCGTTTTTAACCTTTGCTCTAAGCCCAGCCCTTCTGGAGGCACAAAACGCCTCCGACAGTGCTCGTCTTATGCTTGTCGCTGATAAACGGACGTCTTGCGCTTTTCATATTAATGGATGCTCATTAAATCAACTCGTTCAATAAATTCGACAAATGCTTTTACGATATTAAGCTGCAGCGATTCTTCATGAAAAAACATCCAGCTTTTTCGAATAATCCGTTCGCCGGCTGCATTCTTCAATTCAATTTTATGAAGGTCCTCTAAATCATCTAAAATCATGCTCGGCAGGATCGCATAGCCGAGACCATTCGCAACCATGTTTTTGCATGTTCCAGCTTTATCGACGTCGATGCTGATTAACGGCGGCTTTGCATAATTTTCTGCCCACCAGTGATCTACAACCATCTTTAAGTTTTGATCGGTTCGGTAATCAATCCGCGGCATGTCAGGCAAATGAGCTAAGTCAATTTCTTCTTTTGACGCGATGCAGATCGTTTCCTCAAAGAGAAGCCGTTTTTGATCTTTCCAGCCATAATCCCCTTTGACAAACCCGACGTGCACGTCTTGATTGTAAATTAAATGCGTAATATGGCTGCTCCATTCAGTCGTCACTTTAAACTCGACGTTCGGGTATTCCTCTTTAAAAAGCTTTAAAATGCCAGGCAGCTTATAATCGGTAAAAAAAGTTGAGACGCCGAGACGCAGTGTGCCGGACATTGTTTTTTCCATATTGAGCACATTTTCTTTGATTCGCTGCATGCGATGGATCATATCTTCGGCGCATTTGGCTAAATACTCTCCTTGGGGCGTAAATTGAATGCCGCGTCTGCCGCGTGTGACAATCTGAACCCCGAATTCTTTCTCCATCTGCTTCAGCCGATTTGTTAAAGCTGGCTGTGAAAGGTACAGTACCTGTGCTGCGTGTGTGATGTTTTTATGATTATAAAGCGTTTGTAAAATAAGCCAGTCTCTTTCATCCATTTTAAATTACTCCTCTTTTAGACATAAAAAAAAATTATCATTAAGCATATAAAATCCATATTTTATTTATTTCTTATTGTATATTATAGTAAATTGTACAGGAAACAGAAAGAAGGAATAGAAATGAAAGAAACAAAGTGGCTGTTTATTGCGATAAGTGCAATCGGCGGCTTCCTGCTGTCATTGACGGGCTTATCCATCGGGTGGATGCTCGGGACACTGCTGGCCGCTATGCTCCTTTCCTTCATAAAGCCAGATTTTTTAGGGGAGAAAGGAATTCCGAAATATTGGCTATACATCGGACAATGTATTTTAGGCATTGAACTCGGTCAAAAAATAAATTTATCTGTACTCAATGTTTTTCAAAAAGATTGGGCGGTTATTTTAATTATGCTGCTTCTATCGATTGCTTTTTCACTTTTATCGGGTGTGATTTTATGGAAGTTCAGTAAAACGGATATGCTGACTAGCTTTTTTAGCACAGCGCCAGGCGGTTTATCCGCCATGCCGGGAATTGCCGAGGAGGTCGGCGCCAATACGGCAGTTGTCAGCATTTTACAGACGATGCGTGTCTTCCTCGTGATTTTCATCATTCCAATTGTCGTCTCCGCTCTTGTTTTTCATCCGTCTGTGGAACCAGTCATACAAGCGGCTGCACCAGCATTTGGATGGAGTGGGCTTCTATGGACAGCAGTTCTTTCTATTACGGCATACGCAGGTTATCACATCGGGAAAAAATTAAAGTTCCCGGCACCATGGCTGCTTGGAAGTATGCTGTTCACAGCTGTTATTCAATCGGGCACTTCGACTGCTGTTGGACACGATGTAATAGCTTATTGGCCGCATGAAGTGATGATTCTTTCACAAATCGTCATTGCTGCATCGATCGGCTCTCGTTTCCGTAAAGAAATGTTTGTTGGGTTAAAACAAACGATCGCGATCTCATTTGTCAGTACTGTCTTATTTATTGGGGCGATGTTTGGCTGTGCATACATTGTTTCCAAAGCAACTGGGCTTGCTTTTATGACGGCTGCGCTTGCCTTTGCACCAGGAGGCGTGGCGGAAATGGCGACAACGGCTGTCGTACTCAACGCAGACGCAACATTTGTTGTGGCTGTTCAAGTACTGCGGATTATCGCTGTTATTTTATTGCTTCCGCCAGTTTTCAGAATGCTGCACGCGTCGGAATCAAGAAAAGAGGTTCATTCTCATGCATCTGTTTAACTTTATACATGCCCCAAACCGTGCTTCCCTTTACAATGAAAGAAAAGGGGGAGCGAGGATGGGGTTTTTTAACGGAACAAAAGAAATCGATGTTAAGCAGAAGATGCTTTCTTATATAAAAGATCTAGAACAAACAAAGCAGCAGGAAACAGATGCTATGGCACGTTTGGTGAAAGGTCTTAAAATGATCCTTCTTTTCAATAAAATCTCCCCAAAGTCAAATTAGGCTGTGGGGAGATTTTATTATAAAAAAAGTAATTGACAACAAGTTTGAAAAGATGATATATTATTTAGCGTCGCTCGAGAACAATTAAGAAGAGTGATGTGCTAATCAACAAGTTATAATCACCGGAAAATTCTCAGGGATATTTTTAGAAAAGATGATTGACTTGTTATTATGAAAGATGCTATGATTAACGCCTGTCATTCAGAAGTTATGTTTGAATCTGAAACAGAGAAGATAAAGTGCTTTTCCGAAATGATTATTTCGAAAGAAGTATTGACATTCAAATCGAGTTAATGGTATGATGTTATAGCTGTCGAAGAGACGGCAGAACGAATTGAACATTGAAAACTGAACAAAATCAATAAAAACGTCAACGTTTAAGCAAGAAACTTCTATGTAAGATGCTTGTCATCTTACATAGAGACAATTGAGCAATCAAACACTTTTTGGAGAGTTTGATCCTGGCTCAGGACGAACGCTGGCGGCGTGCCTAATACATG
>NZ_JANAVL010000008.1:0-176321 GCF_024213455.1 Domibacillus sp. A3M-37 | reverse complement strand
GTATTAGGCACGCCGCCAGCGTTCGTCCTGAGCCAGGATCAAACTCTCCAAAAAGTGTTTGATTGCTCAATTGTTTCCACATAAAATGACAAGCATCTTATAATAGAAGTTTCTTGCTTAAAACGTTGACGTTTTTATTGATTTTGTTCAGTTTTCAATGTTCAATCGGCTATTCTGTCTCTTCGACAGCTATAACATCATATCATTAATGCAGTTAAGGTGTCAACAGCTTTTCGGAAAATATTTTTTTCGAAAAGTTCGCTTCCAGATCTCTTCTCTTCCACTTCTTCATTCCAAATGAAGCAGCTTCTTAATGACAGGATTTTAATATATCACGCTTCTCAAAAGCAAGTCAATGTTTTTTTAAACAAAATTATTAATGTAATTCGTTTCAAAAATCATTATGACTTTCGCTTGTTGTTTCAGCGACGTTTAATAATATATCATCCTTGTGCGCTAAAGGTCAACACTTTTTTGAAAAAAGTCAAAAATTTTTTCGGAATGATTTTTAAAGTTGGAACCGTCATAGGAATCCTTCCTTGAATAAAAACAACTTGGCCAAGTTGTTTTTATCTTTTATTTTGAAGAAGCTTTATCCCCTCCATCATGACAACCGATGCAAATGCAAAACCTGTCGCGATAAGCCATTCACTCAAGCCAAACGAAGCAGGGATAGAAAAAATGCTTCTAACGCCTGGCAGCACAGCAAAACCACATAGTAAAAAGCATAGACCGACAGCGCCGAGGAAGTATTTGTGTCTGGAAAGTCCTGCTCCGACTACGGTTTGTGTATTAAGCGAGCTGCAAAGGTTCGAAGTGTACGGGTAAGGATCAGCGTCGTGAACGCCGTTGCAATCCCCGTTTCTTCTGATATTTGCAATCCCATGTAATGAGAGATAATAACAGCTGTCCCGATGAGCAATCCCCGCGTGACGACTGCTTTTAATGTCTCTCCTGAAAAGATGCCTTCTTTTAAGTCGCTTGGCACCCCCTTCATCACGCCCGGTTCTTCTTTTCCATTCCAAGAGCCAGCGCCGGAAGCGAGCCGTTGATTAAATTAATAAACAACAGCTGCAGCGCAGTGAACGGATTTGGAAAATTGAAGAAAACAGCAAATAAAATGGCGATAATTGTGCCGAGATTTCCAGCGAATAAATAACCGATTGCTTTTTTAATATTGTTAAATACGGTACGACCAACGCCGACTGCATTTATATATAGAAGAACAAGAAAAATAATGATCGATTCAACAACTTCGCCAAACCCGAACTGGATGCCCGCTGCCACAAGCTTGCCAGAAGGAATGCTTCGTCTGCCCTCTCCACAATCGGACCTGCAAGCACAATGAGTTCTTCATCGACGACGATGCTGGCTGTATTCGCGTAAGCAGATGGCATTCACGCAAGACCGATGTCGACAATACCACTGCTTACTTTTTCGCCAATATCGTATGACTTGGCAATATCAACATGAACATCAATATGGGGGAATTAGCTTACAAACCGATTAAGCAGCTGTGGCAAAAAAGATGATGCAATTTGCGGAGCGCAGGCAATGGACAGCTTTTTTGTGCATCCCTGCTTCCATGCATTAAAATCTTCCATGTTGCGATCAAACGAATCGATTATCTCTTTCGCACTCGGCAAAAAGAACAAGCCGGCTGGCGTTCATTTCACTGATTTTCCTGTACGCTCAAATAATTGAATATTGAGCTCGTCTTCAAGCCGCTGAATATGTTTTGCGACTGCCGGATGAGTGATATACAGCACTTCTGAAGCTTGTCGAAAATTTTCCGTTTCGGCGGCTTTTATAAATGTTTTAAGCCAATGTATATTCATTCCGCATCCCCTTATTCCGTTTCGTTATCAATATTTTTCATTATTTGTTAATTTTAATTATATATAAACAACACTATAATGACTAAGAGGAGGGGAAAATAATGAATTGAAATGCGCAATTGTACGATGGAAAACACCGATTCGTATCAGAATTCGGGCAGGATATGGTAAAGCTGCTGGCTCCATCTGCTGAAGAGCGGATTTTAGATATAGGCTGCGGCACGGGTGACTTGGCATCTGCTTTATTTCACGAAGGAGTGCATGCTGTTGGCGTGGATCAGTCAGCATCAATGATCGACGAGGCAAAACAAAAATATCCGGATGTCCCTTTTTTCGTACGAGATGCACACGATTTGCAATATGAAGAAGAATTTGACGCTGTTTTTTCAAATGCGGCCATTCATTGGATGAAGCAGCCGGATCACGTATTAAAAAGTATTTGGAAAAGCTTGAAACCCGGAGGCCGGTTTGTAGCGGAGTTTGGCGGAAAAGGAAATGTCGCGTTTATTTCCCAGGCAATTATTCATCAAATCGATGGTTATGATACTAGTACATATCCATGGTATTTTCCGTCAATCGGTGAATATACGTCGTTAATGGAGCAGACAGGATTCCACGTTTCGTTTGCGGAGCACTTTGAACGGCCTACTCGCCTGGATGGTGTGGATGGAATGCGAAACTGGATTAAGATGTTCGGCGATGTTGTCATGGGTGAGCAGACACCCGGAGAAAAAGAGCGGATTACGAACGGTGCGGTGAACGAATTGAAAGAAGTATGTTTTAATGGGGATCATTGGATTGCAGATTACTGGCGGATTCGTGTGGCTGGGATCAAGAAATAAAAAAAACGGGATTCCTGTTGTTAAACATGAAATCCCGTTTTTTATTAGAATGTTACTTTTTCTCCGTTGAAAGCAGCGATATAAAGCTTTTTCATTTCTTCTACAGATACTTCACGTGGATTCGATGGCGTACAAGGGTCTTCTATTGCTCCTGCAGCCATTTGATCGAGCTGGCGGTTAAATTCCTGCTCATCAACGCCGAATTCCTTCAATGTTAATGGAAGATTTAGTGATTTATTTAATCGGCGAAGCAAATCAGTTAACGCATCGGTAAGTTCGTCTTCCGTATTTCCGGCAAGTCCAAGCATTTTCGCGATTTCTGCAAATCGGGAGCTGTCCGCTTTTTTATTAAAATCAATAACGTACGGCAAATACAACGCATTCGCAAGACCGTGTGGAATATTAAAAATCGCGCCACTCTTATGAGATAAGCTGTGAACAATTCCTAAAAACCCGTTTGAGAAAGCCATACCTGCAATAGCCTGTGCATAATGCATATCTGCTCTTGCCTGCTTGTCGCCGGTAACTGATTTTTCGATATTGTCTACAGCCATTTTAACCGACTGCAGCGCAAGAGGGTCGGTGAATACGTTGTGCATTGTTGATACGTACGCTTCGATTCCGTGCGTCAGCGCGTCCATTCCTGTATAGGCGACAATGTCAGCCGGCATTGAATAAGTGAGTTCCGGATCGATAATTGCGACGTCCGGGGTAATGTCGTAACCGAATACCGGATACTTTGTGCCCGTTTCATGATCTGTGATGACCGAGAATGGTGATACGTCCGTCCCTGTACCGCTTGTAGTGGAAATGGCCACAAAACGCGCTTTTTTGCGTAACACAGGCAATGCATTCGGTGCTTTGATTTTGTCAAATGGCAAGTCAGGGTTTTCGTAAAAAATCCACATCAATTTAGCCGCGTCAATTGGTGAACCGCCGCCAGCTGAAATAATCCAGTCCGGCTGAAATTCCTCCATCTTTTTCGCGCCGTCTTTAGCTGTTTTAGCAGATGGGTCATTTTCAACTCCATCAATCAGCTGTATTTCAAAACCGGCTTCCTTCAAATACGATTCCATTTTATTTAAATAACCCGATTTTTTAATGGATTGGCCTCCGATAACGATCGTGGCTTTTTTTCCTTCCAACGTTTTTAATGTTTCCAGGGCGCCTTCCCCATAATAAATATCTCTGGGAATTGTAAATCGATTCATTGTTGTATTCTCCTTTCAAAATAACGTTTCATGCTGTAAATCAAGCCAGTTGGTCATTTATTGCTCGGATGTCTATTATCGTGCCCCACTTTGTTTTCATTAATCCGTTTGCACTAAACTTCACATAAAACATTTATCACTTTAGGTATATATTAAACACTTAAAAACAAAATTAAAAGTACGCACTTTTTTATCATATAGTGTATGAAAGTATACTGTTATAAAATTGAATAATAAAAAAGCTGCCTTAAAAGCTAAATTCCATTAGCTTTTCAAGGCAGTTTCTTCTTAATTAACCCGCTTTATTTTTATTGTAAATATCGAATGCAACTGCAGCGAGAAGGACGAGTCCTTTAATGCCCTGCTGCCAGTCAATGCCGAGACCTAATAAGGACATTCCGTTATTCATGATCCCCATAACAAGACCGCCGATAATCGCGCCCGGCACAGTACCAATGCCGCCGTATGCGGAAGCGCCGCCGATAAAGCAGGCCGCAATCGCGTCAAGCTCAAACAAGTTTCCGGCTTTTGGTGTGGCCGCGTTTAATCGCGCCGCAAAAATTAAACCGGACAGTGCGGATAGGACACCCATGTTGACAAATACCCAAAACGTCATTTGTTTTGTTTTAATACCAGAAAGCTGAGCTGCTTTTTCATTGCCGCCAATCGCATAAATGTGACGGCCGGCTTTTGTTTTTCTCATCACGTATGTGTAGACAATAATTAAAATCCCAAGCAAAATCAATACGTTTGGAATACCTTCATAAGAAGCAAGCACGTATGTAAATACGTTTAGCAATACGACCATGCCGACAAGCTTTAAGATAAACAAGCCTTTTGACTGAACATCAAAATCAAATTTAAGCTGTGTGCGGCGTGCTTTTATTTGCGTAACTACAATCGCAATCGATAAAACTGCACCAATCAGCAACGTGACAACATTCGCTGCACTTCCATCTGGAATAAAGCCGGAGCTCATTTTCTGGAACGTTTCAGGGAATGGCGCGATCGACTTCCCTTCCAAAACAATCATGGTCAATCCTCGGAACAGAAGCATGCCGGCAAGCGTTACGATAAACGCCGGAATTTTTACGTAGGCTACCCAAAAGCCCTGCCATGCACCGATTGCCGCACCGACAAGAAGCGAGATGACAACGGCGCCAAATGTAGACATTTCATAATTGACCATTAAAATGGAGGAAATAGCGCCAACAAACGCGGCGATAGAGCCAACAGACAAGTCAATATGGCCGGTAATAATAACGAGCATCATGCCAATGGCCAAAATTAAAATATAGCTGTTTTGCAAAATTAAATTGGTGATATTGAGCGGCTGAAGAAGCAGTCCGCTTGTCAGCACTTGAAACAGGAGCATAATAACAATGAGCGCAAAAATCATGCTGTATTGGCGCATATTGTTTTTGAACAATTGTTTCAATGGCGATTCCGGCTGAAGCGATGAATAGTTTCTTTCTTTTTGGGCGTGTGACTGCATCGTTTATCCCCTCACCTTTTGTTTTGTCATGTACATCATTAGTGTTTCTTGGCTTGCTTCTTCTTTGTTCACTTCACCGGCAATGGATCCTTCGTTCATGACATAAATGCGGTCGCACATGCCAAGAAGCTCCGGCAGTTCAGATGAAATAAGCAAGATTCCTTTTCCTTCGGCGGCAAGCCCATTAATGATGGAGTAAATTTCATACTTGGCGCCGACGTCAATGCCTCGTGTCGGTTCGTCTAAAATCAAAATATCCGGTTCTGAGAAAATCCATTTGCTCAGAACAATTTTCTGCTGATTTCCACCGCTTAAATTGCCGGCTTTTTGCAGGACAGATGGCGTTTTGATCCGCAGCTTTTTCCGGTAGCTTTCCGCTTCGATCATTTCCTTGTTTTCATCAATGACGGCTCTCTTTGAAATCTTATCAAGGCTCGCCAGTGTAATGTTTTGCTTAATGTCATCCATTAAAATGAGGCCGTTCCCTTTACGGTCTTCCGATACGTATGCCATGCCCTGCTTAATCGCGCTTGCCACATTCGGGAACTGAACTTCTTTTCCGTTTTTTACAACACGGCCGCTAATTTTCTTTCCGTACGATTTGCCGAAAATGCTCATCGCAAGTTCCGTGCGTCCGGCACCCATCAAGCCGGCCACCCCGACAATTTCACCTCGCCGGATGCTTAGGCTGACATCGTCAATCATTTTCCGCTCAGCGTGAGTCGGATGATACACCGTCCAGTTATTCACTTCAAAAATTGTCTCACCGATTTTCGGTGTACGTTCCGGGTAGCGATTTGTTAAATCACGCCCAACCATTCCTTTAATAATTCGATCCTGATTCACATTGTCTTTTTTCATGTCGAGTGTTTCAATCGACTGTCCGTCCCGAATAATGGTCATCGAGTCCGCCACACGCTCAATTTCATTCAGCTTATGAGAAATCATGATGGCCGACATGCCGTAGCCTTTAAACTCCAGCAATAAGTTAAGCAGATTTTCACTGTCGTTTTCGTTCAATGAAGCAGTCGGTTCGTCTAAAATAAGCAGCTTCACATCTTTTGATAACGCTTTCGCTATTTCGACCAATTGTTGCTTCCCAACACCGATGTCTTCCACTTTCGTCTGCGGCGATTCTTTCAAACCGACTTTTTGCAAAAGTTCTTTCGTGCGCATCATTGTTTCGTTCCAGTCAATGACTCCATTCTTACTAATTTCGTTGCCGAGAAAAATATTTTCAGCAATCGAGAGATATGGGACCAACGCGAGTTCCTGGTGAATAATGACAATGCCGCGCTCTTCGCTTTGGCGAATGTTTTTAAATTCGCATACGTCGCCGTCGAATAAAATATCGCCAGTATATGAACCGTGCGGATACACGCCGCTCAGTACTTTCATCAATGTTGATTTCCCCGCGCCGTTCTCACCGCAAAGCGCATGAATTTCGCCTCTTTTTACTTGAAGATTCACATTCGAGAGCGCTTTGACACCGGGAAATTCTTTTGTAATGCTGCGCATTTCTAAAATAATGTCTGTCATTGTACCACCTCTTCTTTTTGGCCGAGCTGCTCAGCCGTATAATAGCCGCTTTCTACTAAAACAGATTCGTAATTTTCTTTATCTACTGATACCGGATTTAAAAGATAAGCTGGCACGACTTTTGCGCCGTTATCATATGTTTCCGTATCATTTACTTCAGCTTGTTCACCGTTTAATACGGCAACGGCCATATCCACTGCTTTTTGCGCCAGTTCGCGTGTATCCTTGAAAATCGTCTGCGTTTGCTGGCCGCTGATAATCGATTTAATAGAGGCAAGCTCCGCATCCTGTCCTGTAATAACCGGCATTGGTTTTTCCGCGGACCCATAACCGATTCCTTTTAAAGAAGAAATGGCACCAATGCTGATTCCATCATATGGAGATAATACAGCATCCAGCTGATCGCTTGTGTAGTAAGCGCTTAACAAATTATCCATTCGTGCCTGCGCCAATGCCCCGTCCCAACGGAGTGTCGCTCCTTGGTTAAATTTCGTCTGACCGCTTTTCACAACGAGCTGTCCGCTATCGAGATACGGCTGAATAATCGACATCGCTCCGTCAAAAAAGAAATAAGCGTTATTGTCATCCGGAGACCCGGCAAAAAGTTCAATATTAAAAGGTCCTTTTCCATTTTTAAGCCCGAGTTTTTCTTCAATGTACTGGCCCTGCAGCACACCAACCTGGAAGTTATCGAATGTCGCATAGTAATCAATGTAGTCGCTGTATTGAATCAATCGGTCATACGAAATAATTTTAATACCTTCTTTATGGGCCCGCTCCAGTACTGTGGTCAGCGCCGCCTGGCCATCAATTGGTGCTACTACGAGAACGTCGACACCTTTTGTAATCATATTTTCAATTTGAGCAGTTTGATTTTCGACGACATCTTCTGCATATTGAAGGTCCGTTTTATAACCAAGCTGCTCAAACTGTTTTTTCATATTCTCACCGTCATTCACCCAGCGCTCAGATGATTTCGTCGGCATGGAAATTCCGATGTATCCTTTCTCACTTCCGCTCGTGTCGACCGCGCCGCACGCGGATAAAACGAATGCCAGCAGCAGAAGGATTGGAACTGAAAGCCACTTTTTCATTCAATGCTCCCCCTTTTTTGTTCCTTTCTGTCTTATCTTGACTATAGCACCGCGCTCAAAAAGCGTCTTTTCAATAATTTATCGCTTTTTATAAAAATTTAACTTTTGTTAAAACGCTTTCATAAAAAGAATCAAAAAGCTCCATGCTGCTTGAATAAGAAAAAGAAGATGGCGCGATTAAAACATAATCGCGCCATCTCCCCCTATTCCCTATTTATTTTCGTTAAGAAAAACTCTTTTTCCTGTATTGATTCGGAGAAACTCCTACCGCTTTTTTAAAGGCAGTGCTGAAGTAATGCTGCGATTCAAATCCGACAGCTTCTGCAATGTTCAGGATAGTCAAATCTGTTGTTTCAAGCAGGTGAACCGCTTTATTCATTCGTTTCCCGGTTACAAGCTGGACAAATGAAATCCCTAATTCCTGCTTAATGATCCGGCTTAAATAAACGGGGGAAACCTGCAGTGCTTCTGCTGTTGATTCAAGGGAAAGACCGGGATTTTCAAAATGCTGATTAATGTATTCTTTTGCCCGGCGGACAATGGGTGAAGCCGCAGCATCCTGCTCTGCCCGCTCCCGGCATTTTTTATATGAGCAGGCGACATGTTCTATTACATTTTCCCGGTAAAACTGGCTATGTATGTTCATATATTGCTTCAGTGTTTCTTCGATCGCCCGAATCAGCTTGTCTGATAATGGTACCCACGTGATTAAAACAACATGCTCTTCATTTGAAAACAACAGGTGCTCTGTTTCCTTCAGCCAGTCTTCCGCAATATTTTTTACCGCAAACAGCATCATTCGGCGGTCGTTTTCAGTTAAAAGCGGCTTTCCGGAACGGTATGCCTGACTTCGAATAATGCCGATCTCTGCTGGGGTGCCCGATGACAGCCGAAAGAAATCAAGCTGGGCAATTATCTCTTCTTTTTCCATGATACCTGCAATCCAGTCTCTTCCGAATGTTTCTTTTAACGCGAGTTCGTTTTTTATAATTTGCGTGTTCATCCGCTGAATGCGAGCGGCTTCTTTTCGAGTTTCTTCAAGCTTGTCACGCACTCTTGTGACAACTTCTCGAAGCTGCTCCGGCTTAACCGGCTTTAAAATATAGTCCGTCACATTCATGCGGAGTGCTTCCTGCGCATATGTAAATTCGTCATGCCCGGTAATAATAATAACCTGGCAATCTGGCTTTTGTTCTTTTAACGCACGAATCATATCAATTCCATTCATAATCGGCATATTTAAATCAGCGAGCAGCACATGAATATCATGTTCGATGGCGAGTTCGAGCGCTTCCTCCCCATCTTCCGCTTCAGCAGCTACTTCCATGCCAAGCTGCGGCCAGTCGATCGAATCTCTCAGCCCTTCCCGAATCATTGGTTCGTCATCGGCGATTAATACTTTCCAAGCTTCCATTTGTTTTCTCCCCTTATTCCGATAATAAATGCCGGGTCAAGGGCAGTGTAATCGCCACTTTTGTACCGGCTTTGGGTTTACTTTCAAGATGAATACCGTACTCCGGGCCAAATACAAGCTGAATTCTTGCCTGGACATTCATCATTCCATAGCCAAAATCTGTTTTCTGCATTGTTTCGGTTGGCTGTACGGATGCTAATTTAGCCCGAATTTGCTCCAGCCGCTCTTCTGTCATACCTGCCCCATCATCTTCAACTGTTAGAAGCAGATGGCTGTTTCGTTTAAAAGCGGAAATCTTCAAATGCCCCGGGCCGCGCCGTTCCTTGATTCCATGGTAAATCGCATTTTCCACAACCGGCTGCAGGACCAGCTTTAACACAGCTGCTTTTTCTACTTCCGGAGCCATCTGAATATCATAATTCAGCTTGTCTTTATAACGGGCTTTTTGAATGCTTAAATAGCTTTTAATATGTGTCATTTCATCGCGAATGGAAATAATATCATGCCCTTTGCTTAATCCGATCCGAAACAACGTAGACAGTGAATCGACTACTTCTGCTACATCTTCTGCACCCTGTTTGCGCGCCATCCAATTGATCGTATCTAATGTGTTGTATAAAAAGTGTGGTTTAATATGGGCCTGCAGACTGCGCAGCTCTGCTTCCCGCTTTTTCTGCTCCTGCACTTTATTTATCATCATTAATTTATGAATCTGCATGAGCATCCGGTTTAAGCTGCGCCCCAGCATGCCGATTTCGTCTTTTCGGTCGTCCTTATAACGGGCGGCTAAATCACCGGTTTCCACTTTTTGAATAAAGGAAATCACACGCATAATCGGCCGCGACATGGAATTGGATAATACGTACGCTGCTGTGATCGCCACGAAAAAAATCAGAAAAATAAAACAGACGACAAAAAAGTTGATTTTGCGCACTTCTACAACCGATTCTTTCGTTGAAAATACACCTACTGTCGTCCAGTTTGTAAACGGCTGATTTTGAAAAATAAGCTGGCGCTCTTCTCCTTCGAAAAAGGTTGAAAATGAACCGGCTGCTTTTTCTTTAAACCGGCTGGCCGGAATGCCATTCAGCAATGAAGGTTCTGGTGTATAAACTGCCTCCCCGTTTTCATCAAGCACTATTAAATAACCGGCTTTCCCTGTGTTAATATTCCGGGCTGCCTCCGCAATAACACGAAGTTTTAAATCGATTAAAATGACCCCTTTTACCTGTTTGGTATCGGGGTCCACAATGGCACGAACAACGGAGACCACCTCATCTTCTCCATAATGAACGTGACTCGTAATCGACCTGTTCTTTGGATGGCCGATCATTTTAAAAATACCGGCACCTTCCACTGCTTGCTTGTACCAATTTTCTTCGGTTAAGTCTTGGTCAGGCGGTGCATATAACTCATTGCTGACGGATTCTCCCTTGTTGTTTACAGCTAGAATACCAGCTACTTCCGGATAAAGAGTTGTAAGCCTTTGCATAAATTGACGGATAGCATAATTTCCTTGCTCCGTTCCCTGCCCATCCAAAAACATTTCAAATTCTGGATCAAATGACAGTAAATAGCTTACATTCTGCATATTTCCCGCGTAATATTCCAATGATTTATTCACTTGCCCGATGAGCTGAAGGGTATTATCCGTTACTTGTTTTTCAATCACTTTTTCCACTGTCACTGCAACCAATACACTAAGAACAATCGCCGGAATAATGGTGATTATAAGAAGAAGGACAACAAGTTTATGCTTAATCGGAATATCGTTTAATTTCCATTTGCCTGTTTTCATCTGCATCTCTCATTTCCTGTCAGCTTACCATGCGTAATACGCCTCTACGTTTTCTTTTGTTACAACAGTTACACCCGTATTCACGCGTTTAGGGATTTCTCGATCTGGATTTTGATAAAGCTGGACTAAAAAGTGAAGAGATTGATAGCCCATTTCCCATGTTCCTTGCGCAATGGCCGCATCCATTTCTCCTTCTTTAATTAAATCCAGCGTTCGTTTATACGTATCAAACCCGATAATATGAAGGTCCTTTTGCAACACTCTGGCCGCTTGTGCAATGCCAGCTCCCGCGTTTGCTTCCGTTGAAAAAAAGCCTTCAATATCCGGGTGCTCTTTTAGTAAATCAACCACTGCCTGTTTTGCGGTCATTTCATCACGCCGTCCATCTTCTACCGCCACTACTTCCATTTCAGGATAGCTTTCAATCGCTTGAACAAATCCATCCTTCCGCTCTTGCAAATTTAATTGGCCTGGTGCTGTAATAACAGCTGTTTTCCCTTTTCTGTTCATAATGGCCGCCAGCTTGTGAGCCGCCGCCGCTCCCGCTTCTTTATTGTTTGTGCCTAAAAAAGACGCCGCACCGCTATCCGGTGCATCTGCATCAAATAGAACAATAGGGATATCTGCTTCCAATGCTTGTTTAATCGTTGCATTCAACCTCGCTGCATCAACAGCGGAGATGGCAATCCCCGCCGGCTGCCTCGCAATCACCTGCTCAAGCACGGTTATTTGTTCATACACGTCCACTTGTGGCGCTCCCCGGTATTCTACCGAGACGCCAAGCTCTTCAGCCGCATCTTCGAACCCCTTGATGGCCGGTTTCCAATAGTCAATCCCTGCTTGAAACGTAACCATCACATACTTTTCATCCAGTGATTTCGATAAAGAAGCCGTTTCACTTTGCTCCCATTCTTTTTCACTCATTTGATAGTAATAAAAATAAAGGCCAAATACCCCAATCAATAACATATAGATAATGAAAAGCTTTTTCAAAATGAATCCCCTTTCAAAAAGGATGATTAACTTGTACGTATAACATATTTTCAAGATAGCATTTTTACCTAATTTCTACAACAATTGGTTAAACACAAAAAAAAGAATGTGCATAAGAAACACACATTCTTTCCTGATTTTATAAAGCGGATGCCGGTGCCTTGTTTTGAACTGGGCGCTAAATGTCCAGATGGATGATGAAAATCTCATGATTGATTCTACCTCTGTCAAAGCCCACCAGCATAGCGCAGGGGCTAAAAAGGGGCTGTAAATGCCGAATCGAACCAGCATAGCGGCGTAAGCCGCGGCGGGCACACCACAAAAATCCATACGATTGTAGATGGATTAGGAAATCCCCTTTACTTTCAGCTCTCTGCCGGCAGCGTTCACGATTCGAAAGTGGCCACAGAAGTTCGACGAAGATCTCCCTACTTTATTACCAAAACGTTCACTGAATGAGGCTGAATTTCGACAGTAAGATCAGATGGTATTTTCCAATTTAAATGCTGTTCTATGATACGAACATGCTCTTTACCGATATCGTTATAAGCGTCTTTCGAATCTCCGACCACACTATAAAGTACAGCATTCGAATACTGGATTGAACTGTCAAGCTGAACTGTAACAGATTCTGCCTGATCCGGATGGCGATTTATCAGCGCAACCCTTAAACCTTCACTTCCCGACCTTTTGGTAGCGATTGCATCTACATTCGGGATGCTCTTTGTCATATTGGCCGTATCAACATGAAAAATTGAACTCTCTGATAACCAGGAATCTACGATGATATCCCCAAGGTAACGAGTATAGAGCTCAAACACAAAGTAAGTTGGTCTCAAGACAATCCCTTCTTGATGGGTAAAGATGGCTCCTCTTGTATTCACGATAGGAGAGAAATTCGCCATTCCGACCACATCACTATGTTTGAGACACTGATTTAAGAAACAAGCTGTAAACACAGCATCCGCCATTGTGTAGCTGGAATTGATATCATTTTTATCCCTCGGGGTTAAATAATCCTCCGTTCCGGAATTAACATGCGGATGATGCCAGCCTCGAAGATTCCATTCGTCATATGCGATACGAATTTTACCTAAATAACCAAGTGAGCCGAGAATATACTTCGTTTTTAAAATAGGCTGTTCAATGTCCATGGTATACGCCATACAAGTCTCGTAATCTGATAAATCGTTGTTCTCTTGCACTTTATCCCAATAGTCATGAATAGAAATCCAATCGAGATATTGTCCTGCTTCCCGCAGCAAATCCAGATTCCAATCCAAATCCGAAATGCTCGCTGCCATCAGCTCGATGGTAGGATCAACACGCTTCATCATCTTGGCCGATTCTCTTACGAACCTTCCCCATTCCTTAACATCTTTGGCCCCCATTTCCCAATGGCCATAATTTTCATTACCGATGCTCCAATATTTCACTTTATAGGGGGCAGGATGGCCATTTTCAATACGTAGTTTCGCCCATTTTCCTTCGGAAGGGAGGTTACAGTATTCAACCCAATCACTCATTTCTTCAGCAGAACCGGTCCCGGCATTGGTACAAATATAAGGCTCGGCACCAAGCAATAGGCAATACTCTATAAATTCGTCTGTTCCGAATTCATTCGACTCCTCTACCCGCCATGCTTTATCAAAGTAAGGAGTCCGTTGTTTTCCTATTGCATCTTTCCAGTGGTAGGCAGAAACAAAGCATCCTCCTGGCCAGCGTATAATTGGAACCTGAATTCGTTTAAGCGCTTCCAAAACATCCTGACGAAATCCATTGTTTTCGGAAAAAGCAGATGTCGGATCATAAATTCCTCCATAGATTTGACGATGAAAATGCTCCAGAAATTGACCGAAAATTTTCTTGTCTCTTTTGCTAAGTTCTCTCCTTGAATTAATCTTTAATTTAGACACCATCTGACACTCCTTTACTTTGTTTTTGTACGCACACACATTAGTCCAATTTATTATTCTTTTTACAAAAAATTGTAGGTGAAACGTCGAGATGGGGCAATGCTTATTTCATGTTTTTTAGTTTTCAGACACAACCTAATACCGCCGGGCCCTCATTCACAGGAATTTTTCTCATTTCCCATTCAAGATCCGGCTTTGTCAGCATCACCTGTTTAGCTTTTAGTGTCCACGGACTTTCCATTTCAGCGATGTATAAGTTTGAATTCCCTAAAATGTCCGGATCTTTCTGCGCCCATACATAATAGAAAACTCCTTTATGCTCAAATACAGTTGCGTCCAGACAAAAAGATTACCAGTTCGCTTTTACCTGCCCTTTTTTCTATCCACTCACCTTCAAGCGGATTTTCGTTGTCGTTTTCGATCGCATACATGCGATGCTGGAACGTTTTATGTTCTGGGTGCCCCGCTTCACTCGGCGCTGTGGCAAAATAGATGTACCACTTTTCTTCTATATAGTGCAGCTCCGGCGCCCAAATAAGGCTGCTTAACGGACCTTATTTGGACTTGGCCCAGACGTTATAGCTTGCGCTTCCCGGAGGCCATCAATGGTTTTTGCACGGCGCAGGTCAATCCGGTCAAACTCTGGGGCGGAGGCGTTAAAGTAATAAAAGCCGTCTGTATGCTTATAAATAAATGGATCTGCTTGCTTTAAAAGCAACGGGTTATGGTAAGGTGCCGTATGCGCATCCTTCCTTTTTTATTTTTACGCTTTTGCGAGACGGATCACGTTCCAGGATAATTTCGACAATTGAGCAGATAATTGTCCATTGTCCACTTTTGCATCTCCGTTATTATGAGGAACAACATTTGAACGATTATGTTGATTTGTCGCTTTTACATTATCGTTTTCAAGAACGATATGCTCTTTTACTGTGTAACCTTCAAAACTCCTTACGTCGGCATCAAGACTTAGCGCTTCTTCTTGATGACGATTTACTGCAAAAATGGTAACCGTTTCTTCTTCTTCGTTGTACACAGAAACTGTATCTAAATAAGGGACGTCGGTAAAATCCTTACAGTCATACTTCGGAGAAGATACATTCGCATGCAATGCTGTTCCTCTTCCAAAAACAGATGCATGCATATATGGATAAAAAATCGGCTGCTTCCAAGCTTCCCCGCCTTTTTCTGTCATGATCGGTGCAATGACATTAACAAGCTGAGCAAGGCAGGCAATTTTTACACGGTCTGCACGGCGCAGCATAGAGATTAGCATGCTTCCAACCAGCAAGGCATCTTCAAATGTATAAATATCTTCAAGCTGTGGCGGCGCAATCGACCATGGTTCAATCTGCTTATCCGCTTCATTAGAGTGAAACCAGACGTTCCATTCATCAAATGACAGATTGATTGTTTTCTTGCTGCGCTTTTTCGCTTTAATATAATCGGCAATGGAAATAACGGAATAAATAAATTGATCCATATCCATTGATTGCGCTAGATAATTCGCTAAATCACCATCACGATTTCCATAATAAGTATGGAGAGAGATGTAATCGACATGCTCATACGTATGGTCTAAAACAGTTGCTTCCCATTCAGCAAATGTAGGCATATGGCGGTTTGAACTTCCGCAGGCAACTAGTTCAATAGAAGAATCTACCCATTTCATTGATTTTGCTGTTTCAGCAGCAAGACGTCCATATTCATGAGCTGTCTTATGGCCAATTTGCCACGGACCGTCCATTTCATTTCCTAAGCACCACGTCTTAATTTTATGCGGCTCTTTGTACCCGTGGGAAATACGCAAGTCACTCCAGTAAGAACCTGATGTATGGTTGCAGTACTCTACCAGATTGCGTGCTGCATCAATACCACGTGTACCTAAATTAACCGCCATGTTTACTTCAGCGTTAATTTTTTTCGCCCAGTCCATAAATTCATTTGTGCCGATTTCATTCGTTTCCGTCGTCCGCCAGGCAAGGTCAAGCCGACGCGGTCGTTCTGCAACAGGCCCTACCCCGTCTTCCCAATTATATCCTGAGACAAAATTGCCTCCTGGATAGCGGACAAGCGGCACTTTCAACTCTTTTACGAGTTCAATAACATCTGTCCGGAATCCTTGTTCATCAGCAGACGGGTGATCCGGCTCGTAAATTCCTTCATAGACAGCACGCCCTAAATGTTCAATAAATGATCCATAAATACGCTCATCGATTTGGCCGATTACAAATTCTTTATCAATTGTCATTTTCGCTTTTTGTGTCATAATTATTTTCTCCTTTATCGTGTACGTACACGTTTTTTTATAAGGGAATCCGTAACTTCCGGATTCACGCAGTATATGTTTTATGGACAGGCGGTGCGGCTTTTTTCGCTCTCAATGCTTCAGCTTTTCTTTCTACTCGGTTAAATGAATGCTGCACAAGCCAAAGCTGAATCATCACCAGTATGCTGCTAAGAAAAAAAAGCGCCGCTGAAGGATATGAAAAAAGCAAATAATAAATAGCAGATTGACTAACGAGAACAGCAATCGAAATAGGCAGATTCACGATACTCATAATAAAAGCTGTTTTCCATGTATGAAGAAATGACTCTTTTCTCACTACATACAATGGCAATAGATGTGTGCCTGTTATAGCCAGAAAGAACACAGCCAGATAAAATGCCGCAATCATAGCAAGCCCGGCTCCGTTTTCCTGAATCACTAGAAAGTTTAAATATAAAACGAGTGCCGCCACCATATAGGCAAGACCTATTTGATTGGAAGATAAAAATGATGAACGATAGGAAGCCCAAAATAAACGGAATACTGGCACGCTTTCTTCTCCATCAAGCCACTTTCTGCAGACCGTCATTAAAGCAGCTGTTGCCGGAAAAATACCAAAAACAACAAGACCTGCCGTGCTAAAAAGCATCCAAAGAAAGTGGACATAAGCTAATTTGGCCGTCCAGGAAAAAACGTTTGTCAGCTTTTCCATAAATAAACTGGGTTTCATGTTGATTCCTCCTGTGTTTCACCATTTTGTTTCTGCCGGGTGCGGACATTTTGCTTCTATTAAGCCTGCACGATATGAAACAAGCATGCCTGATTGGCCACATGTTGTTCCATATTGCAAAAACTCACATTTCGTGCAAAATTCAAGGCGCCTTTTTCGTCTCAATAATTCTTCTTTTTCTAACAAGGAATCATCTGTAAAGAAAACGTGCGGCTGCTTTTCTACTGATACACTTCCCGTACATCCTTTACAAGAAGAAATCTTACTCATTTTCTTTCAGTTCAAGAACAACAACGGACATTGGCGGCATTTTCACAGTTAATGACGTGCCTAAGAGAGAGAAGTCTTGAAACGATGCCGGTTTTACATGATCCGGCTGATCAAATGTGTTATGGGCATCCATTTGTTCTCCTGTCAAAATGGTTCCTGTCACGTGAAGAGATTCAACAGCCATTCCACGTAAATCAACAGCGACCTCCGCTTCGTTTCCATAGTCAATGTTACACAAGCTGATGTGAATCGCTCCTTCTGTATTTTTTGAAGCAGACAGGCTGACCTGCGGCATTGACTCATAGTCTCCCACATTGGCTTCAAGTGACAATTTCACAGCATCGTGATGCACTTTAAACAAATCAAACACGTGGTACGTAGGCGTTAAAATCATGTCACTTCCTTCTGTTAAAATCATTGCCTGAAGCACGTTAACTGTCTGGGCGATGTTCGCCATCTGTACCCGCTCGTGGTGATCCTGAAAAATGTGAAAATGGATCGCTGCGACAAGCGCATCGCGAATCGTGTTTTGCTGGTATAGAAACCCTGGATTGGTTCCCGGCTCTACATCAAACCACGTACCCCATTCATCCACAATAATCGCCACTTTTTTCTCCGGATCATATTTATCCATTATGGTGCTGTGCTTTGTCAGCAATTCGTTCATACGATACGCTTTTTGCATTGTGATGGCCCACTCATCTTCCGGAAAACCAGTTGCAGCTCCTTTGCCCGTCCAAAATTCACCTGGAATCGTGTAATAATGTAAGCTTAATCCATCCATAAAGCGGGCTGATTCTCTCATCAGCACTTCTGTCCAATTGTAATCATCTATATTTGCGCCGCCGGCAATTTTGTAAATTTGGTTGCCATCATAGTTACGCACATATGTCTGATAGCGACGGTATAAATCAGAATAATATTCGGGACGCATATTACCGCCGCAGCCCCAGTTTTCATTTCCGACACCAAAGTATTTTAGTTCCCACGGCTCGTCCCTTCCATTTTCCCGGCGCCAGTCTGCCATCGGAGATTCACCTTTAAACGTCATGTATTCAACCCATTCAGACATTTCTTGAACCGTTCCACTGCCAACGTTGCCGCATATATAAGGCTCGCACTCCAGCATTTCACAAAGCATCATAAATTCATGCGTGCCAAAGTGATTGTTTTCCACAACTCCGCCCCAATGGGTATTCACCATATGCTTGCGGTTTTCACGCGGCCCAATGCCGTCTTTCCAATGATATTCATCGGCAAAACAGCCGCCCGGCCAGCGGAGAACCGGCACTTGAACGTTTTTCAGCGCTTCAAGCACATCTGTCCGAATGCCTTTTTCATTCGGGATCGGTGAATCTTCCCCTACCCAAATGCCTTCGTAAATACAGCGGCCTAAATGCTCGGCGAAGTGACCGTAAATGTTCTTGTTAATTTTTCCTTGCTCAATATCAGTATTTAATACAGCTGTATGCTTCACTTTATCATTCCTTTATCAATAAATTTTCCTTATCCTTTTACGCCACCTACTGTCAATCCTTCGATAAAGTAACGCTGGAAGAACAAGAACAGGATGACAACAGGAAGAATCGTCATAACAGATCCCGCAATTAAAATATCGTAGTTATTACCATATGGCGTTAAAAGAGTTGCTAAGCCGACCGGGAGGGTAAACATCGTATTAGAACGAAGCACAACGAGCGGCCATAAGAAATTATTCCAGCTCGAAAGCCCTTGCAAAATCGCCATTGCCGCAAATGATGGCAGCATAAGCGGTGCCATAATGCGAAAGAAAATCCCATATTCTGTACATCCATCCATTCTGGCTGATTCCATAAGATCTTTCGGCAGGCCTGATGCATACTGGCGAAAGAAAAAAACGGCAATCGGCGCCACCATCATCGGTAAAATGACCGCTAAATACGTATCAATCATTTGCAGCCCAACCATCAGCTGGTACAGCGGAAGCATCAATATTTCAAATGGAACCATGAGGATCAGTAAAACAAGGATAAAGATAAAACGGTTCCCTTTAAACTCGTAAACAGCCAGAGCATATCCGACCATCGAAGAGAAAAACAGGCAAAGGATAATACTCGCTGCGGAAATCAAAATACTGTTTATATACCAGCCCCAATAATTTCCGGCTTCCGTAAAAATATACGTATAGTTGCTGAAATTCAATTGTTCAAACGGTATAGAAAGCGTAATCCCGTTTCTCATTAACTCTGAAGACGGCCGTAAAGAAGAGATCATGAGAGAAAACAGCGGGAAGAGAGCCAAAATCGCAATAAGTGCGATAACGATCGTGATAATAATTGTGAAAAACCTGTCTCGTGCTAACATGTTTTACTCTCCTTTCTTTAACGTGCCAGACAGTGCAAGCTGAAGAATACTAATAATGAAGATAATCAGCATTAACACAACACCGATAGCTGCACCAAAACCAAGATCATTCATACGGAAACCTTGCTGGTAGATGTAGCCGACAATTGTTAAACCGATATTACCCGGTGAACCTTCAGGCCAAAACACGTATGACTCTTCATACATCCGGAAGCCGGCAATAATCGTAATCGTTACAACATACACTGTAATCGGCTTTAGCATTGGAAGTGTAATGTGGCGGAACTTGTTGATGATACCTGCTCCATCCATTTCTGCTGCTTCATACAACTCTCTGGGAACGTTTGCAAGACCAGCCATAAAGTAAAGAATGTTCACACCAAGCCATTTCCATGTACAAAGAAGCACCATTAAAAACATCCCTGTTGCTGCCCCAAACTTCCATTCCAGCGGTTCAATACCGAAAAACCCGACAACGGTATTTGCAAGAGAAGCCTCAGATTCTCCAAACATGAGCCTGAACACAACACCCGCTACAATAGTGGATGTCAATGCTGGAATAAATAAGGAAGCACGAAACACATTGGAGAAACGGACAAACTTAGAATTGAGCATCGTTGCCAAGATCATGGGCAGTATCGTTAAAATGACAGTCGTCAAAACAACATAAACCGTTGTATTAGACAACGCTTTAAAAAAAGTTGGATTCAAAATGCGTTCGTAATTGCTTGCCCCAACAAACGTTGTCTGGCCGGGCAATATGGTTTGAAAGCTCATGATAAAGCCGCTGATGAGCGGATACAAAAACAAAAGCAGGAAAGAAATAACGAAAGGCGATACAAAAACGTAGGGAACCACTTTTCTCGACAGAAAGAAGTCTTTTATGGACCGTTTCGACCGACTGCTATCGGTTGTTGATACAGCGCGTTCACTCATAACAATCCCCTTTCTTTTCACTTATTTGTATAGAAGGCAGGAATTTCTCATCCTGCCTTTCTATTACGATTAATTGTTTTTGATAGCAGCTTCCGCTTCTTTCAACGCTTCTTCTGCCGACTGGGATTGAGATCGCAAGACATTATTAAATACATTTGTTGACAGCTGTTCCTGCACAAGCGGATTTTTCTCCGTAATATTAATTGAATCAATTTCATCTCTTATACTAAGGAGCGTATCAAAAATGTCCGTTCCGAAATATTGATAATATTTATTGTCTTCTCGAATTTCAGGTTTTTCCCAAACTGTCCACATCGGAGGATCAAATCCCATCACTTTCCACAAGGCTATGTTTCCTTCTTCAGATAATTTTGCGTAGGCAAGAAACTCTTTTGCTAATTCAGGATGCTCGGTTTGATTGGTTACGGCTGTACCTGTACCTCCCGCTCCTGCTGAACGATTTCCATCTTCTGTCCATTTCGGCATTGGACGGATCACCATTTTCCCTTTTAAATCTGGCATGTAGTCTGTGAAACGCCCCATGTACCACATTGGCATTATAACGGATGCAGCGCCGCCGTCATTCATAAATCCGTAGTATTCTTCTTCGTGATGTCCGCCGCCTGGTGTAATCTCAGCAATTTTTTCGTCATAAATTAAGCTGCGCATAAATTCAAGTGTTTCAACGTTTGTCTTATTTGAAATGGTAACCTCACCATTTTCATCAAAAAAATCAGAACCTTGCTGCTTAATCAATGGCCAATAAGACCAATAATCATTCGTTTCCAATGTCGTCATAGTCGCATCAGTGTTTTCCACTACTTTTTTGCCAGCTGCTACATAGTCATCCCATGTTTGAATAGAATCGATGTCTACGCCTGCTGCATCCATGATTTCTTTGTTGTAATAAGCAACGGTTGCCCCAACGTGAGTCGGAAGACCGTAATATTGTCCATCTTTCGAATAAATATCAAAACGCGATTCAATAAATTGATCCTTAACAGGCTCCACATATTCATTCATCGGAAGAAGCTGTGGCTCTCCCTGCAAATAGTTTGGAAAACGTCCCAGCTCAATATCAACAATATCAGGCGCTCCGGTGCCGGATTGCAGCGCTAACAGCAAATTATTGTGCATATTATCGTAAGGATATGCTTCTGCTTTCAATTTAATTGGGCGATCAGGAAACTCTTCGTTCCAGCGACTAACTGCATCTTTGTAAATATCAATGTGGAGTGCATTAAATGTCCAAAATTTCAATTCTGTAGCATCTTTAGATTCGCTTCCGATTACCTCTACAGCTTCCGCGCCTTCAGCATCCTCTGAACCGCCTCCGCCTCCGCTTCCGCCTCCGCATGCTGCCAGCAGGACAAACAGCATACTAAAAAGCATGACGTATAAGCTTCTTTTTTTCATTTCCTCTCTCCCCTTTGCTTAATTAAATTGAAAGCAGAACATTCATCAACACTGCAGTTAAACCCGTTACGTGTACGTACACGTAAAGAGTAAATAAAATGACCTTTCTATTCGTGTACGTGCGCGATTCCACGTAAGAAAAGCCCTTAAGATAACGCTTACATATTGTTTAGCAACATTGTTGATAAATTGAATTTTATCACCCTCAACTTGTACGGTCAACCCCTTTTTTAGAATATTCGGTCAAATCATATAGATTCTCCTCTAATAATCTCGTGACCTAAAAGCGGCACGGATATATAGGCACCTCTCTCAATTTTATTCACGATACTTTCAACCGCTTTTTCTCCAATTTGCACAATCGGGTATTTCATCGTCGTTAGGCGCGGTGAAATGTACTTTAACATATCAATATCATCAAATCCCATAACCCCTGCTTGTTCCGGAATTGGAATATTTTTTTCTTTCAAAAGATTCATTACTTCCAGCGCATATAAATCCGTAGAACATACTATGGCTGTTTTTTCAGCTGAATTAAATGAATAATCTTGCAGTTTTTCTAAATAGTTTGAGTCTTTTAATACGAGGGGTTCAGGGGCGTTGTTTAATTCGATCCCTTCCATAAATCCAATAAAACGCTCTTCTTGTGTGTAAATATTTGATTTTCCCGCGTATACAAGAGGGGGGCTTACATAAATAAAGCGTTTATACTCTTTTGATGCAATGTAATCGACCGCTTCTTTCATCGCTTGGCGATCACGAATTCCGACATATTCCCAATTGCTTGATACGTAATTGAAAATAGTCACAATCGGTGTATGAAACCTGCTTAAATAAGCGTCAAATTCTTCCCCTTGATTCACTGTGAATAAAATGATTCCGTCGACTTTGCGATTGATTAAATACTCAATACACGCCCGCTCATTTTCAGGGTCTTTATCCGTTAGCGTAATATAAACAAAATAACCAAGCTCTCTCGCTTTCTGTTCAATAGCATTCATCAACTGGGCGAATGAGCGATTGTACAAATCAAATAACACAACACCAAGTGTCATTGTTTTTCCCATGACAAGGCTTCTCGCGGTAAAGTCTGGCTGATAATTCATTTCTTCCGCTATTTTCATTACTTTGTTTCTTGTTTTTTCACTAATTCCTGTGCGATTGTTAAGTGCTCTATCTACAGTACCGGCAGAAACGCCGCAAATGGCTGCAATATCTTTAATCGTAACGCGCATTTTTTATGCCTCCTTCAGCTGATCCCTTACTCCAAATGCAATAAAGATTGATAATACTGTATTACACTTCACTTGAACGGTCAAATTGTATCTGTTGAGTTTATAAAAGAAAACATGGATGCGAAACGCACCCATGTTTTCTTTAAATTCCTTGTTCATATAGTTCACGCATTGCTTAAAAGCATCCCATTCAACAATGATCTTTTCAATAGCAGAATGCGCTATTTCTCATTCACCTTTCCTGGTTGAAAATCGGTATACAGTCCTTGATACGTATCGTTCGTCTTTTCGGAGAGTGCTTTGCGGAAAATGAGGATGATGAATGGAATCCGGCAGCCCTTGTGTTTCAAGGCAAAGTCCGGCATATTTTTGTGACGTTCCCCCATCAAGCTTTACACCCTCTTTAATTTGTGTTCCAGAGTACAACACGACACACGCCTGGTCAGTCTTAATGTTTAACACACGACCGCTTTGTTTATCTGACAATGTGATACCCCTGTCGCCGCTCAGCACAAATGGATGGTCATACCCCTCACCTGCTAGTTTGTTTTGCGGGTCAGCAGATTCTACACCTGCTTGAATCCGTTGGCCGCGCCGGAAATCAAATGCCGTGCCTGCAACAGACTGAATCGTGCCGGTCGGCAGAAGCTGGTCATTCAGTTCTGCATACTGGTCGCTGTCGATTTGAAGGACATGGTCGGTAATATCCCGTTTTAAGCCGCCGCTTAAATTAAAATACGTATGATTCGTCATATTCAAAAGAGTCCGTTCATCCGAGAGGGCTTCGTATTGAATAGCAAACTCATTTTCATCGTTTAACGTATACGTGACAGTTATTTTCAAATTTCCTGGATATCCACCGTCTCCGTCCGGACTTTCATGGGTAAACTGGACACCGCCTGCGATACATTGGGATTGCCAAATGACTTTGTCAAAACCTGACTCGCCGCCATGCAGATGATTGTTTCCGTCGTTCTTTTCAAGCGTGTACGTTTTTCCGTCCAGTTCAAATGAACCACCGCCAATCCGTCCGGCAAAGCGGCCGATAATGGCACCCAAGTACCACGGATTGTCTGCATATTGATCGATTTTCTCATAACCAAGCACGACATTTTCACGATTCCCTTCACGATCCGGCACGATTATTTTTGTAATAGTGCAGCCGTAATCAATAAACGACACCTCCATGCCGTTTTTGTTTCTTAACGTGAATTCTTTAATGTTTGTTCCATTTATATTTCCGGTCATATTCTCCGCCCCTTTTAGTAGAAGAAAAGGCCGGCTCATGAATGAGACAGCCTTTTCCATTAATTATTTCCAGATTGCTTCTCCCCACTTTAGCTCGTTGCGCAGCTGAGACGTTTTCGTGTCATTGTCAATGATAACGCACTCAATACCCACCATTTCGGCAAAGTCATACAGCTGTTCCGCGCTGACGGCGAATGACAGAACCGTATGATGAGCACCGCCTGCGTAAATCCATGACTCTGTTGCCGTTTTTAAAGACGGCTGTGGTTTCCAGAGCACTTTCGCGACCGGAAGATTTGGTGTTTCTTTCGGTGACTCAACCGCGTCGACTACATTCACGATTAATCGGTAGCGCCCTCCCATTTCTACAAGTGACGCATTAACAGCTTGTCCGCTCAGGCCGTCAAACACAAGGCGTGCCGGATCTGCTTTGCCACCGATTGACAGTGGATTAACGATGATACGCGGCTTAGAAGCAGCAACAGTCGGACACACTTCAAGCATATGCGAGCCGAGAATCATTTCGTTGCCTTCTTCTAAATGGTATGTGTAGTCTTCCATGAATGACGTTTGTTTATTGCCTGCCGCAATTTTCATCATGCGAAGAAGCGCCGCTGTCCGCCAGTCACCTTCACCCGCAAACCCGTAGCCATCTGCCATTAGGCGCTGCGCCGCAAGACCCGGCAGCTGCTTCATGCCGTGCAGATCTTCAAAATTTGTTGTAAAGGCGTTGTAGTCCCCTTTTTCCAAGAAAGAACGCAAACCGATTTCAATGCGCGCCTGCTCTTTAATGGCCGCACTGATTTCATCACTTTCTTCAAAATCATATTGTTGTTTGTATTCTGCATAGACAGACTCAACCTGGTCATCTGTGATCGCGTTCATTTCCTCAACAAGATCCCCAATGCCGTAATAGTCGACGACCCAGCCGAATTTAATTTGCGCTTCTACTTTATCGCCATCCGTTACCGCAACATTCCGCATGTTGTCGCCGAAGCGGGCGACCCGGATATTCGGTCCTTCTGTCACCGCAGCCGCAATCTTCATCCAGTCGCTAATGTCTTTCTTTACGGATTCATTTTGCCAGTGGCCGACGATCACTTTGCGCCCAATTTGCATGCGGGTGCCAATAAACCCGTATTCCCGGTCACCGTGCGCCGCCTGATTTAAGTTCATGAAGTCCATGTCAATGCTGCTCCACGGAATATCACGATTAAATTGTGTATGCAGATGCAAAAGCGGTTTTTGAAGCGCTTTTAAGCCAGCGATCCACATTTTCGCCGGTGAAAATGTATGCATCCACGTAATCACGCCGGCGCAATTTTCATCGACGTTTGCTTTTTGCATAAGCTGATGAATATCACCCGAAGTGGTTAACACTTCTTTAAATACAACTGGATAAGATAAGGTTTCCTCTTCATTCAAGCCATTTACGACTTCTTCTGAATTTCCCTGTACTTCCTTGAGCGTTTCTTCCCCATACAAGTGCTGACTTCCTGTAACAAACCAAAATTCTTTCTTATCTGCTGTTAACATGCTTATCGCTCCCTTGATTTGTTTTTCCCCAAAAAAGGCATCTTCACTGTATTTGATTAATTCAAGATCGGCTTGAAAAACTTCCTCTTTAAGGCGTTCTAACAAAGCTGGTCTGCCTCTTTCTAAATTATTAAATTATCAATAGCTGCTTGCTCGATTGTAAGTCCTTGTTTATAACGATTGATAAAGGCTTCAAAGCTTTCAACATCTTTTTCGTCTGCATCTACTTTCACACCGGAATTGTCAACAAACACCTTCTGATCAAGATACTCTTCTAATGATTCATTTTCTTTTTTGTTGGTTATAAAGGATGCAAGCAGAGCAATCCCCCACGCACCGCCTTCACCAGCCGTTTCCATAACGGATACAGGTGCATTCATAGCTGCGGCCATGATCTTCTGTCCAACACCTTTAGTTTTAAACAGGCCTCCATGTCCCAATATTTTGTCGATCTGAATCTTTTCTTCATTTAACAGAATATCCATCCCGATTTTCAAAGCCCCAAGTGCTGAGAATAAATGCACGCGCATAAAGTTTGCAAGATTGAAATTGCTTTCTGGTGAACGTACGAATAAGGGCCGGCCTTCTCTCATTCCTGTGATATTCTCGCCAGAATAATAGCCGTAAGACAATAGTCCTCCGCAATCCTTATCTCCTTCAAGGGCCTTATTGAATAAGACTTCAAATAGTTTGTCTGTATTTACTTCACAACCCAGAACTTCTGAAAACTCACGGAAAAGCTTCACCCAAGCATTGATATCAGAAGAACAGTTATTCGCATGAACCATACCAACTAAACTTCCAGAAGGCGTAGTAACGAGGTCGATTTCCGGATAAACCTTTTTCAATTCTTTTTCCAGTACAATCATCGCAAACACGGAAGTTCCTGCCGAAACATTTCCTGTACGCTGGGCAACACTGTTCGTTGCGACCATACCCGTTCCTGCGTCACCTTCTGGAGGACAAAGTGGAATGCCCGCTTGAAGGTTTCCACTCACATCTAATAGCTTTGCTCCTTCTTCTGATAATTGCCCAGCTTCACCGCCAGCTGGCATAGCCTGTGGTAAAATCTCTTCTAATTTCCATGGATAATTCTTTTCGCTGATCAAATCATCAAATACTTGAATCATCCTTGAATCATAATTCTTTGTTTCCACATTAATTGGAAACATACCGGAAGCATCTCCAACGCCTAAAACCTTTTTGCCCGTCAACTTCCAGTGGATATAGCCAGCTAGTGTTGTGAAGAAATCAATATTTTCCACATGTTCTTCTTCATTTATAATGGCTTGATACAAATGAGCAATACTCCATCTTTGCGGGATATTATAATGGAAGAGCTCTGTTAATTCTTTTTCTGCTTGTTCAGTGATCGAATTCCTCCAGGTCCGAAATGGAACCAACAACTCTCCATCTTTGTTAAACGCCATATAACCGTGCATCATCGCACTAAAGCCAATTGCGCCAACCCTTTGAAGAGTTACTTCATACTTTTCTTTCACTTCAGCTGCCATCTCTTGATAGCTTATTTGAAGACCTTGCCAAATATCATCAAGAGAATATGTCCATATCCCTTCTTCCAGGCGATTCTCCCATTCATAGCTTCCAGAAGCTATTGGCGAATGATTTGAATCAATCAACACTGCCTTGATACGAGTAGAACCAAACTCAATACCTAAAGCTGTTCGACTGTTAGTGATATCAGCTTTTATTAGATTCAACCTATTAGTCATTCAACCACTTCCTTTTAATCGATAATTTATGATTTTTCATGATAATCTGCTGGATACTGAATCGCTCATCTTTTAATGACACAATCACGGCGCTCCCTGACTAGATTCCGCAATCAACATCGACTGTATATTTTTCTGTCATGATGGTTTATCCCTTTTGCCCGTAATAGGCGTTTGCTCCATGTTTTCGTAAATAATGCTTATCAAGCAAAAACTGATCAATCGGCTCAATCTGTGCATTTAATTGAAAAGTGTTCAGGCCCATTTTGGCGACTTCTTCAAGCACAACCGCATTATGAACGGCTTCTTTCGGGGTTTTTCCCCAGTTAAACGGCGCATGTCCGTACACGAGAACACCTGGCAATGCCCGTGGATCAAGATTCATAAACGTTTCAACGATGACATTCCCTGTTTCCACTTCATAAGCCCGCTCAATTTCCTCTTTCGTAAGCGGACGGGTACATGGTACTTCACCATAATAATAGTCAGCATGCGTTGTGCCGAGAGCCGGAATGGCACGTCCCGCCTGTGCCCAGCTCGTTGCCCACGGAGAATGCGTATGGACAACGCCGCCAATGCCGGAAAAATGCTTATATAAAATTAAGTGAGTGGCTGTGTCAGAAGACGGGTTTAAATGACCTTCTATCACATTCCCCTCCAGATCCACAACGACCATATCGTCTGCAGTCAGCTTGTCGTACGCCACACCGCTCGGTTTAATAACCACCAGCTGTTCTTTTTCACAGAAACCGCTTACATTCCCCCATGTAAAAGTCACGAGTCCGTGTTCTGGGAGGGCAAGATTCGCCTCTAAAACGTCTTGCTTTAATTGCTCCAGCATAAAAAATCCTCCTCGCTTCAACTCGTACGTATATTTAATTCTTAAAATAAATAATAGTATAATATGTACGTATAATCAATCATTATCATCACAAAATTAAAAATAACTTTTTCAGAGATAAAAAAGCTCATAAACAAGTTATTGTTTATGAGCTTCCGCCATCATTTTTACCGAAGACCGAATTCGAATATTCGGTTCGAACAAGATCGATTCCTGCTTTGTTTCTTTTTTGGCCGCCGAGCCTTTCTTTTCTTTAACGAGCTCCATAATAAGGCGAGCCGCCGTTTCTCCTAGACCACTTTTCGGATGCTCGACAGTGGTCAGCTTTACTTCTGATACGTCCGCTAAAAACGAATCATCATATCCAACCATTGCGATATCATCCGGCACACGAATGTTTTCGCTGCGTAAAATGTTCAGCAGGCTAAGCGCCATCTGGTCATTGTAACAAACGAGTGAATCCGGTACGTCTTTTTCCGGCAGCGCCAGCAATTCTTTTAATTCAAGAGCCGGTTTATCCGCTTTTTCTTCCGTGTAGTACGTAACAATATTTCGGGGTTCAATCGGAATGCCGTATTTCCGATGTGCTTTTAAAAATCCCTTCATTCGTTTCACACCTTGCAGGTCATCGGTTTTGAAAAAGCCGGCAATTTTTCGGTACCCTTGCTTAATTAAAAATTCCGTTTGCAAGAAACCGCCTTTTTCATCGTCCATGGCCACATAAAGTGGCTCGAGCTCATCATAATACGCATTGATCATGACATATGGGACGTTTTGTCGCTCTAAATTTAAATAATAATTAAGGTTTGGATTGCTGATGGCGCTTTTTGTCGGCTCTACAATGACTCCATCGAATGAACTTGATAATATCTTCTCAAGAATTTCCCGTTCTGTTTCGTGATTATTATTCGTGCTGAAAAGGGTCACATGGTATCCTTGTTCACTTAATACGGACTCTGCACCTCGAATAATAGAAGGGAAAATATAGTCTGAAATATACGTTGTAATAAGCGCGATGTTTTTTTGTGTACGTGTATCGGACGCTGAACCATTCGCCTGACGGTCGGCGCAAAACGTGCCGGCGCCCTGTTCACGGTAAAGCCATCCTTTGCTGACGAGGTCGCCGAGTGCGAGGCGCACAGTGTGGCGGCTCACACTAAACTCTTTCATCAATTCACTCTCTGAGCTTATTTTTTGATGCGGTAAAAACGTGCCGTCTAATATACGTGATTGGATCGCCTGTTTAACCATGCTGTGTTTCGTTTCCAATCGATCACCCCGATTCAAATTCAACTTATACGCATATATTATCATATTCACAAATAAGATGTATGTAATTTGTTTTTCCCATAAAAAAAAGGCTGTCTATGTTTCAGACAGCCTTTTTTCTCTTTATTTTGCGGCCTGCGGATGACCATCACTCACTAATTCAGCTGCCCGCGCATTGGACTCCACCTGCTCTACATTTTTGCAGCCGGGAATGACGCTTGTAACAGCAGGATGCTTCAAGCACCACGCCAGCGCCCACTCAGCCATGTTGACGCCTGAAGGTACTTCTTCTTTTTGAATTTGTTCAACCAGCCTCAGCATGTTTTCCTGCTCTTGTTTATCCCTGTTATGACGGACGTCGTTTTCACCGAATACAGAGCCAGGCTTGTATTTGCCGCTTAAAAAACCGCTCGCAAGCGGCACACGGGCCAGCACGCCAAGATTTTGCTCTTCGCACGAAGGAAATACCTCTTTTTCCGGTACCCTGTCAAGGCGGTTATACACGACTTGAATGACTTCCGCGTTCACGTCGCTGGCTTTGCTCGTTTGATGAATGTTTGCGTTGCTGCCAATTGAAATACCTAGATGGCGGACTTTCCCTGCTTTCACTTGTTTGTCCAGCTCCGTCCAAAGATCGTCATTATCGAATGCGTCGTCGCTGCCGGAGTGAAATTGATATAAATCTACGTATTCAGTTTGAAGTGCTTTTAAGGAATCGTCCAGCTGTTTCACCACTTCTTCTGAAGACCAGTGATTTGTCCGTTCAAAATTTCGATGGAAATGGTGGCCAAACTTTGTAGCCACAATCCATTGTTCACGCTCTTTTTTTATAGCATGTCCGATAAGTGATTCCGACAAATGGTCTCCATAGCATTCAGCTGTATCAATTAAATTAATCCCCACTTCTTTTGCTTTTTCTAAAATAGAAGCTACTTCTTTTTGTCCAAACTCTTTTCCCCATTCGCCACCGTATTGCCATGTTCCAATTCCGATAACAGATACGTTTAGTCCCGTTTTTCCAAGTGTGCGATATTTCAATTCATTTCCACTCCTTTTAATTTAAATGCGCTATTATTTTCATTTACTCTTTTAAAATATGTTAAAATAAAGCAATAAAATAAATTTTCTGAAGAAAGGAAATATATGTGGACTAGTAACAGCAAATTATACAATTTTATCGATATTATTACTAATTTGTTCCAATTAAGTATACTTTGGATGATTTTTTCTCTTCCCGTTGTCACCATTTTCCCTGCTACTGCAGCGATGTATTGTGTTGTAAGGCATTGGATTCTTTATGAAGATATCAGTGTCTACCGATCTTTCATTTTATTTTTTAAAGACAATTTTAAAAAAAGCTTTATCATCGGTTTAATTTGGCTGGCTGTAGCCACTTTTATATATTTGGATTACCTAGCTGTTCTTCACTTCCAATTTGCTAAGCCACTGTTTTTCTCCGTTTTGACTGGATTTACCTTATTAGGCTTAGGGTTTACTTTGTTTTTATTCCCTGTGATGGCGAATTTCGATGGACCGATAAAAATAACTTTAAAAAACACATTCCTTTTCACTGTCGGAAAGCTGCCGATCACCTTTTTTATGGTTATTTTAACTGCCACAGCAATTGGAATTATCGTAACTGCTCCGATTACTTCCTTTTTTATTATCAGTACTGCTGCTTATCTCATGTATCGGATGTGCCATAAAACCTTTGAACAAATTAAAAAGCAAGCAAATTAATGTTTGAAGTACGCCCTCTAAAATGGACCGTTTAAAAAAAGCCGCTGCCTATGAGGCTAATAAAGATGACCTCGGTATTGTGCCGGGGGCATCTTATTTAAATCCCACTGATGTCTTCTTGAATTATAATTGACTTCTCCTTTAAAATGATTGAAGAACAATTCCACAGGAAAATTTATCCAGTAGATCCCTTCCCAAGAGTGGCTGCCTTTCATGCCGTATTCTTTGATTCGTTTGTTTATTGTATCTCTTAGACGTGTAAGGTTTGTCCTCATTTAACCATGAAAAATCCCCTCTAAGCAGAAGTATTATACTCACATGTTAGTGCGGGCTTTTTACACTGTCTACTTAAAGGAGATAATATCAAATAGGGACTTTTTCAAGTTTCCATTATTATGGATACAGTTCCGTTAGCGCTTTCTGGCTTATTTAATACCTGTGATTGTAACACCTTCAATAATCTGTTTTTGTGCAATGATGTAAATAATCAGTACCGGAATGATAGAAATGGTTGTTCCAGCCATCATCAATGCCCAGTCAGCTACGTAAAGGCCTTTAAATGTATTTAACAACAACGGAACTGTAAAGTTTTCTGGCGTATTTAAGAAGATTAACGGATCCAGGAAATTGTTCCATGAACCAAGGAAAACGAAAATACCAACCGCGGCCAAAGATGGACGGATTAACGGTAGAATGATGCTCCAATAAATTCTGAATGTGCTCGCTCCATCAATAATTGCTGCTTCTTCCAGCTCCTTTGGAATTCCCATAATAAACTGTCTTAGCAAGAAAACGGCAAATGCATTAAACAAAGAACCCGGTACAATTAAAGCAAGGTGGGAGTCAATCCACCCAACACTTCCCATAACGAGATACAAGGGAATCATTGTAACTTGTTTTGGAATCATCATCGTAGCCAAGAATAGAATGAAGAGTACATTCGCACCTGGGAAGTCAATCCGAGCAAAAGCAAATGCCGCCATAGACGCCGTCAGCAATGTTACGATAACTGTAATAGCTGTGATATAAAAGCTATTCCAGTAAGCTTGGGCGAAAGGCATTGCTGTCAAGGAATTCATGTAATTGGACCACATAATCGGGTTTGGAAGCCATGTAGGCGGTATTGCAAATATTTGAGACATATCTTTTAATGAACTGCTTACCGTCCAGAAAAAGGGAAAAACCATGATAACGGATCCTAAAATCAATATGATATGGAGAAAAAGTTGAGAAGGACTGAATTTACTTTTCGCTTTTGACTTAGACAACAGCACCGTGCTGTTTTTAGTGTCAGTATCAACTGTGAATTTATTCTCCATAATGAACCCACCTTTTTGACATTTTGAACTGAATAAGTGTAAAGATAAGAATAATGACAAACAAGATCATGGCCGCAGCTGCACTTTCTCCCATTTTGAAATCAATAAAGCCCTGCTTATAGATATGGAATACCAATGTGTAGCTTGCTTTTGCCGGACCTCCATTTGTCATGACAAAGGCCTGATCAAATACCTGAAATGAACCGATAACAGCCATAATTGCGATAAAGAATGTCGTTGGCGATAATAGAGGAATGGTAATATGCCAAAATTGATGCCATTTAGTAGCGCCGTCCATCTGAGCTGCTTCATAATAACTTCTTGGAATTCCCTGCAAACCCGCAAGAAAAATAACCATATTCGTTCCTAATCCCCACCATATACTTAATATTGCAATGGATGGAATGACCCATTTTGTGTCTGACAGCCATTGTGGACCTTCAATACCCACATTACCGAGAAGTTGATTTAATATTCCGAAGTCACCATTTAAAATCCACATCCAGATTACCCCGATCGAAACTGAACTCGTCACAACAGGCATAAAAAAGAGTACCCGATAAAACTCTTTCCCTTTTACCTTATTAAGCGCTACAGCAATCAATAAAGCCAGTGCAATTTGAGGAGGAATTACGAGGACCATATAATAAACGGTATTTTTCATAGCGGTCCAAAAATCAGGATTCTGGAACTGTTGCATAAAGTTATCCAATCCAACAAAAGTTTTGGCTCCAAACCCATCCCATTTCATAAAGCTCAGGACAAGCGCATAAATTACGGGAATTAATGAAAAAGCAAGCAGACCTATAAACTGTGGTGCAATGAATAAGTACCCTGCCATCATTCTTTTACGGTCATGCATGTAAATTCACCTTCTTTTATTAGTTTTAAAGAAAGGGATGAAAAAAATTCATCCCTCTCTCCATAAAATTACTGTTTTACTGATTTGCTTTGTATTCTTCTGTTTTTTGTTTTGTGATTTCTGTAATTTTTTGAATGGTTTTATCTACGTCTTGTTTTCCAAGGAACATTAAATCAAATTGCTCTTCCCACTCTATATTGAGGCCTGGGATTTGGCCTTTGAACATTCTTGGGGAACCGTTTGCGAATCCTGTATCACGTCCATCTATCAAATACTGAATGTGCTCAACAGGCGATCCTTCCACTACAACATCGTCAATACCCTTAATAGAAGGAACCGCATTACCACTGCCTTTTAAGCGAACTTCTTGTCCTTCTTTTGATACATAGTATGTGGCAAATTTCATTGCTTCTTCTGCTACATCGGACTTCGCGCTAACTGACATGTATGCTGTTGGAACTTGAACCGGTTCTCTTTTATTCCCTGTATTTGTTGGAAATGGAACAAAATCAAATTTTAAACTTGGGTTTTGGCTGAACATTGGTACAAGCCAGTTGCCTGCCGCTACAAAACCAACTTTATTTGACATAAACATTGCGTCCAATCCTTGCCCTTTCGGAAGAGAACCAGCATACAAAATTTGGTCTTTATTCTTTAATTCATCTAAGTACTGAAGCGCTTCTTTTGCTTTTGCATTTTTATCCAAAACATAGTTTCCTTCATCATCGTAAGCAAGACCGCCGTTTGACCATATCCATGTATCCATAAGCCAGCGCTCAGCGATAAATCCTTCTTTTCCGGCATCTTTCAGCTGCTTTGTCACTTCATCGAAAGCTTCCCAGTTCCATTTGTTTTCATCATAATATTCTTGAGGGGATTTTACACCCGCTTCTTCTAACACAGTTTTATTGTAATACATAACAAGAGGATTACTGTCTACAGTGACACCATAAATCTTGTCCCCTTGTTTTGCAGCCCCCCACAAGCCTTCTGCGTACTCATCCGGTTTTGCAAAGCTTTCTTCAGTATTCATAAATTCGCTGAGTTCTGCAACAGAGCCGTTGGTTGCCAATTTGGCCATTGTAGCATCACCAACGTAGAAAACATCCGGACCACTTCCGCCTTGAAGCTGCGTCATTAATTTTTGCTCGTACGCATCACTTGGAATCGGAACTAGTTTAATACTCACATTTGGGTTTTTTTTCATATAAGAATCCAAAGCGCGTTGATAAACTTTTAACTCAGCCGGATTACCCCAGGCAGACATCGTGATGTTCACTTTTTCACCTGAACCACCATTACCCTTACTTGAATCAGATCCTGTAGAAGTATCTCCGTTGCTGCACCCGGCAATAATTAGTGAAGAAATCATAAGAAATGCAATGAAACCGAAGAATCTTTTGGTTTTTCTTTTCATAGTAAATCCTCCTTAGTAATGATTGTGTCAGTAAACTACCCCATATTAAATCACCAAATCTGAATATTTGAATTGAAGGGCCCCCACCTCCTAAAATGTTGACTACTTATTCAAAACAGTCAATTGACTGATGTGCTTACGGCATCGACATCCACTTTTTCAAACAGTTCGTGATAATCCTCATACACTTTAGTACGATATTTTCGCACAAACGTTTGCGCGCATTATTCGATGAAATCCTAAAATACAGCGAGCTCCACTTGTTTGTTCGTTTCATATTCTGGAATATAAAAGTGTTTCGCCATACTTCCCCATCAGATGACGGTGACTTTGTTTTTACTTTTCATTAATTATCCTTATTTATAAATACTTTTAAAATGAATACGCTTACATTATATAGTGGATATTAAAAAATAACCATAAGTAATTTAATGGCAACATAGACTATTTAACTGTGAAATGATATTTTTTTTATTCTATTTTCCTTCTAATACCTGCTCAAGAGGCTGTGCATTACCGTACACCGGACGATCTCGTTTCACCGGCGCTGCCCAATTAACGGCGTTTTGAATTACTTTTTGGACGCTCTCATCGTGATACGTAGGATGTGTTTCATGTCCTGGACGGAAATAAAAGATTTTTCCATTGCCTCGTTTATATGTGACGCCGCTTCTAAATACTTCTCCACCGGTAAACCAGCTGACCAGGACGACTTCATCCGGTGCCGGAATATCAAAATGCTCGCCGTACATTTCTTCCTGCTCAAGTTCAAAGTACTCACCAATGCCTTCTACAATTGGGTGAGACGGATCCACGACCCAAAGTCGCTCTTTATCACCGGCTTCACGCCATTTCAAATCACATGAGGTCCCCATTAATACTTTAAAGATTTTCGAAAAGTGGCCGGAATGAAGAACAATCAGCCCCATACCGTCCAGCACACGCTGTTGCACTTTTTTTACAGCTTCATCACTCACCTCATCATGTGCGACATGACCCCACCAAAGAAGCACATCTGTATTGTCCAAGACATCATCTGTTAAGCCATGTTCCGGTTCATCCAATGTCGCAGTCTCTACATCCCATCCCTTTTCTTTCAGAAAGCCTGCAATGACCTGATGCATACCATTTGGATAAAGATCGGCAACCGACGGATCTTTCTTTTCGTGACGAAATTCGTTCCATACCAGTATATTTCCCAATAAAAACAGCTCCTTCAATAAAATATGAACTCAAATGAAAAATTAAAGAATATTCGTAATATTATAGACAATTTTTTAGTAAGACGATTAAACCGACTACCTTTTATCAGACAGCGTTTTATCGTTTATAACGCTGCTTTCCCGGACAACAAGCGTCACGGGCACAATCATTTTAATTGGCATATCACGGCCTTTTAAGCGATCAACTATAACTCTTACACCAAGACGCCCCATTTCTTCGGTTGGAATTTTAACGGTTGTCAGTGGAGGTGATGTGAATTTAGCCATTTCAATATCATTGAAACTGACAATGACTACGTCATCCGGAACAGCTATATCTGCTTCCTGAAGCGCTCTTAAGGCTCCAATTGCCATTGAATCGCTGGCTATGAAAAATGCCTCAGGAATGCTGCCTTTTTCAATGGCTTTTTTCATTAACTCATAACCCGATTGAATTGAATATTCTTTGATAAATACCAAGTTTGGATCATAAGTGTTTTGTTCTGCCATTTTTCGTTCATACACAATTTTACGCATATCGGGTACATAAATTCTTTTTAGTCCGTCTGCTTCTTCAATTGAAATCAGCTCCGTTCCACCAATATAGCCAACTCTCTTATAACCATTTTCCAACAAATGATCCATTGCCAGACAGGCCGCTTTATCATAGTCAAAAATAATAGAGTCATATTGATCTTCATGTGAATCCTGATTAATCAAAACGATATTGGGATTATAACTACGTATTGTTTGCAATACGTGGTGGTCGATTCTGCCAATGATAATTACACCGTTTAAGTTTCTCAATTCCTCCTGTATCCGGCTTGTGTTTTGAAGCCTCATCAGTTTTAATGAGGCAATTCCCAGCTTGGAGCATTCTTTTTCAACTCCCTGCCGAATAGACAGCCAATAAGGATCATTCACTTCTTCTTTGATTGACTGGAGTACAATCATTCCCAGACTCATTTGGTCGGTTGAAAAAACTTCTTCTTTTAAAATACCGCTTTGCAGGCGTCGGCTCTTTAAAGTCCGATAGTTTAACTGCTCGGCCATTTCAAAAATTTTTTGTTTTGTTTCTGGGGAAACAGATAGCGTTTCATCATGATTCAACACGCGTGACACAGTAGAAGCGGATACTTTCACTCTTTTTGCAATATCCCTCATTGTTGTCATAATTTTTCCTCGCTTGCCGTTTAGTAAAATTTACTATTAATGTTATTTTATCACTTTAAGAAATCGCTTTCAATATTATTTTTTAATATTCGAACAACATTGTAAATTCAGGCTCTGGTTTTGCAAAATAAAAAAGGTACTTCCTTAATAACGAAAAGAGCAAGCTGCCACACTAACTCTCAAGATTTAAGGAAGACCCATTAAGCTTATTCACTATTCCAAGACCAGAAAGCATCAGCAAGAAGAAATGGATGAGTGAAATAAAATGTTAAAGCTTGAACCTCTATTCCGGCTGCAGGTTCTTTTAAAAAGCTATTATGAAATGTAATTACCTTTAGCTTTTCATTAATACCTCTTCTGTTTCATCTTTAAATTCTGGCAGCATATCGCCATGTGCTTCAATTAAGTCATCGCACATGCTGATAATGTCGTCCATCGACAATTCAGATGCTGTATGCGGATCGAGCATGGCCGCTTGGTAAACTTTTTGTTTGGACCGTGTCATTGCTGCTTCAATTGTTAATAGCTGTGTATTAATGTTCGAGCGGTTCAACGCTGCAAGCTGTTCTGGAAGTTCACCCATGTAAGCCGGTGTAATGCCGTTTCGATTCGCGATACACGGTACTTCAACGACTGCTTTTTCCGGCAGGTTAGAAATAAGGCCGCCTGTGTTTAACACATTTCCGCCAAAAACAAACGGTTCGTTTGTTTCCATTGCTTCAATGATGCGTGACCCGTATTCGTGTGAGCGTTCATGCGTTAAATTTTGGTCGTTCAGAAGCTCTTCTTTCGTTTTCAGCCAGTTACTGATTTGTTCTTCGCAGCGGCGCGGATATTCATCAAGTGGAATGTTAAAGCGCTCAATCAAATCCGGATACTTTTCTTTAATAAAGAACGGATGGTATTCTGCATTATGCTCAGAGGATTCCGTCACATAAAAACCGAACTTATCCATTAGCTCATAGCGGACCATATCGTGATGTTTTGACTGCTGCTTTTCTTTCGCCCGCTTTTTAATTTCCGGGTACAAGTCTTTGCCATTGGATTTGATCTCAAGCAGCCAGGCCATATGGTTGATCCCGGCAATCCGCTCTTCAATGTTTTCATGCGGAATGTCGAGGTCTTTCAGCAAATGACTTGTGCAAGCCTGCACGCTGTGACACAAGCCGACCATTTTCACGTTTGTATAACGGGAGACCGCACCAGTTAGCGTTGCCATTGGATTTGTATAATTTAAAAGCAATGCATCCGGGCAGACATCTTCCATATCTTTTGCAATGTCGAGCATGACAGGAATCGTACGCAATGCCCGGAACAAACCGCCGATGCCAATCGTATCTGCAATCGTCTGACGAAGACCGTACTTTTTCGGAATTTCAAAATCAATGACGGTGCTTGGTTTGTAGCCGCCTACTTGAATGGCATTAATTACGTATTTTGCATCGTTCAACGCTTCTCGGCGGTCTGTATAGGTTTTAATTGTGACACCGGTATTCAATGTATTTTTCAAGGCATTCAACAGTATTTCCGATTCTGACAAACGGTCGGCATCAATATCAAAAAGAGCAAACTCAAAGTCTTGAAGAGCAGGAGACAACATGCAGTCACCTAACACATTTTTTGTAAAAACCGTACTTCCTGCACCGATGAACGTAATTTTTTTCATTTTCCAACCTCCATAAAAGTTAGTATTGAAATTTTAGTAAACTTTAATTAATGTATTTCTTATAATCAATAATACAGCGCTTTCAATTTTTAGCCAATGGTAAATAAAAACGGAAAAGAGGTAATATATTGTTTTCTTTACTAGATGATTCACACCACAGTTTTGTTTATCATCACGCAAAAGAACCATTAACCGAAGCTGCCCGGGTTGTTTCGATCGGCTTTGAGAAATGGACATCGACCGATTATTACTGGGATGGCCGTATGCGAAAAAACGACCACAATACATACATCTTTCAATATACATTGAATGGATATGGTGAAGTCCAAGCAGGTGAACAAACTTTAAGCATTCGTCCTGGCGAAGCATTTATTGTGAAAGTGCCGAGTGATCATTGCTACTACCTGCCGGCGGAGAGTCCGGAATGGGAATTTCTTTTTATTACATTAGAAGGAACAAAAGCAGAGGAATGCTGGGATTATTTAACTGGCCAATTTGGTTTGCGAATGACAGTGGAAAATACAGCGCCCTTAATTTTTTTACTGAAAAAAATTTATCAATTTGCTGTTAAAGAAGGGATTAAGGATTTTTTCACTTCTTCTGCTTATGCGTATGAGTTTATAATGGGGCTTTATCGTTTCGCAAAAGGACTTGATCACGTGAAAACCGAGATCCCTGAAGACATCCGCACAGCAATCCAATTTATGACGGCGCATTATCATGAGCCGCTTTCACTGGATGAGATTGCAGATCATGCCAGGCTGTCCAAATACTATTTTACGAATAAGTTCCAAAAACATATGAAGACAACACCGATTCAATTTTTAACGAAAATGCGCATGCAAAAAGCGATGGAACTGCTGACCACGACCAATAAAACACTCCATGAAATTGCAATGGAAACAGGATATGACAATTCAAATTACTTCAGCAAAGTGTTTAAAAAGATGATTGGCATGTCCGCTGACAGCTTCAGAAAAGACAAGAAAATGATGGATCTTCAGCATGTTATTATTGATTAAGACAAAAGCTGCCCCGCCTCACGCGGAGCAGCTTCGTTTATTTTCTTTTAAACGGCCACCATACGCCTTGATTAAACGACACTGTAACTGCTGGAATAAGCAAAGGCAGCACAATTAAGCCATATAACAAAAGACCGGTAAGGACAATTGTGGAAATTTGCACAAGACTGAGGACACCGGACGGCATCATCGCGCCAAATGTGCCGGCTAAAATAATCGCTGCGGTAATGATAACCGTACCCATTTTCGCCATCGATACCGTCATCGCCCGCTGAATACTGACTCCATCAACCGCTTCTTCCCTGAAACGATCAAGCAGGAAAATCGAATAATCAATGCCGAGTGCAACGAGCATCACAAAACCGAAAAACGGTACAGCCCAGCTCACGCCATCATAACCAAGTCCGTTCACGAAAATTAATTCAGCTACAGCGACCGATGTGTAATAGGTCAGCAGCAAGGAGCCGATCATGTAAAGCGGCATCATAACTGAACGAAACAGCAGTGTCAGCGCCACGAGCAAGCTGACAAGCATAATGATCACCGTCCGGCTAAAGTCATTAGACGAGATCGTTTTCAAGTCGCTGTTTACACTCGAAATGCCGCTATAAGCAAATTCTGATTGTTCAAACGGCGTATCAATCACCGCTGTTTGGACCGTGTTTTTTACTTGTTCGACAATATCAATGGCTTCCGTAGAATACGGATCCTCTGTAAGGAACACTTCCAGTTTAATCCCTTTTTGATCATTGATTGTATAACGGTCCAGCACGTCCGCAAACTCTTCATTTTCAAGCGTGCCATCTGGGATATACATCCCTGTATCACGTACACTTGCCGACTGGCTCATCACCCGGGTCGTTTGTGCAGCACTTGTCAAGCCGCCTGCAATTTCACCTAAACCGTTATTCGCTTCTCCGACACCGGATGCAAGCTGTGCTAATCCGCCGCCAAGCTCACTAATTTGACCGGTCGTGCCTTCAAGCTCTCCGGCAGCGGTATTGATTCCCTGCCCAGCCTGAGTGAGCTGCTGCTGAACAGCACCAATCTGAGCGGCCGCTTGTGCGGTGCTGCCAGATTGCTGCATACCGCCTGAGATAAGGCCGAGCTGCTCATTAATTTGACTGATCCCGTCAGCTGCCTGCTGCAGCCCTTCCGCACCGGATGACGCTTCACTGCCTGCTGGAAGCTGCCCTTCCACCTGCGACAGTCCATTTTGAATCTCTGCCAATCCATCCTGTACATCCAGCAGTCCATTACGTGCTTCAACGAGACCGTCCGTTAACAGCCCGAGCTGCGTATCGACGTACAACTCATCAATTGCTTCTCCTGTCGGCCGCGTGATCGTGCGGACTGCTTCCACTCCGTCTACTTTTAAAATTTCTTGGCTGATGGCTTCCACATACGGAACGGTTTCTTCTGTTACAAGATCCTTTTCTCCACTCATAATGACAGTAACCGGCAGTGAATCACCTTTTCCAAACCCTTCTGAAATTGCATCAAGCCCTTTTACCGATTCGTACTCGTTACCGATTTCGTCTACTGTGTTAAACGATAATTCACCATCGTATGTAAACAGGAGTGGTACTGTGATCAGCGCAACTACAAGCATGGAGAGGAGCGGACGGTTCACCGATAATTTACTGAACCATGCCCACAGCTTGCTGTCATTATGAGAAGCCGATTTTTTGGACGGCCAAAAAAGCTTTTCTTTCAGTGTCACCATAAAAAACGGCACGATCGTAAACAACACAATCAACAAAATCGCAATGCCTACTGCGACGCCGACAGCTGATTTGAAAATTGGAAAATCAGCAAAACCGATCGCCGAAAAGCCGATAAAAACAGCAATACCGCTAATTAATAATGTACGCCCCGCCGTTTTGTATGTATTCACAATCGAATCTTCTACTGAGTGCCCTGCCTGCAATTCTTCTTTATATCGGCTGAGCAGCAGAATGCAATAATCCGTTCCGATTCCGAACAGCACTGCCACCAAGAAAATTTGCGTATAGTTGGACACCGGGAAACCGAACCAATCAATAAAAAATGCAACGAGCGACTGGCTGAGTAAATACGTAAACCCAACGGCCGCCAGCGGGATAAGCGGTGTAACAATAGAACGGAAAACGGTCAGAAGCAGGACAAAAATGAGGCCGACAGTAATCAGCTCCGTCCGTTTCAGCCCTTCCTGCGAGCTTGTATTCACATCGTTATTGATGATCGCTTCACCTGTTACATAAGCAGTCAGATTATCTGGAAGCACATTTGCACGAATATCATCCGCGATCATGTTAATTTCTTCCTGCGTTCCCTCTACTGTAACCGGCACAAGCACTGTTTTTTCGTCCTCAGAAACGAGCTGGCTTTCCATCTCTTCACTTTCAAACGGATTCAGCACACCTGTTATCGGTTCACCGATTTTCTGAAGAGACGTCACACTGTCGGCAATCGATTGACGTGCGCTGTCATTAAGTGTTTTATCTAATGTATAAACAAGTGAAATGGTTTCTTCTCCTGCTCCCACTTGGGCTAAAATATCCGCTGCCCGCTGCGAGTCTGCATCTGCTGGAAGCTGGAACGATCCTGCTTCCTCAGCCTGCTCCGTCAAATTAGGCGCCAGCATAAATAAAGCCGCTGTCAGCACAATCATGCCGATCAAAATGGGCCAGCGCCATTGAATGATTTTTCTCATCGTTCTTCTTCACCTAACTTCATAATTTCTTTTAACTTGCGAAACGTCTTCACAAACTGCTCGACTTCTTTTTCATCAATATGGTCAGACAAAAGCGAGGAAATAAAGCTGGACAAAATGGCTTTTGCTTTTTCAACAAAATCCGTTCCGTCATCTGTCAACTCCACCCATTTTGACCGCTGATCACTGTCCGATTTTACTATTTGGACAAGGCCTTTTTCCTCGAGCTTTTTCAACCGGTTGGAAATGGCACTTTTATGAACACCCTGCATTACCGCAAGACTGCCCGCCGTGATCGGCCCATGCTTGCCGATAATTTTCATCATTTGAATCTGCTCGGGCGAATAGTCATGTATGATCGGATCGTCAATCGATTTTAGTACGCGTTCGGTTCCATATACCATTACTTCTTCAAACAATTCAACTGCTTCCTGCAGCTGCTTTTCCATAATCGTTTACCCCCTAAACCTTATTCTTTTAGTTTAGGGGGTAAACGATTAACCGTCAATAAATAAGGTATAATTTGTTTGGGAGGGATTTTCCATGAATATACAACAACTCATCGCAACGTTTTCAAAGCGAAACGATTACACTTTTTTAATCGCTATTGATGGCTGCGGTGGTGCCGGAAAAAGTACACTGGCTCGCGCAATGCAAAAAGTGCTCGGCAGTACAACAACCGTCGTTCACGCCGACGACTTTTATCAGCTTTCCGCTAAACGCAGCAATGACATCGGCGGCAACTGGGATTTAAACCGGCTTGAAGAGCAGTTATTGAAGCCGCTCAGCCAAAATCAGCCGACCCAGTATGAGCGGTATGATTGGGAAACCGATCAGCTCGCCGAAACACATAACATTCCGGCAGGCGGCTTTGTCATTGTGGAGGGCTGTTATACGATGATGGAGCAGCTTCTTCCTTATTATCATTTTAAAATTTGGGTGGACAGCCCGAGAGATGTGAGGCTTCAGCGCGGAATTGAGCGGGACGGTGAAGAAATGCGTTCTATGTGGGAAGACGTGTGGATGCTTGGGGAGCAAGCTTATATTCAAGCACAAAACCCCGCTCGTTCCGCAGACATCGTGATCAGCGGAACGAGCGGCGATTATGCACAAATCCTGCTGCCGGACAGCTAAAACGTTAAAGCTTTATTTTTTTCATTATTTCGAAACTTTTTTATGTGTAAATCGTACTTCTAATTGAAAATAAAGGAGGATAAATGAATGAACAACCATGAAATTGATTACAAATTATTTGGTGATGATATGCAGTTTGTGCAAGTAGAGCTTGATCCACAAGAAACGGTCATTGCAGAAGCCGGCAGCTTAATGATGATGGATGACGGCATTAAGATGGAAACAGTCTTTGGAGATGGATCGTCAAACCGCGGCGGTGGTCTAATGGGCAAGCTGTTTGGTGCCGGAAAGCGTGTTTTAACAGGTGAAAGCTTGTTTATGACGACCTTCACAAATGAAGGCAGCGGCAAAAAACATGTTTCATTTGCATCGCCTTACCCAGGCAAAATTGTTCCGATGGATTTGAGTGAGCATCAAGGCAAAATCATCTGTCAAAAAGACGCATTTCTTGCTGCTGCTAAAGGTGTATCGATTGGAATTGAATTGCAGCGTAAGCTCGGCACCGGCTTTTTCGGCGGTGAAGGTTTTATCATGCAAAAGCTTGAAGGCGACGGTCTGGCATTCGTTCACGCCGGCGGTACAATTTTTGAAAAAAAACTCGCACCAGGTGAACTGATCCGTTTGGATACAGGCTGTCTTGTCGCGATGACAGGTGATGTCGAATACAGCATTGAAGCGGTCGGCGGTGTTAAAACAGCATTATTTGGCGGCGAAGGATTGTTCCTTGCAACGCTTCGCGGACCAGGAACGGTTTGGGTGCAGTCGCTTCCATTCAGCCGTTTGGCGAGCCGTGTTTTTGCGGCGATGCCACAAAATGGCGGATCAAAAGGCGAAGGCGGCTTGGCCGGTATGTTTGACTTTATCGGCGGAGATGGGGATTAATGTCTCTGGCCGGATAATGAAAAAACAGACTCGATTCTTTTTAATCTAGACCGGAAAAATTTTTCCGGTCTAGGTTTTTATTACGGCTCGGTGCTCCGATTAACATCGTTTAAACAGCGTTAATAAAATAGACATATTGCAAGCGGATTCTCTTTTTATTTCGTTCAAATACGGTTGCAAACTGCTTATCTACACTCTATAATAAGTTTGTGAAGTATTTCACATTAACATTTTAACAATCTTACTTACTAAATAGAGGAGTGTTCAGGATGATCGAAATTAGAGGCAGCAAAGTCGTTCTTATCGGTACAGGTGCAGTTGGATCAAGCTACGCATTTTCCATGTTAAACCAGGGCGTGTGCGATGAGCTTGTATTAATTGATTTAAACGAACAAAAATCAATGGGCGATGTGATGGACTTGAACCACGGCGTCTTATACGCTCCTACTTCTACAAAAGTAAGCTTTGGTAAATATAAAGACTGTGCAGATGCAGCCCTTGTCGTCATTTGTGCGGGAGCGAACCAAAAGCCGGGGGAAACGCGCCTTGAGCTTGTTGAGAAAAACATGGCAATCTTTAAAAATATTGTCGGTCAAGTGATGGATTCCGGCTTTGACGGTATTTTCCTGATCGCGACAAATCCGGTTGATATTTTAACGTATGCAACATGGAAGTTTTCCGGCCTGCCGAAAGAGCGTGTCATCGGTTCCGGCACCATTTTGGATACAGCCCGCTTCCGTTATTTGCTCGGTGAAAACTTCGGTGTTGCACCGCATAGCGTCCACGCATGTATTATTGGTGAACACGGTGATACGGAAGTAGCGGTCTGGAGCAGCGCCAACGTTGCCGGGATTCCGCTGAAAGATTACCTGGCTAAAGATGAAAATGAGGATCCGGAAGAAAAAATGAAAGAAATTGCGGCGCAGGTTCGGGATGCCGCATATGAAATTATAGAAGCAAAAGGCTCTACGTACTATGGAATTGCTATGGGCCTTACTCGCATTTCCCGGGCAATTTTGCAAAATCAGGATGTCGTTTTAACCGTCTCCGCCCTCCTTGAAGGCGAATTTGGCCATAACGATGTATATATTGGTGTACCAGCCGTTGTTAACCGCCAGGGCGTTCGGGACGTAGTAGAAATCCCACTCAGTGATCGTGAAAAAGAATTGTTTGACCACAGTGTCAATACGATAAAAAAAGTCCAAGAGCCTTTTTGGAAATAAACCAGAAAAGCGCAAGGCGCCCGTTTATCGGGGACAAGCATAAGACGAGCACTGCCGGAGGCGCCTTTTGCCTCCAGAAGGGCTTATGGAACAAAAGCTAAGAACGCAGCTTCCTGCTGCAACGCTTTTGTGACCCACATCGTGTGGGCCTCGATGACGCCTAGAACTGGACCCCCAAAAAAAGCGAAAGCCTCAAAATAAATGGAGGCTTTCGCTTTTTTATATTGAATTGAGCTTTTGTACATGACACGACCACACTGATCGTCTTTCTTTTAAAACGTCCATGCTCCGGCGTTACACTGACAATTTACGAGCAGCCTCACAGATGCTCACATTCTCTCTTTTAACAACCTGTGGTTCAAACGTTCCTTTGCCCAGGAAAACAAGCTTCATAAAATATCACACACACGGCCGACTTGACCGTCTTCAAGCCGTACTTTTATCCCGTGCGGGTGAAAGCTGGAATTCGTTAAAATATCTTTTACGGTGCCGCGAGTTTTCACTCCGGTACGCTGATCTTTTTTCAAAATTACATTTACTTCAATGCCTGGTTTAATATCACTTCTATTTTGTCCGTTCATTATAAAACCCCTTTTTCTATTTACGATAGTACTAGTATAATGGTTTTCCTCCCAATAATCGAAAGAAAACGGTTTGAGCTGCGTCCCTTATAAAAAAACGGTTATGTCGGTCTTTTCAGTTCAAATACGTCACCCAGCTTTGCGTAAAAATTCCCCGCCAGCCGGCTGACCGGGGCAAGTCCTTTTGCATCGATACGGCCATCTTCATACAAGTCCTCCCGAATGTGATACTGAACGACACGCCCGATCAGCAAGTCACAGGACGGTCCTTCCTCTGTTTCGCCGAGTGTCACTTTTCGTTCAAGTACACATTCCATCCGAATTTTCGCTTCTTTTATGCCCGGTACGTTTATTTTCTCACTATTTACCGGCGTTAAATTCGTTAAGCTGATTTCACTTTCCTCCGGCGGAAGCGGTTTGGCTGTCGCATTCAGTTCCTTCACATACGATTCATCTGAAATATGCACAACAAATGACGATTGCGCCTCCGCGTTTCGTGCAGTATCTTTCATATTGCCGTGTTGACGCTGAATGGAGACAGAAATCATCGGCGGATTGGATGAAACAATATTAAAATAGCTGAATGGCGCCGCATTCAAAATCCCTTTTTCAGACAGCGTGGTTACAAACGCGACAGGGCGTGGAATAATGCTCCCGGTTAAAAACTTGTAATTTTCCCGTTCACTCAACGCCGCCGGGTCAAGTTTTTTCATACTATATCCCCCTATTTTGAAATAGATTTTTTCTTTGTATCTTTTTATAATAAAGCAGGAACGTAAAAAATTCCGTGTTCAGCTTTGTTGCTTTACCGCTTGTAAACACTTCTTCGTGCATCTGCACCACTCAAACAAACTTTGATACTTATTCCCTTAGTTGAGCAGTGACAAACGAATCTATGAAGAAGGAAGTGAAAAAGTGTGAAACAAGCCCGGCATTTAACCGTTTCCGGAAAAGTACAAGGCGTTGGTTTTCGCTATTTTGCACAAATGACCGCCACTGATCATCAAATAACCGGCTGGACAAAAAACCTTGAAAACGGATCAGTCGCGATTCAAGCGGAAGGAACAGCAGAACAACTCAATTCCTTTATTTCAGTGCTGAAAAAAGGCAATCATTTCGCCAAGGTGCACCATATTAAAGAGGAACCCGCAGCAATGGAACAATACACGTCATTCCGAATCAAGTATTAAAAACAGCGCGCCTGAAGAGACGCGCTGCTTTACACAACAATTTTAATCCAGTCCTGATCGACGCTTTCTGTTCCCTGGTCAAAGGTCAGCTTCGTTTTAAAGCGGTACGACTCATCTCGTTCCAGCACTGGCACAACTTCCGGCAGACGGAATGTAAATGGTACTTTGTTTAATTCTTCCGCCGCAATGGTGCGTGTCGATAAAATCGTGCGTGTTTCAATGATTTTGCTCGTTTCTTCCGCATGATTTTCAAGTACAAGATCACATTCAATCCGAATAATCTGCTGATCCACTGTACCACCTTGAATTAAAAAGCACGCCTGAATTTGTTCCCCCGGCCTGTACGTTTCTTTCGGCAAAATTAAATCAATTTTAGCTGAACCAATCCCTAACAGTGACATATATTTTCGTAACATCATGATCATGTTCCTCCACCCTTTTGTTTGTGATTAGTATGGACAAATAAACCAGAAAAGCCGAGAGTTGAGACTCTGAAATGACGACTAATCCGTTAAAGCTACTCCCCTTTAGGAGTGTACGTTTAATTTGTACTTTCACTATACTTGATTTTCTTTAAATTTGTCAATTCGTTTTTTATTTAGCCGCACTTGCTGCTTTTTCGACTGCTTCCGCTACCCGTTCATGAACCGTCCGATCGAGCGGCTGCGGTACAAGATCGCCTGCTTTTGTACAAGACGCTATCGCTTCAGCTGCCGCAACAAGCATCGGATGCGTCACTTTATCGGCCTGTGCATTTAACACGCCTCTGAAAATACCTGGGAAGCCGAGAACATTGTTGACAGAGCGGCCATCTGCCGCATATGCTGCACCGGCTGCAAGCGCGTCCGCTGACTCGATTTCCGGCCTCGGATTCGAAAGCGCCAAAATAATTTGTCCTTTGCGCACCCATTCTTTTTTGATCAAACCTTGAACGCCTGTTGTCGCAATGACGATATCGCACTGGCCCATCAATTCTTCAAGTTCATCAATCGGTGTGCCGCCGTAATTTTCCAACCGTTCTTTCGCTTCCGATGACCGGTCCGCACCAAGAACCGATTTTGCCCCGTAAGCCATAAGCATACGGCAAATCGCAAGACCTGCCGCGCCGAGACCAATTTGTCCGACCGTGGCTTCCTTCAAATCTACGCCAGCACTTTTACAAGCAGAAATAACTGCTGCCAGCGTCACAACCGCTGTTCCGTGCTGATCATCATGCATAACCGGAATATCGAGTTCTGCCTTCAGCCGCTCTTCTACTTCAAAGCAATGAGGAGAGCCGATGTCTTCAAGCAAAATACCACTGAATCCTGGCGCGATATGCTTGACCGTTGCCACAATTTCATCTGGATTTTTCGTATCAAGCAAAATTGGAATGCCGTTGATGCCAACTAACTGGTCAAAGAGTGCCGATTTCCCTTCCATTACCGGCATTCCTGCTACCGGCCCAATATCACCCAGTCCTAAAATAGCTGTTCCATCGGTAACGATTGCGACACTATTACCGATATTGGTGTAAATTTTCGCTTTTTCCGGTTCCGCTTCAATCACTTTACACACATCCGCCACACCCGGCGTATACACGCGGCTTAAGTCAGCGAGTGATTGAATCGGCATCTTGCTTTTCATCTGCACCTTGCCGCCTTCATGCGCGCGAAGCACTTCATCTGACACCGTCTGTACACGGAAGCCTTCAAGTTTATTAATGCTCCCGATAATATTAACGAGTTGTTCTTCATTTTCAATTTGAACGGTAATATTCCGCTGCGTATAAGCAGGACCTACTTTAATCGTTTCTACTTCCCCAATGTCACCGCCGCTTAGCCCAATCGCTGTTGCTGCTTTGCCCAGGCTGCCCGGGACGGATGGGATTTCAATCATTAACGTTCGAATTAATTTATTATATGCCATTACATATGTACCTCCATTAAAAGTCTCTCTCTCTATCATAGCGCTTTCAATCATATTTTCCGAATAAAAAATTTAAAAAACTTAAAAAACTATGTGAATTGGTGCATTTTTTGTTCAAAACAGCCCTTACGTGAAAAATCAGTGCATTTCCGGTAAAATAAAAGATAGAACGGAGTGTGAATGATTGAAAAAAATAGTCTATTTTGTTTTGCTGCTTGTTGTAGCCTTTAATACACGGCCGCTCTGGGAAGAATATGCCGAACCATATGTGAATTTGGCGTTTATGGATATTATCAATGAACAAATGGAAGAAGTCCGTGAAAGCCCTATTGTAATCAATTCGGTTGATAAAGTAACCAGTGAAGTGAAAAGTCTGGTCGGTCTTACACCGGATCCTGTTGAGCAGGCGGAAAAACCAGCGCTCGCCGCACCGGAGGCCCAGACGTTTTCCGTTTATAACATACAAATTGGTGATGGGCGTGCAGATGTAGAAAAGGAAGTCGGCGCACCGAAACGCCAGTCTCAAAACGAATATGGAACTGATTGGTATGCGTACCATGAAAATTACCAAAACTTTTTAATGGTGTCTTATGATGAAGAAAATCGTGTGAATGGCCTATATACGAGTCATGACTTAATCTCATCAAACGTCGGCATCGCGCTGAACACACCGAAAGAAACGGTACGCGCTCAGCTTGGTGATCCGATGGATAGAATGCGCAAAGGCTTGACCTATTATATTTTAAACGAAACGAATGAACACGATTATTACCAAATGGATAACAGCTTTGTCACGGTTTTTTATGATGTGCACGAGCAAAACACAGTGACAGCCATTCAAATTTTGAATGAAGATCTCGAAGCGGAGAAAAAAGGCATGTATGCGGAAAACAGCGCGGCACTCCGGGAAGGATTTGAATATCAGCTATTTGACGTAACCAATGCCACACGCGTCACCCATGGACTGCCAGTATTGACATGGGATGACCGCGTAAGCGAAACGGCACGCAGTCATAGTATAGACATGGCGACAAATTCCTATTTTGATCATACAAACTTGGAAGGCCAATCGCCGTTTGATCGAATGGAAGAAGACGGCACCCATTTTATGGCTGCTGGCGAAAACCTTGCTTATGGCCAATTTAGCAGCATCTTTGCTCATGAAGGTCTTATGAACTCAGCCGGCCACCGAAAAAACATTGTCAACGATGATTTTGCCTATTTAGGTGTGGGTGTTGCATTGAATGACGAAGACCAGCCATATTTCACAGAGAACTTTTTTGATAATTAAGCCTGACCGCCAACGAAGTGCGGCAGGCGTTGGTCATTCGGTGACTGGTCATGAAACAAGACAGTTGGCACGAAAATGGCCGATTGGACGCGAAACCAGATGGCTGGTCACGATACGAAGACGTTGCTCATGAACAGGATACCTTGGTTTATCACCAATAATGACATACCAAAAAGGCAGTCTCAGCGAGACTGCCTTTTTACGGTGTTATATAGGATTATGCTTTTTGTACGTTAGTTGCTTGTGGACCACGTTGGCCTTGTTCAACTTCGAATGTTACTTCTTGACCTTCGTCAAGAGATTTGTAGCCTTCGCCTTGAATTGCTGAGAAATGAACGAATACGTCGTCTCCAGCTTCGCGCTCGATAAAACCAAAACCTTTTTCTGCGTTAAACCATTTTACTTTACCTTGTTCCATGTATGTTGCCTCCCGTTGTGCAGTTGCACAATATAATACTATTCCTGCTCAAAGCAATATCAAGACAATAAGCTTTACAGCACTTGTACTTTTCGAACAAAAATAATTCTTTATTATCATAACAGCTTTATTAAAAATAAGCAAGGGATTCAAAAAAAGAAAATGTTTTCATTTCTTTTTTATGGAAGAACCACTTCGCCAATTTACAAGGAAAATACCGATAAAAATAAGTGCCCCCCCTGTTAAAACGTAAAGGTGAAGCTGCTCCTCCAACAAAATCCAGCCGCTTAAAACGCCAAAAAAAGGTGCTAAAAATAAAAAAGCACTTGTCTTCCCTGGATCGCCAGTTTGGAGCAAATAAAACCAGCCGGCAAACTGAACGATCGAAGCCATAAAGGCGAGCCAGACTAATATCCCCATCGAAACTGTATTTACTTCAATAAACGGGTCTTCAAATAAAAAGCTCGCCGCAAATAAAAACAAGCCGCCAAACAGCATTTGGTACGCGGTCAAAACCCATGTATCAAGCCGGTGCCCCCAGGATTTGATCAACAGTGTGGCAATCGCCCACGAGACCGCTGACATAAATCCTAAAAACGTACCGGTTTCGATATTGAGCTGGCCGCCCATCGTAATAAACACGCCGGCCATTCCAAGCAGCACACCTGCCCATTGAACAATCCGGTATCGAACCCGCAAAAAGATCGTGCCGAACACAACGACAAGAAGCGGATTCGTAAAGGTTAAAATCGCAGACTCACCCGATGTAATGGTCCGCAAGCTTAAAAAGATGCAGCCCATCACAGCCGCAGTTTGAAAAAAGCCGACGGCCGCCATCTGGAGCCACTGTTTTACTTTTTGCGGGTGCGGGCGTTTCAAGGCTTTCACGATAACCGCCATAACTACACCTGCGATTGTGAAGCGAAGAGCAACAAGCAGCAGCGGGGAAAAATAAGCCAGTCCTATTTTCCCAATAGCAAATGCCGATCCCATTAACCCCGTCGTCAGCACAACAAGCAGACTGAAAACAATTTTATTCATTATGTATTTATCCCCTTATACCATCATTCTAAAAACGTTCATCCCCCTCCTATTATACAAAACAATGCACCAACATCCGTATAAAAAGACAAATTGTAGACTGAGCGACAAAAAAGTGCCAGTAAAAACAATAACACTGCCTGTTCCTTTTATTCCTTAGGAACAGGCAGTCTACAACCCTTATTTATTCACATCCTAATTCAATACATGAAAAGGGGTATCCCCTATTTTAATCGAATCTGTGGGACAGCCGTCACATGCATCCGCCAAGTCATCGTGAAGTTCTTCCGGGATTTGAGCAGTACCTTGATTATTGTAAGATATTACATATGAAATTCCTTCATCGTCATAATCAAATATTTCTGGAGCAGCAGAACCACATGCACCGCAGGCTATACAGGTTTCTTTGTCGACTATCGTGTACTTTGACATTTTCCACCATCCTAACTGTTTGTTTTACGGACTTAGGTAATGCGCATGCATTTAAAATTTTTCCAGATGAAGAGATTGAATGGACTTATCGGGATTTATATATTCATCCAGGCTGCACTCATCATACCCGGGAATTCGAATTCGCAAGTATTGCATTGGTTCACTATTTAAAGGAACCGTACAGTCAAACCCCATTTTAGATCCAACTCCATCACGAGTGGACGGATCCAGCTTTGAACCCTGGGCTTCATGAATGACAACCAAATCTTTATCCGCCTGATAGCGGGTAGCGATCGCCCATTCAACCTCCTCCATATTGAAAATGTCCACATCTTCGTCTGTCACAACAACATGTTTAATATCGAAGCTGTTGGCAAGAGCGGCTAAAATCACATTTTTTGCTTCACCATCATTTCGCTTTTTTATTGAAACAATGGCATGGTAGCGGCAAGTGCCTCCGGGACTCATATGCACCGCTTTAACGGATGGGACCGTCTGCAGAATGCTTTGAAACAGACTTGCTTCACGGGGAATGCCCCCCAGTAAAAGGTGCTCATATCCTGCTGCGACAATCGTATAAAAAATGGGGTTGTTCCGGTGATTGACCGCTGTAATCTCAATGACCTCTTTGTCAGTACGCGGTCCATAGTACTTCGGAAACTCGCCGAACGGTCCTTCTGGTTCACGGATATGCGGAAGGATCTTTCCTTCCAACACAATTTCTGCACATGCTGGCACATCAATATCAACGGTTTCACATCGAACCAATTCCAGCGGTTCATCGCGAAGCGCACTGGCGATTTCAAATTCATCCACCCCAAACGGTGTGCTTGCTTGCGAAGCAAGAAGTGTCACTGGATCAACGCCAATTGCAATGGCACATTCAAGCGGCCTGCCTGCTTCTTCAGCCTGTTTGTATAAATGAAACGTATGACGCGGCAACAGTAAAACCCCGATCTTGTTTTTTCCAGAAATTTGAAGTCGATGAATCGAAACGTTCTGCTTACGGGTGACTGGATCACGAACAATAAATAATCCAGCGGTAATGTAATTGCCCGAGTCTTTGTCATGATGGACTGGAATGGGAAACATCTTCATCAAATCAATATCCTCTAAAATAATATTTTCCTTAACCGGTGCTTCCTGTTTCGTTATCAGCCGGCAAGGAGCCGGTGCAGCCACAGCTTCGGAAAACTTCGAAATAACCCCATACTGATCCGTGCCCAATGCTTCTGCAAAATCTTCACGCGTCGAGCAAATCCCGGAAACAACCGGCACATCGTATTCTTCTACATTTGTAAAATAGGATGCTTTTTTTCCATCTAATTTTTTTGCCACCATAGCGACTTCATATTGCAAACTAACTTTCCGGTCAATGACTGCGAGGCGATCTGTCTTCTGAAGATGCTCAAGCCACGTGCGAAACGTCTTTGCCTTCATCACAAAAATCCTCCCCCTTAAACAGCGGCTGTTGCACCTAATATATCTTTTAGTCTGCGCTCAAACATTTTCGTTACCCGCTCACGTCCCCGTACTTCAGGCGGCGTTGGATATTCCCTGCCATCTACAATAACCGGCTGATCGTAACGAACTAAAATGAGAGGAAGATACTCTTCGTATAGCGCGCGAATTCTTTTCGCGTGTTCAGGATTACGCGCATAAAGCTTAAGCATTCGAAGTCCAAACCCGACATGGCGTCCTTCGTCTTCTTTAATGCGGGCATAACCTTCGCCTAATCCCGGAAACAGCCCTTTACTTCCGTATACCGCTTCAAACACATCATATCCAGTCATCGCCTGAACGCCTTCAATAATTCCCTGGTAATGAGTAAGCCCTTCCACAAGTGCCGCTTCACGTTCCTCCTCCGATTGTTCAAGAGCCGCCAGCATTGTTTTCACACGATCATCGAGTTTTTGCTGCACCATATTTTTTACCGAAGGAATTCGCTCTCGTCCAATGACTTCTTTGAAATAGCGCATAAAAAATTCTGTATGTTTAAATTCTTCGAGCAGCTGCGTACTAAGAAATGCTTGCTGCTCTGTAGAAGAGCCCAACATAATCCATGGACAAAACTTTAATGCGACATTTTCTTCAGCGTCGAGAAATCCCGTACAAAAATGAATCAGGTATCCTTTTAGGTCCTCATCAAGCGCTTCAAAATCTTTTTTATCTTGACTAAGATCGATCGCAGCAGGATCCCATGTTCCAAAGCGAATTGCTTTACGATATAAATCCCAAGCTACTTCGTCAGTCGTCTTATCTACACTCGGCATTAATTCTTCATTCTTGCTTGTATTATTTTCCGTCATCACGATTCCCTCCTAATGGTTAAATGTGTATAATCGTCACACGACTTTTAATCTTATTAAAAAAGGTCCTGGAGCATATTTAAAATCTCCTCTTCTGATGCCTGCCTCGGATTAAATTTCCACATTCCGCTTTTAATAGAATCAGCTGCAATCGCCTTAAGCTGATCTTCTTCCACTCCTACTTGCTGCAATCTTTGCGGCAGACCCACATCGTTACGCAGTCGGGTTACATCTTCGATTAATTGGTCTATGCTTTTCCATTCTGGCATTGACAGGTCAACCTCACGAAAAACCCGGGCCATTTCCACATGCTTATCCAGCTGTGAGATCGAATTGTAACGCATCACCGCCGGCAGCAGAAGACCAATTGCGACACCGTGACTAACATGGGCATGCCCACTTAACGCACTCCCAATCGCATGCGTTAAGCCAAGATAAGACTGATTAAATGCCATCCCCGCCAGTAAGCTGGCTTCCGCCATTTTAACCCGCGCCTCTACATCCCCCCCATTGTAAACGGCACGACGAAGGTATTTATGCACCGTACGCATAGCTGAAAGGGCAAGAGCATCACTGGCAGGCTGAGATGCACGTGAAACAAATGTCTCAGCAGCATGTGCGTAAGCATCAAAGCCGGATGCAGCCGTAATTCTCGGAGGTGCAGTCATTGTCATTTTCGGGTCAACGATACTTATATCCGGCGCAAGAGCCGGGCTTGTTACCGTCACCTTTCGATTTTCTTCCCAATCTGAAAAAACGGCAAAAATGGTTACTTCACTTCCGGTACCCGACGTGGTAGGTATTGCAATAAGCGGGATGCTGGATGATTGTTTGACGAGATTCACCCCTGCATAATCTCGTATACTCCCTCCATTGCTGGCGATAACACGAACACCTTTTGCCGTATCGATCGGACTCCCGCCGCCAATCGCAATTAAAGCGTCTCCTTCCTCCTGCTGAAACACCTCGGCCACTTTGTCAACCGTTTCAACACTCGGGTCTGGTTCCACTTCATCATAAATAACATAGGCTGTCGCATTCTTTTCCAATATCTTTGTCACTTGTTCAACCAGACCGGAATTCAACACTCCTTTATCGGTTACAATGAAGGCACGATTAACGTTTGAAAGCTGCTGGTCAAGCTGCTCAATTTTGTTTAAGCCAAAATGTATTTTTGTCGGAAGATGAAATTCAAATGAAGAATACATAATAACCGTCCTCCTCTCCTTTACTCCTCAATCTCGATGTTGATATGTTTTGTCTCGGTATATTCCAGTAATCCTTCGATGCCTCTTGTGCGCCCAATCCCGCTCTCTTTATAGCCTCCAAATTCAGTTTGCGGGTAATTTTTGTTATACGTGTTGATCCAAACCGTTCCAGCTTGCACTCTTTTCGCTACACGCATCGCTCTGTTCACATCTTTTGTCCAGACTCCGGCCGCTAATCCAAAAATTGTCCCATTAGCAAGTTCGACTGCCTCTTCTTCATCTTTAAAAACTTGAACAACGAGGACAGGTCCAAAAATTTCTTCCTGTGCAATTTTTGATTCGATGGGAACCTGGTCAAAAATCGTCGGCTCAATAAAAAAGCCATTATCATACATTTCACCGGTCAGCCTATTTCCCCCGGTTACCAGCTTCGCATCCTGCCGGCCGATTTCACAATATTCTAAAATATTATTAAGCTGGTCTTCTGAAATGACCGGCCCCATATCGGTCGATTCATCCATTCCATTGCCTACTTTCAATTTTTCAGCTTCTTTCCGCAGCTCTTCTACCACCTGTTCGTGTATGGATTCATGAATAAGTACTCTAGAACCCGCAAAACACATTTGCCCGGACGTAATAAAGGCTGACTTTGCTACTGCTGGAATCGCTTTCTCTAAATTCGCGTCAGGAAATAAAATGTTTGGAGATTTCCCACCGAGTTCCAATGCCAGCTTCTTCACCTTTTCTGCCGCTTTTTTCATTAAATTTTTCCCAGTACTTGTATCCCCAGTAAAACTGATTGCATGAACATCCGGGTTTGTGGTCATTTCATCCCCGATCAATCTGCCGGGACCTGTTACAATATTGACAATTCCAGGCGGAAAATACTCGTTATCTTCTATCAGCTTCACAATAGCGGTGCTTACGATCGGTGTACGGCTTGCCGGTTTTAGCACGACTGCATTTCCAGCAGCGAGTGCAGGGGCAGCTTCCCGAATCATCAGCATCGCCGGCCAGTTCCATGGCGAAATAATCCCTACAACGCCGATTGGCTCTTTATCAATAATTCCGTATGAAGTGGCCGATAAGTTTATCGATCTCCCAAATACACTGCGTGCCATTCCGCCGAAGTATTTAAGGGTATCTATACAAGCATTCAATTCGATTCGTGATTCTTTCAGCGGCTTTCCATTTTCGAGCGTAAGAATTTTGGCGATGTCTTCTTTGTTTTCTTCCAGCTTATAGGCCCATTGCATTAAAGCATCGGAACGCCGCGTTGAATTGGAACGCCAGTCGGATTTTTCAAAGGCTGTTTTAGCATTTTCAATAGCCAGTTTAATATCTTCCACACCTGATTTTTGCGATTCCCCTATTGTTTCAGAAGTAGCAGGATTGACGGATTCCATCGTATCCCCCGTTTTCGCTTCTTGCCATTCACCATTAATATAGTTTCCTGTAAGATTCATTTTTGTCACCATTATTTATCCTCCTGTTTATTTCAGATTTCCTTTTGTCTCAGGGACGATGAGTGCACCAATAAGATAAACTGCGAAAATGACAATTGAAAAATACATAAGCGTGTGAGGTATGTTTTCAATTGTGCCACTCGACAATGTGACGAACGTTGGCATCATGCCGCCAATGGCAAATCCTATATTCCACGACAGTCCGGTACCTGTAGAACGGATGGATGTTGGGAAACGCTCATTAAGAAAAATAAGAGCAGGTGCATATGCGGCATTGCCAAGAAAGACAAGGCCCATCGTGTTCAAATAGATAGAAAGGGTAGTAGCTGAATCTCCCAAAGCCAGATAAAAGTACGGAAGTCCAATAATGTTTAATACTCCAACGAGAATAAACGTTTTCTTTCTCCCGATTACTTCACTAAGATGGCCAAACAATAAAGCTGAAATGATTGTCACAATACTTGATGCAATCAATACACCCGACACAACTTCCGGAGCAGCTTCATTTACTACTTTTAGGAACGTAGGGATAAAACCAGATGTCAGGTAATAAGCTGAACCGCCTCCTGCAATGATCATGACATTTATCAGCAATACACGCGGATAACTGGTGAAGAGCGTCTTGACAGGCGACTTCTGCACGACGACAGTCTCTTGGTCCGATTCTTTCTTTTCTTCACGCAATTGTGTCCATAGCGGGGACTCGCTAAGAGATCGAAAGACAAAAAGCCCTGCTACAGCGCCCAAAATCCCTGTAAAAAACATGACACGCCAGCCCCACTCGTTAAAGGACTCGCCGGGAAACAAGGCTGAAACAACTGCAAAAGTAATCGAAGCAAACAAAGCGCCTAAGCCAGCTCCTCCACCGCCAATAAGGCCGGACATTAAACCACGATATTTAGGCGGGGCTGATTCAGTTCCGATTGTGTGTGTAGATGCCACAACGCCGCCGACAAAAACACCCTGAACAAGTCGCAAAATAAGGAAAATGACTGCGGCCATAAACCCGATTTGCGGCACCGTCGGCAACAGACCAAAAGCCGCTGTACTCACCCCAACCCCTACGACAGAAACAATCATCGCTCTCTTTCTTCCGTTTTTATCTGCATAAGAGCCAAATATGGCAGATCCGAGCGGCCTCATCAGAAGTGTCACGGCAAACGACGCATATACCGCAGCGAGAGAAAGCGTCGGACTGCTTGTTGGAAAAAACAGCAAGCTAATGGTTGGCGCCACAAAAAGAAGAAGGAAAAGATCATAAAGATCAAACGACCACCCTAATAACGACGCAAGCATTGCAGATCGAAACTGCTTTTTTGTTACTCCCATAGTTCCTTGTTCAACAGGCTCTACATGAGTTATCGCATCATTTGACATTTGATTTCCCCCTATTATTTATTTTTTGTAGTGATCTGCTTCTAATGGTATAAAACAAAAAATAATTACTAGAAACATACTTACTGAATCATTTTATGAATGCTTTACCCCTTCATTTGCAGGAAGCCCTTCCCAGCGGTCAAAGAGCTGCGCATCAATTCCAAATTGATCAAGCGCCTTTCCAACACTTTGATTGACAATATCATCGATAGAAGCTGGTTTATGATAAAAGCTGGGCACCGGCGGCAGGATCACAGCGCCCATTTCAGCGGCAGACTGCATAAGCCGTAAATGCCCCAAATGAAAAGGGGTTTCACGAACCATTAATACCAACTTCCTTCTTTCCTTTAACGTGACATCAGCCGCTCTGCTGATTAAATTATCATTAAAGCTATTGGCAATGGACGACAGTGTTTTGATCGAACAAGGGGCTACGATCATTCCGTCTACTCGGAAGGACCCACTTGCAATGCTTGCCCCGATGTCTTTCAAGTCATATAGGTACGTACATAAAGATTTAACTTGTTCCATAGTGTAATCTGTTTCATATTCGATCGTTTTTTCCGCCGCAGTACTGATAGCTACGTGACTCTCAATTCCCAGCTTATTTAACGTTTCAAGACAACGGATTCCATAAATCGCTCCACTGGCACCTGATATACCGACCACAATTTTTTTCATTTCTGCCCTCCTATTGAAAGCGTTATCAACTGTAAGTAGTTTTGCAAAATTTTAAAGAAGCAGCCTTCTTCCTCTACGCTTAGAACAGCTGAACTTTGGCTGTTTTTACTCCTCCTCTCATGCCCGCAAACCTGAATGGCTGTCCTCGCATTAGTTATTGCAAAATTCATGCCAATTAAAAATTTCTTTTAAATTCAATCATTTCCGGTATATCATGTATTAAAATGGAACGACTGGCGTTACAGATGGAACGTACGCAGTTCCAAAAAAATTTTTAAAAACAAATAGATCAGCTTCTATATATATTAGAAAACCTATAAAATTTTATTGGATAAGTAATATTTTAAATATATACTTTTGCTTCGTATGGTATATTTCATTAATGATAACGCTTACTTTTATGTCGCTTTGTTTTTATTTATTTCACTGATTTGGACATGAAAATTGATAAAGAAGGTGACGCGTTTATGAAATGGCTCGATCATGTAGAAAAAACAGTGCCCGTTATTCAGATAACCGAGCCTGTATGGAAAGCCATTAACTGTATGAAGGCAGCAAGTTTGAATGAACTCCCTGTTTTGTCTGGACAGACATTTTCAGGCATTCTTCACGCAAAGGATTTACTGAATAGCGATTCGAATAATATCATTAAAGAGTACATCGACAAAGATTGCTGTACGATCAATGGCCCAGAAGAACTTTACTTTTTGCCATTCTACAATCATCAGCTGCTTCCCGTTATAAATAACGGAATTTATCACGGCTGTATCAGTCGGAATACACTCCACAGGCTTTTTTATAACGAGTTAAGCCAGATGATACTTTCCGGCGGTTCCTCCCGAGACGGATTGACTGCCCCCCCAAAAACGAACAACACAAAAAGAAGCAGCAAAGTCATTGGTCACAGCCAGAAAATGAAAGAAATATTTGACATTGTCCGCTATGTGGCACCGTCAGACTCAACTGTGCTTTTATTAGGGGCATCCGGTGTTGGAAAAGAAGTCATTGCCAAAATGCTTCACGAAAACAGCTGCCGAAAAAAAGAATTGTTCATGAAAGTCAATTGTGGAGCAATTCCCCCTCACCTTTTGGAATCTGAATTATTCGGATATGAACAGGGCGCATTTACAGGTGCGAAAAGAGGCGGCAAACTGGGAATATTTGAAATGGCCAGCGGCGGCACCCTGTTCTTGGATGAAATTGGGGACTTGCCTTTAGATATGCAGGTAAAATTGCTGCGTGTCCTGCAAGAACAGGAAATCATGCGTGTAGGCGGGCTGCAAATTATTAATGTCAACGTACGTATTATCGCTGCCACCAACCGGAATTTAGAGAGAATGATTGAAGAAGGAACATTCCGGACAGACCTTTATTATCGCTTAAATATAGTGCCTATTAAGATTCCTTTATTAAGAGAAAGAAAGGACGATATTCTTCCGCTGCTGAACTACTTTTTAATGGAGTTCAACGCGAAGTATAACAGTACAAAGCGGTTCTCAAAACAAGCGGTTCAACAACTGATGTCATATCCTTTCCCAGGAAATGTTCGGGAATTATCAAACATCGTAGAGAGGCTTGTACTGACCTCACGAAGCGATGTAATCGAATCCTGCCAACTGCCCAAACAGGTACTTACTTGTTTAAAAACGGAAAGCGGACCGCCAGATCAGGAGAATAAATCAATGGATACGCTCGCCCTGCACTGGAACACGTTCAGGCAAGGAGACAACCTGTTTGACTATCTTGAAAAGGAAGCGCTGATTCGAACGCTGAAAAAGTACGGATCGGTTCGAAAAGCAGGAACAGCCATAGGTGTTCCTCATACGACCGTTTTTCAAAAAATGAAAAAGTACGGTGTTACCCTCAAAGCAATACGTTAGAATCGGCATATGTATCTAGTCTCCTGAAAATTTTTCAATGATCTTCAGACTATTCATTACAGGAGGAGCATAATGATCCCTGACTTAGAGTTATACCGAATGATTGTAGAAAATTTTCAAGACGGAATTTTAGTAATAGATAATAATGGCCGCATTATATTGGCCAATCAGGCTATGGTTAAATTAAGCAGCCTGCCTATAGGGGCTTATGCTGGGAAAACAATGCAGGATATCGTTGGAAGAGGACTATTCCAAAAACCCTCGGTTACGTTAAAAGCATTAAAGGAAAAGCGGACCATCACTGATTTTCAACAGTACGAAAACGGTGTGGATGTTCTCGTTACAGCCATCCCGATGTTTGATGAAAATAAACAATTAGTACGGATGCTGTCTATCACACACGATATATCTGAATTGATTACGATGAAAAAGAAAGTAGAAGAGATTGAAAAGCTTTCAGCCAAATATTACACAGAACTCCTCACACTCCGCCAGCATCATGCTAAGAGGGGCATTATCACAGCAAATCGGAAAATGAAGGAAATTATTGAGCTGATTCATCATATCGGACAAACGGACTCAATTGTCCTTTTGCTCGGTGAATCCGGTGTAGGAAAGGATGTACTTGCCAGAGAAATTCATGAAACGAGCAGGCGTAAAGATTCCGGCGCCTTTATTAAAGTGAACTGCGGTGCGATCCCGAAGGACCTTCTGGAATCCGAATTTTTCGGCTATGATACTGGTGCTTTTACCGGTGCGAAAAAAGAAGGAAAACCTGGCTTATTTGAATTGGCAGATCAAGGAACGCTATTTTTGGATGAAATCGGTGAACTCCCTCTTCACCTTCAAGCAAAACTATTAAGAGTGCTTCAAGACCAGCAGTTTACCCGGGTAGGCGGTACAAAGCTGATACAGGTAGATGCAAGAATTGTCACGGCGACTAATCGGGATTTAGAATCCATGGTGGTCCGAGGGGAGTTTCGTGAAGATCTTTATTATCGGTTGAATGTTATTCCGATTCATATCCCGCCATTGAGGGAGAGAAAAGATGATATTCCCTTATTAATAGGCCATTTCCTTCAACATTTTAATGAGGAATATACAAAAAACAAATCACTTTCCACAGCCGCTTCTGACATTCTTTATGACTATCACTGGCCAGGCAATATTAGAGAACTGTCTAATATTATTGAGCGGCTCGTTCTTACCATCAAAAACGATGTTATAGAACCTCAAGAACTCCCCGTTTCCAAGCAGCATTCGGATGTACTATTGTCTGAATTATTAAAAAATAAGCATAATGGGATAAATTTATTCGATTCGGTGGAAAAGAATTTGATCAAGAGTATAATCGAGCGTGAAGGAACCATCCGGAAAGCTGCGAAGATATTGGGTGTTTCACATACAACTTTAATCCGTAAAATGAAAAAGCACGATCTGAAAGTCAGTGAAATCTGTAAAAATAAATAAGGTACTGAAGGGAAGTGAAGCCAGATGATTCAGCCCGGCATGCCAGAAGATATAGTAAATCTGCTGAATGGGAAAGACTTAGAGACAAAGCAGAAAGAAGCAATGATGCTGCTTTCTGTAGGTGAAGACATGTGGCCCCATACTGCCATGATTAGTGTCGGTGAAATCATCTCGATTAATCGTACAGAAGTGAGGCTTGCGCTATGGCCCGGCACCGCCACAACATCTAATATTTTACGTACCGGCAAAGCAACACTCGTCGTTGTTTTAGCAGAACAAGTTCACTATTTACGTCTTTCACTTCAAAAATTGCCGTTAATTGATCACGCAAAACACGTACGGGAACGGTTTTCCGGAACCATTCTTTTTGTTAAAACAGATAAAGCCAAATATGCTGACATCACATCCGGCATCAAAATTCAATTAAAGGATTCACACCATGTGATACAGCGCTGGAATGAAGTTCTGGATGAATTAGTCAAGTAAGCTTATCGTATCGAAGAATGAAACAAACAAAAAAACACCCGTTTATAGTTAATATGATTCTTAACTAAGGTGATACGCGAGGTGTTTTTCTTTATTTTCTACCGGTTCTTTTTATTCTTTTAATGCCTGCGCAAGATTTCCGGTAATATCAAGCTTATTAAAGTCTAATCCAAGCTGAATCGATGTCACAGCCACCTCTGGGCGAATGCCGGACAGTGTTGTTTTTACACCAATCAGTTTTAGCGCGTCAATGAGACGAAAAATTTGCAAGGCGACCATTGTATCAACAATAATCAAACCTGAAAGATCAATAAACAAGTGGTTAATGCCTTTTTCTGCGCATTGCACAAGGGTTTTTTCAAGCAAATGCCGAGCACGAGCCGTGTCCACTGCACCGATAATAGGCAGGAGCCCTTTTTTATTCTGAAAAGTAATAACGGGTGCACTTAATTCGTAGATGACTTCCTGCTGGCTTTTTAACTTTAATTGTGCGAATTTATGATTTTCTTCCACAAATTTGCTCATTACTTGTCCAAATATTTTAATGAGCACCCGTTTCCAGCGGGTAATTTCCTCATATGTATATTTATCTTGGTGCTGATGTATAAATTGGTCAATATAATCGAGATATTGTTCCTGAACATTTAGAAATTCACCTAAGATAATATGAACTGGCGTATTTAAATGTTCAGTGTCAGTTGCCACCTCCATAATCCAATCGATAAAATCTTCAAAAAAGGCTGTTTCTTCTTTTATATACACTTCACACAAATGTTCATGAAAGGCAAAATTTTGCTGCTTTAACTTTCGAATCACATCTGGATCGGTTGATGCATACACGCCCTCTGCCTCTGATTTATCCAGCGCAGCATACCATTCTTCGGTTAAATTTCTGGCCTTACTTAATAGAAATTGATGCAATTCTGGATTTCTATGCACTTATCTACCGCCTCAGCTTTCAAATTGGTCTTATCTTTTTATTTTATCTGAGGGGTTATGTCCTGTCGATTTTTACGTATAAAAAAAGCTGCCCCAATATGTGGGACAGCTTTGAATAATTAAAATGTAAGAGCTGCTTCTTTCGCTGTATCAAGACCTGCTTGGACAATTTCAGCTGAACGGTCTGGGAATTGGTTGTGCCCTTCGATAACAATCGTTTGAACATCTTCAACGCCCCAGAATGCCATAACAGCTTTCACATAGTTCACTGCCATTTCCAAAGACTGCATCGGTCCTTCTGAATATACGCCGCCGCGTGCATTCAATAATGTCACTTTTTTGTTTTTCAACAAACCGACCGGACCCTCTGGCGTGTAACTGAATGTTTTGCCAGCTTGGTTTAAGTAGTCAAGGTACGTGTGAAGCGCTGCTGGAATCGTGAAGTTCCAAAGCGGGAAAGCAAAGACCACTTTGTCCGCTTCCAAAAATTGATTCAAGTATTTTGTTACAAGATCCGTCGCCGCTTTTTCCTCTGCTGTTAACTCCATGCCACGCGCCAGCTTAAACATGCCGTTAATTTTATCAGTATCATAATACGGAAGGTTTTCTGCAAAAAGATCCAGTTCGGTAATGTTGTCTGATGGATTTTCGGCACGATATGTTTCCAAGAATGCATTATATAATTGGACACTGACCGCCTGCTCGGCCGGACGTGAGTTTGCTTTTACAAATAAAACGTTTGTCATTTTTTGTTTCCTCCAGTTAGTTAGTTACTTTTTATCACTGATAGAATTGTATCATATACTTAGTTGCTACAGCAACTATTAAATAAATTTTTTTATTTTATATTTTCGCGCATTTTCGACAAAACTCTCCGCACAATCGCCAGCTCTTCTTCCGTCACCCCTGACGTAACAGTACGATGAAACTCATCTGTCAACGGAATAACATCGCATTCGAGTGCCTTTCCTTCCTCTGTTAAAAAAATACGGGTTGAACGGCGGTCGTAAGTTTCGATTACGCGTTTGACGAACCCCTTTTGCTCCAGACTTGAAAGCATGCGAGTAATATTTGTTTTGTCCTTTTCCAATTGTTCTGACAGCTCTTGCTGGTTCCGTCCATCCCGTTCCCAGAGCAGCATCATAATTAAATTTTGCTCGGGTGCGAGGTTGAACGGGGCGAGCCGCTCCTTTACACAACCCGTTATTTTTAAATCTGTTTGGTGGATAAAGATGCTGATGTAGTCTTTTAATGCGATGTTCATTGCCAGTCTCTCCCTTTTCTTCAGAGTGTCAGACAGCGAGGCTGCCTGATACTGAAATGTGTGTTAACTGTACAAGATTGACTTCATTTTGAATGCCGGATAATTTTTTATACGAGCGGCTGACTTCAAATTCATATCCTTCCGCCGCCTGTGCGAAAGACTCACGTTCCCACTCTTCGGCACTGATCATAATGTCACCGCCTTCACTTTGCTGCTGAACGCGGGCGGCCATGTTCACAGTATGTCCAAAATAATCAAGCAGTTCATTTGCATTAACTGCGATTGTTGGACCGGTAAATAAACCGATCTTAATAATAACTTCCATGCCTTGTGACTCGTTAAATACGGCGCTTTCCGACTGAATCGCCAGAGCCGCACGGAGCGCATCATCCGGTTTATAAAAAGCGGCCATGACCGAATCACCAATCGTTTTAACGATAGCGCCGTTGTGCGCCGCAATATAGCGGCGCAGAAAATCGAAATGACGGTGTACGTGCCGGTACGCTTTCGCATCCCCTACTCGCTCATACATAGCTGTCGAACCGCGCAAGTCGCTGAATAAAATCGTCAGCGATTCGACGCCAATTTGCTGATCCAGCGCAAGCAGCTCTTTTGAAAAAAGGTCGCGGAACAACTGTGAAGTAGTCGCATCCGCCGCTGTTAATGCTTCCGCGTCCCATGCCGTCGTTTCAAAGACAACAACTCGTTCTTCATCATTATCATTATGCAGCCCAATTATTCCGCCATTTGGTGAAAGACCGGCCAATTGATCCGTCCACCCCTTTGATGAATACGTCAATGTCTGATTGACTCCAGACGTAATGTCCATCGCATGGTTGGTTTTAAGCGTCCGAATGCGCGAGCCGGGAGGAAGAGGTGGATAATATACCTGCTGGGACATATAAGGCTTCAGGCGATATTGAGCAAAAATATGCGGTGATCTTAAAGGACCCGCCACACAATACGTCTGATCTGTTGCTTGACGTATAGAAGGGTGGACCGAAAAACGCATTTCCACATAGCGGTCGAAATTCATATCGTATCCGACCCCACACAGGTCACAATGTACCTGGCCTCCCACTTCCGACAGCGACGAAACCGTCTGTTTCGGTACACGGCAGTTTGGACACATTAAATTCCAGCTTTGCGTGAGAAGACCGATTTTTGTGGCATGCAAAAAAAGATCAAGCACTTCCTGGCGTGCATAGCCCCATTTGGCTGCTAAACGATACGGCTTCATATGAAGAACTTCGTCATCACCTGTCATCGTTAAATGATTTTCAAGACAGTCCGCAAGTCCTTCATGCGGATACACAGTACGTAATTGATCAAGTAATCGGCTGAAACGTTCGTGATATACAATATAGGATGTTTTTTCCTGCGGCAGTTCCTTCACAACACGATTCGTATTGTCTTTTATATAATGATCCAAATAATTCATGATGATTTTTTTCAGCGAAGGCAGAGCGATTAAAGAGATTGCCGCTTGTCCAAGAATATTTCGTTTCGTAAAATGGGCTGTTCCCGTTACCTCCGTTGCTGTCTGTCCATCCATCAAAACATCTTTGCACTCGATCGTCCAGAGCACCCGTTCAAGCGGGCCGCCTTCATAAACGCGCTCTACCGAATACCGTTCTTCCTTTATCCATTCAAATGGGTATTCACGCCATTTGATTGGAACAAGAGCAAGTACTTTTGTCTCCGCATACCGGAACATAGACTGATCCTTAAACTGCGCATCGGTAAACTGAACTGGGAAAAGACCTGTCACCCGGTTTAAGTGGTCCGTATCAGATAAAAGCTTCCATACTTCAGCCCGTGGAAGCGAATATACTTTTTGAAATCGATATGTTTTTTCTTTCGGCATCGCTATTCCGCCTTTTTTATAATGAATTAAAAAGAATCTTTGTACTGCTTCCGGATTGCAGTGAAAACATCCAGATTCTCCAAAAATAAATTGACAAGGTTCGGGTCAAAGTGACGTCCCCGTCCTTCATCAATGAACTGGATAATTTGATTAAGCGGCCATGCCTTTTTGTACACACGGTCACTTCCTAAAGCATCAAACACATCTGCTATCGCTGTAATCCGCGCATATAAGTGGATCTCTTCTCCTTTTAACCCGCGCGGATAGCCGGTGCCGTCCCATTTTTCATGGTGCTCATATGCAATGACAGCGGCTGCTTTAAAAATACGGCGGGTTGAGCTCTTGAAAATATTGTAGCCCTCTGTTGTATGTGTCTGCATGACGGCATATTCCTCCGCCGTCAGCTTACCCGGCTTTTTTAAAATTCGATCCGGAATCGCCACTTTGCCGATGTCGTGCATAGGTGATGCAAGCTCGAGCATTTGCGCCTCCGGTTCCAGCAGCCCGGACAGCTTTGCCAGCGCGCGTGAATACTTGGCGACCCGCTTAACATGCTGGCCTGTTTCCCGTGAACGGCTCTCGCTCACTTCACCAATTTTAAAAATAATTTCCCGCTGCGTTTCCACAAGCTCCGAATGCAAGATAGCGGCTTGAATAGATTTCCCCGTGTAGGTGGAAGCCAATGACAATTTTTTTGCATCCTTTTCCGAAAACCAGTCGAGCCCTTTATGGATGGCCTGATAGACGCCGATTATTTCCTGATCAAAACTGCGAATTGGTATACAGAGCACCGATCGTGTCCGATAATTTGTTTTTTTGTCGATAGCCTGGTTGAAACGATCATCTTTATAAGCATCTTTTACAAGCACGGTTTCGCCTGTTTGAATAGAATGCCCCGCGAGGCCGCTGTCAGCCGGCATGTCAACACGATCAATCCCCTGTGCCACTTTTGTCCATAGGCGATTTTTTTCATGATCAACAAGCCAGAGAGTACACCGATCAGCCCTTACAAGCTCGCGGCCCATCTCAGCCATTAAAATGAGCAGAGTATCCAAATCGTTTTCACCCGAAATTTTCGCGGCATAATTCAATATAATTTCAAGCATTTCTTCTGCCGAAAGCTCGCGCTGAACGGACCCGTTGTCCCCCACAGTATTCACCTCATTTATAAAAAAGTTCCTATGACCTAAAACGATAGTATGATATTTTTAATATATCATAATTTTACCAACATATAGAGATCTATTTTAGAAGACGAGGTGAATCAATGGAGCCGTTTAGCTTTTTGCTTTTAGCGCATTTAATAGGTGATTATTTGTTTCAAACAAGCTGGATGGCGCAATATAAAGCGTCCAGGTGGGTACCGCTTTTCACTCACTGTTTCGTGTATACACTGATCGTTGCCTTTTTTGCCTGGCTGACTTTTGGCGGTCTTTCCCCTCTTGCGGTGGTCTTTGTTTTTATTACACACGTCATCATCGACCGTCGCACATTCGTTGCCTGGTGGGTGCGAACAATCATGACCGCACGCGGACCGGAAGCGCGCTGGCTCGGGATTGTCGCCGACCAAATTTTTCATTTACTCGTTCTTGCTGCAGCCTTATACATATAAAAAAGCTTCCTCTCAAAGAGAAAGCTTTTTCTTATTTCGTCATTTCAGACGGCTTAGATTCTTGATTGTATGCGCCGATGGCTGTAACGTAATATCGATGATTTTCTGCCTCCGGGCCGGTGTAGCTTTTTCGTTCAAACTCTGCCGCACCTTCTTTGCCATACACGGCCGCAACCGCAGGTGTCATATCCACTGCATTCTGGTCAAGCGCTTTGTTAGCTGCTTCCGTATTGGCTGATGCTATACCGGGCACAAGCAGCGTTAACCCCATGATGGGAATGAGCATTTTTTTGAAGGTTTTCTTCACTATCTTCATCTTCTTTTATTTAGTTGTTCGAATAGCTAACGGACCAAAAAAGCAGATGGATCAATTTTTTTATAAAATTGATTTTTTCTTTTGCCACATAATGAACCCGCTTACCGCATAAAGGAGAGATGCCAGATAAAAAATTGTGGCAATCGTCAAGAAATCAACAAGATAACCAGTGACGATGATCGCTCCCGCTGCAGCAATCGACGTCCAAAAGTGGTAGCGGCCCATATCAGCGCCAGCTTGCTTTTTGTCAGTCCGCCGGGTCAAAGCCGCTTTTTCTGTGTTTTTTTGTACAGCCCCTAAGATCCCCATGACGATTTGCAGCACGTACACTTGCCATACACTCGTCACGAGCGGAAACAATAGAAGAATGACCGACATCGCCAGCGAATAAAAAAGAAGCAGCGTCCTGTCTCCGAACTGATCCGCCCATTTGCCAATAACCGGATATGCAAGAGCAGACGTTAATGCAAAAAGACCGTATGCCCAGCCGAACTGCGAGTAGCTGTCCCCAATATTCCGGAGCAGCAGGACATAAAACGGGAAAATCATACTGCTTGCCATAAAGATGATGCTCTGAGATAAAACAAACTGACGATAATTCATTCGTTATACTCCTCGTAAAAATGGTTTGTAAACCGCAAATCAGGATCAAACTGCTGCTTTTTTCTAAAGAATTCATCGATACGCGGATACGCTGTTTCCAGCTGTTCTTTTGAAGGATAAGAGTAATATGGCAAATAATAGCTGCCTTGATGGTCCAGTGTGACATCAATCATCTTTCGTATAACTGCTTCCGATTTCTTTACTTCTTCCTCTGATCTGCCTTGATTAATTAAAAGAACAAGCGCAAACATGTCTTCCTTTGCATACGAAAGAACGGCCTGATCACTTTTTTCAACATAGCGGATTGTAATGTTTAATAAATTAAATTCATCTTCTTTTTCGAGCACACGCCGCAGGTCATCTATATAATCAGCGAATTCATTCACAGGCACAAAATATTCCTGCAATACTTCTGTTTTCGTGCCGCTTTCATACGCCATAAAATCTGTTTCAGAGCGCATGACGTTGTTTCTTGATTCGTAAGAACCGTTGTCTTCAAGCATATACTGCTTTTGAATGTCCCAAAATGCATCCTTCCCCCAGCCACTGTAGCGGGACAAGCCAAGGAAAAACTTAGGCAATGCCACAATCCGCTCTTTTTTCAATGTTTCATAGTCTTTCAGCAGCTGCTGATCTTCAGCTGTTACATAATCCGTTACATACATTTCGCGCAAAAAAGAAGATGGCGCAACTGAGAGGCGGGCAAGATGCATTTTAACGGCTGGATTTTCTTTTACTTCTTTTTGAAAATAATCGCTGTACTCACTGTAATCAAATTCCTTCGTGTTCTTTTGGTACAATTCATCGTCCGTTAAAGAAAGCGTCACATCTAAAATAATGCCGAATAAGCCGTAGCCACCGATCACATATGGAAAAAGGTCTGCGTTTTCTGTCCGGCTGACGCGAATGATTGTGCCGTCTGGTTTTAACAGCCGAAATGACTGCACCGTATCGATCAGCGATTCATGACGAATATCCCGGCCGTGTACATTTACACTTAACGAGCCGCCAATCGTAAAAATATTTTGCGACTGCATAACTTTCACGGCAAGGCCATACGGATTCACGTGCTTCTGAATATCATCCCAGGTCGCTCCGCTTTGAACGGTAATGACTTTTTTCTCCGGCTGGAAATCAATCACTTGATTAAATGGCTTCATATCAATCATGACCGCTCCCGGATAATACGTCTGCCCGCCTTGACTGTGCTGCATCCCGGCAATAGTAAGACGGCTCCCCGTACGATTTGCCTGTTTGACGATCTCTTTTAACGTTTCTTCACCATCCGCCTGTGCAATCTCTTTTACTTGAGCAGGCAAAAGGCGTCCGGCATCTTCCACTGTTGGATTTGAATAAAATTGATTGTATGTATAAAAGGAAGCCGCAAATAAAACGCCATATACACAAATAAACAGCCCTGCTTTCATATAATTATCCACCTTTATGAAAAAACAATATTTTCATAATTTTTACATATAATATATCAACAATGTTTGAACCTGTCGAACATCGACAAAAAAGCGCGACTCAGCTTTCGTTCTGCTGAGTCGCGCTTTTTGCTTCTTTATTAAAATTGACGCGTCCATCCTTTGTAAATGAAACACCTTCTTCTATTAAAAGACGGCGTTGCTCCGCTCTGGACGCTTCATCCGGCACATTGATTTCCCCTTTAGCGTTGACAACCCGGTGCCATGGCAGATTGTGTTTTTCACTCATCGAATGTAAAATGCGGACGACTTGGCGGGCGGCCCTCGGACTTCCTGCAAGCCGTGCCACTTGGCCGTATGTTACGACAACGCCCGACGGTATGTCTCTTAAGACCCGGATTACGTCTTCTGTAAAAGGTGTCACTCCGGAATCCCCACTTCAATATGGTGGAATGAATCAACGTCAAACAAGCCTTTATCCGTCAGCTTCAAGCTCGGAATAACCGGCAGGCACAGGAATGATAAAATCATAAAAATATTTTGTGATTCTTCCGCCACAAGAGCCAGCTGTTCATGCAAGTGATGCAGTTCCTGAATCACTTCTTCATAAGGCTTTTCCGACATAATGCCGCCAACACGGAGTGGAACTGATGCCAAAACGCGCCCGCCCTCCACAATCGCAAGCCCGCCATGCATGTCTTCCACCGCTTCAATCGCCGCTAAAATGTCTTCATCATTCGTTCCGGCGACCACTAAATTATGCGAGTCATGGGCGACCGTTGATGCGATGGCGCCCCGTTTTAAACCCAGCCCGTTGACTATACCGGCTCCGATACTGCCGCTCGCATGATGCCGCTCGCAAACAACGATTTTCAGCTGATCCCGCTCAACATCAGGCACAAAAAATCCACCCTTTGTTTTCACATTAGCCACAATTTTATTCGTAATAATCCGTCCCGGCACAACGCCGATCACCATAGCTTTTTGTCCATCTTCAAGCGGAATTTGGAGCGCTTCTTTCGTGACTTTCTTTATATTAATGGAGGATTTTACGGACTCCGGCACGAGCGCCCGCTCGCTTTTTACATTGTTTATATCCACGATCCGGCCGTTTTTAATAATCGTCTCGGGCTGCAGCGTTTCTATATTTTCCACGATTAACAAATCTGCTTGATAACCGGGGGCGACAGCTCCTTTATCTTGCAGACCATGGCAAGCCGCGTTATTGATCGTCGCCATTTGAATCGCGATAAGCGGATTAAGGCCGTGCTCCATCGCTAAACGCGCGGCGTAATTTACTGTGCCTTCTTCCACCAATTCATCCAAATGCTTATCATCGGTGCAAAACGAAAACCGGCTGCTGTTCCGCTCATGGATGGCTGGCAAAATCGCCAGCAAATCTTTAGCCGCTGAGCCTTCCCGTACTAAAACGTGAATGCCCCGCCGGACACGCGCTTTCGCTTCCTCCGCCGTCACCGCTTCATGATCATTGCGGATACCTGCCGTGCTGTATACATTCAGTGCTGTATCCGAAAGGCCCGCCGCATGACCGTCTACTGTTAATCCGGCAGCTATTGTCATCTCAATTTTCGCCAGCATCCCGTCGTCCGCATTTAAAACCGATGGATAATCCATTACTTCCGCCAGTCCAATCACCTTTTCATGAGACAAATAAGGATGAAGGTCATCTGCAGTTAATGTCGCCCCGTTTTGTTCAAACGGCGTTGCCGGCACACAGGAAGGCAGCTTCATTAAAATATCAATGCCTGTATGAGACGCGTCTTCAAGCATATAGTCAATACCTGTTGTACCCGCTACGTTAGCAATTTCATGCGGATCGGTGACAACGGTTGTGACTCCGTGCTTGATCAGCGCCCTTGAAAACTCGGATGGTGTGACCATTGTGGATTCAATATGGATATGGCCGTCAATAAAACCGGGCATTACATATTTCCCTGAAGCATCCAATACCTTTTTCCCTTTCGGATACGTGCCAATGCCGATAATGCAGCCATCCTTAATTGCGACATCGGCCAGAAACGTTTCGAGCGAAAAGACGTCGACAATCATGCCGTTTTGAATAATCAAATCCGCTTCTTCCGGGTGCTGCGCCGTATGAATCAACCTCTTTATCGCATCTGTCATGCCACTTCCCCCTTTATCTTTTTTGTAAGCCGTCGGTGTTTGTGAACTGTCTCACTAGTTTTTCATATTTTACTCGAAAAGGTTCGGGTTGCAAACTATTTTTGTTTAAAAACAAAAAGGCCTGTTCTCATCATCTTTGATGGAAAAGGCCTGTTCTTCTTCTATTGAATTTGTGACTGATTTTCTTTTAAGAGAAAATAATGCCTCCGTCAATCAAAACAGATTGTCCTGTCATAGTTTCCTGCACAGCTTCTTCGTTTAGTTTATGTCATTAATAACAGCATTAATCCCATCCTGGGCTAATCGAAGCGCAATGGCTTTCCCAATTTCTCTACCTGATCCGGTAACAATCGCTATTTTTTCTTTCATGACGTTTCCTCCTTCAATTATTGATGAAGTGCCTGTCCCTCTGCATCAAGCAATGCTTCATGAATCGCTTCTGATAATGTCGGATGGGCGGCGATAAAATCATGCAAAATATCCGCGGTCAGCTCCGCATGAATCATTAATGTCCCTTGCCCAATCAGCTCTGTCGCATGCGGACCAACAATCGATAATCCGACAATTCCATCCACTTCCGGCTCCACAATCACCTTCACTTTTCCGGGAGGTTTACCGGTGATCAGCGCTTTTCCATTCGCCGCAAACGAAAACTCGCCAATCCGGATATCGTCTCCATATTGCGCACGCGCCTGCGATTCTGTTAAGCCAACTGAGGCTATTTCCGGCGATGTATACACGCAGCGCGGCGACAGTTTCTTCATGAAACGCAACGTGCGCCAGCTGCACTGGCTCTGATCCTGAAGCGATAATAAACTTGTCCGCTTGAAGCGTTTCTTTCTCGCCGCCATTTCGAATGAGAATTGAATGAGAATTCAAAAAGCAAGCGCTCCCTTTTTTAACTGTAATTTTGTTCTTTTTCATTAAGTATCCGATACCGCCGACAAGCTGCTTCACAATTTGTCCTTTTCTTCCCTGGACGTTTTCCCAATTAATCACTGTTTGTCCGTCCGGCAGTTCGATCCCGAATGTTGAGGCTTTTTTTACCTTTTCAGCCATTTCAGCGCTCTCAAGCAGCGCTTTCGTCGGGACACAGCCGACGTTTAAACACGTACCGCCTAAATCCTTTTCCTCAATCAATGTGACCTGGCTGCCGCTTTGAACCGCCGCGATCGCCGCAACATATCCAGCCGGGCCGCCGCCAATAATCGCAATATGTGCCATTCCCCCGCACCGCCTTTCATCTTTTCACTTTTTTAATGCAAGCTGTGTGCCAACAAAAAAAAGCGGCAGGACTGCATTTTTGCGTCATGCCGTTTCTAAAAATGAGACGCTGTCTCATTTTGTCTAACGTTGTGAAACCGATTGAACACGGTCTACCTACTGTTTCGCTTCCAAAAGCCCTAAACCCGTTTTTTCACGCACATACTTAACAGTGCGGACTATCGTTTGCCTTTGTCGAAGCATATCCGCTACTTCTTGATCCAGCGCTTCATCCGGCTGAACGACAATCTGCCAATTCACGCGCGCCAGCCGCTCTCTTAAGACAACAATGTGGAGAACGAGCATAACAATGATGAAAAATGATGTGAGCTGTGTCATCGTCTCTTCCTTTCTCCTTGTTTCAAAAAGGATAACGTGAAAAAGAAGATAATTCTAGAAAAAAGCCATTTCAGAATGTCCCTGAAATGGCTTTTGAATTAAAGATCCCCTGTTAAAAACTGCGCTTTGCCGAATCCGAAGCTCCAGTCGGCATCTCCGTTGATCGCGATAGAAATCATCACATCTTTCGGGTCAATGCCGCAGCTTTCCTGAAGTTCCTCGACGATATACTGATACAACTTTTGTTTTTGTTTTTCAGTTCTTTGCTTGCTTGTGATGCTGATCAACACAACATCTTTTGAGCGTTCAAAGCCAAGACCTGTGTCTTCAACAATCATTTCGTGCGCCGGGTGCTGGTGCACGATTTGATAACGATCGCGTTCCGGAACTTCAAACGCCTTGAGCATTCCGCGGTGCGCCGCATCAAGCAGCTGCTTTAATTCTTCCTCTGTTCTTCCTTCAATAACATCAAAACGCAATAATGGCATAAATAAGTTCCCCCAATCCTATGTATGCCTTTACTGTATCACCATTGTTATTTTATCACAATATTCTTTCAATTTAACCTTATGGCAACTAGCTGTAACAACCTGCCTTCATTCATCTCATATTACCATGGGTTTTTCATCCATTTTAATGAAAATGAATAAGAGATTTTTTTATTGAACGACAAGTAAAGACACATTCTATTGGAGGAGGATTTTTTTATTTTCTGTCATCAGAAATAATTATAGTTTATGGAATCAAATCAATTGCTTGTTTTAACAGCCTAATGTCTTTTGCTATCTCTTTTTTAATATCGCCGTCACCACAGCGCATGTAATCCATATATAATAACTTGAGCTCCTGCTTAAAAATACATCGGTCTGCTGTGAGTCCCATGATGGACACATCCTTTGCCAACTTTTCTTTTTAACATCATAGTAATATTTACCCACTCCCATGAAATATATTCCTGATTTCAGAAACTCTTTATTTTCAGAAAATGCCGAATAAAAAGAACGTTTCTTTCATTGGTTAAACACACTTTTTTTCAAAAGAACATGTCCGCATGAACCGGCTCTTTCATGCGCTGCTTTTATAGAAGCAGCGGCGTTGGGCTCGCGACAAGGACTCCTGCGGAACTAGCAGGCAATGAAGGAAGCCATATCGTCAGCTTTACAAATAACAAACAGTGCATCCTGGCTAAAATGTCCGAAATAAATATTATGTACTACATAACAAAAGAACGTTATCCATATACGCCTATCACTACTCAATTGCCTGTGCTTTACTACATTGAGGCTATTGCCCGGGAAATGCCTTCTTTTTCAAACGAAATACGCACACACAATAAAAACTCCTGCTGTCGCAAGAGTTTTAATGGTTAATTTACTTATGTTTTCTTTAAAAATAGATAGTAATTCACATTTAAAGCCGGCTCATCAGAATATGTCACCTGCGTCGATCTGTTTTCAGCTGAACGTACATAGTTTTCAATCCGCCAAATGCCGTCAATGTCCGGGTAAAACGAGATTTTTCAGCGTTTCTTCATCCCCGCGGTTCTTGGCATCCATGACAATCGCCAACTTCAAGTAAATGTTTGCCCAGGCCTTAGACAATCCTTCCATTAAGTATCAATACTTTTGATCACTCTTGCTGGATTACCGCCTATCACAACATTGTCAGGAACATCCTTCGTCACAACCGCCCCTGACGCGACCACAACGTTATCACCGATCGTCACACCGGGATTTACAATCGAGGCACCGCCAAACCAGACGTTATCGCCAATCGTCACAGGCTTGGAAAATTCGCGTCCTGAATTACGTTCGTCCGGGTGGAGGGGGTGTGTCGCCGTATAGATGTGAACGCCCGGCGCCATCATGCAATTTTTCCCGATTTTCACTTCACATACATCCAGGATGACGCAGTCAAAATTAGCAAAAAAGTTTTCACCGACGTGAATGTTGTATCCATAGTCGCAGCGGAACGTCGGCTCAATGTATACGTGCTCTCCCGTCGAGCCGAACCATTCCTTCAGCATGGTGATGCGAAGTTCTCCTTCTTCTTCGGTTGTGGCGTTGTATAGTCTTGTTTTTTTACGGGCATCAGCTCGATCCTTCATTAGTTCGGTGTCCTGAGGATCATACATCTCGCCCGCCAGCATTTTTTCTTTTTCGGTTTTCATGCTTCCACTCCTTTGCAAACGATTTCTTTTATCCTATCATTTTTGATTAATTCCACCATTTTATAAGAGCTCGGACGCCATGCAAAATGGCTTCCCAGCCGTATGAAATAACGTCAATTAACACATCAGCCAAATACCAGTTGTCCTCATGTTTCTTTTTTCTTTTTCGGCCCATTGTATCCACCCCTTGTTTTCCTTTTTCATACGAATGAATGGCAGAATTTGTTTCATTTTCTTTTCCTTCCTGACGCGTGCTATAGTAAAGATAATTATTGAACGGAGGCGGCCAGAATGCGGGCGTTTGTTTACGTTATCGTCTTTTTTTCTTTTTTTGATTTATTTACACAGCTGCCGATTATGAGCCCGTTTGCGGAATCGCTCGGGGCGACGCCGTTTTTAATGGGGCTTGTTGTTGGGATGTATTCTTTTTCAAATACGATTGGCAATGTGTTGTCGGGATTTTGGACAGATAAAAAAGGGCCGTTTCGTGTTCTTGTGACGGGCCTTTTTGCTACGGGCGCCGCTCTTTTCATGTATCAGGCGGCAGCGGATGCGGGATCATTGCTGCTGATCCGGTTCGTTCATGGTTTGCTGGCCGGCTTGATCACACCTGCCGCATTTACCTATTTAGCGAATCATGCGTCCAATGAGAAAAAAGGCAAAGGCGCAGCGATTTCGGGGGCTTTTGTCGGTATGGCGGCGATCATTGGACCAGCCTTCAGCGGGATTATGGCGAACCGGACGAACGAAGCGGCCGTCCTTGGCGTAACAGCGGCTGCTATGATCGTACTTGGGTGCATGGCGCTTCTTTTGTTAAAAAAACAGCCTGACCATGTCTTATCTGTTCAGAAAGAAACGACATCGCTGCGTGATTTTTTCCGAAACACCAGCGTGCTCAAAGCATTTACTGGCGCTTTTCTGCTCATGTTTTCACAGGGAGTTCTTGCATACATGCTTCCTTTAAAAGTAATCCGGCTCGGCTATGATATCCAGACGAGCGGCCTTCTGCTAAGCACATTTGGAATTGTCGCCATTTTTATTTTTCTCTCACCTTTAAATCGTCTGTTTGACCGGCTGCGACCGGAAGTAACGTTTACATTCGGAATTTTGACGATGGGAATCAGTCTGGCGCTTCTCAGTCAGGTGGAGTCATCTGCCCTTATTTACGTAATCATGGGATTATATGGAGCTGGTTTTGCCTTCTTATTTCCTTCCATTAATTCATTGCTCGTCAGCACCGTTTCACCGGAGAGCCGGGGAAAAGCGTACGGTTATTTTTATGCGTTTTTCTCGCTTGGCGTTGTGGCGGGATCGACGGTTACCGGCGGACTATCTTTAACGCCGCCTCAAGGACTGTTATTCACTGGAGTGCTGCTTTGCAGTGCCGGACTATTTGTCATAATTCGTCACCTGAAAAAAGCATCCGTCAAATAAGATCGGATGCTTTTTCTTTATGTTTAAGCGTGCTGAATACTTTCCACCGGTTGGGCAGAAGGCTTTCCAAAGTAATAGCCTTGCGCAAGCGGAATGCCGGCCTCACGGCAATAGTCATATTCTTCTTTGCGTTCAATGCCTTCTGCCAGTGTTTTGATGCCGAGGTTTGAGGCAGTCGCGAGCGCTTTATTGATAAATGATTGCTTTGTTTCATCCTGATCACAGAATGAGACGTACGACCGGTCAATTTTAATATAGTCCGGCTGTAATTGCTCCAGCATTTCAATGGTGGAAAAACCTGCACCGACGTCGTCCAGTGCTACTTTAATGCCTTCTCTTTTGTACACATTCAGCACTTCTTTCAAATGCTCTACATCTTCTATTTTTTCCGTTTCAACCACTTCAAAAACAAGATCATCCGGATCTACATTATATTTTTCAATAATATTGAACGTGTGCTTTAAGCAAAATTCCGGATTATAGATGGTGGAAGGCAAAAAGTTAATAAAGCTCTTTTGACCGTCCTGAATATGTTGTTTTCGCGCAATAATAGCGCTTTCCCGGGCCTGCTTGTCAAGATACGAATGCATACCCAGTTTTTGAGCAGTATCAAATAGTCTTCCTGGTGGAATTGCCGCTTCTTTATTTGTTCTAAGGAGGGACTCATACCCGTAGACACTGCCAGAAGCTGTTTCCACAATCGGCTGCAGAAAACTGACAAACTGCCCTTTTTCGATCACACGGATGACCTCTTGATGTGAAAACCAGTCCACTACATCACGAAGCGGTGCAGTCCGAGCCGGCATCTTGTCACCAGGCCTGCCGATCCCCCCAATTAATCCATTGTCCTGAATAAGTTCAAGCTTCCCCTCGGCTTCTTTTATCGTTTGAAAATCAATAAAAGACCAGTCATCTTCGTTTGAAATAAATAAACGTCCCGGCTCGTAAAATCGAATCGGAATCCGGCATTCAATACAGCTTTCCGCCATGTGCTCATACCCCTTTTTATAAAATAAATACCCCGAACATAGTGAATATTACCTTAGTCCCCCTTTCAGGGGCCAAATAAACTTTTTTCCACCATAATATATAAGTAATTTTCACTAGTTTATCATTTTGAAATGAAGGGGTTCAAGCTGGGTTGTTTGAAATTAAACAAAAGTGGTTAAACTAGTAAGACATAACTCTTCGTAAGGAGGAATTTTAACATGACTGCAATTGTTTTGTTTGATGGTGATTGCAACTTTTGTGATGCCAGTGTTCAATTTATTATAGAGCGCGATTCCAAAGGATATTTTAATTATGCGTCCTTACAAAGTGACGTCGGACAAAAGCTTTTAAAAGAGCACAATATGCCAGACGATTTGGACAGCTTTATGCTTGTGGAAGATGGGGTAGCGTATATTAAGTCTGCCGCCGCGCTCCGCATTACCCGCCACTTGGATGGTGCCTGGAAGCTGCTGTACGCACTTATTGTCCTTCCGGCGCCGCTTCGTAATTTTGTATATGACTATGTCGCCGCCAACCGGTACAAATGGTTCGGCAAAAAAGACGATCATTGTATGCTTCCATCACCGGAAGTACGTCAAAGATTTTTATAGGATTAAAGGCTAGGAACGCGGCATCGTGCCGCAACGCCTTTATGACCCGCATCCTGCGGGCCCAAGCGCAAGGCAGCCGTTCAGGCCCGGCAGGCGTAAGACGGGCCAGCAGGGTGGCCCTCTTTGCCACACAGCTGTGACGGCTTATGACCGAGGGATTGGCTGCCTGGAGCTGGACAACGTCCAAAAATATATACTTTCTGATCTTTTGATAGGAGGACCTGCTTATACGGCAGGTTCTTTTTTTGGGCAGAAAACCAGTCAAGCCGGTATCTTCCTTTTGTTTGTTCCATTATGATAATAGCTAGTGTCGCCGTGATATTTTGATTAGCCGTTTATACATAAAGGCGGATCGTGATACACTAGATTTACATCATTTTTCACAACGGAAAACTACTAATGGAGCTGACGCGTTATGTTATCGAAATATAGCATCCCGAATCTTGGCATCGACGAAATCGACAAGCAAATTTTGTCCTTGCTGCATGAAAACAGCCGCATTTCTTATACGGATATCGCCAAGCAGGTTGATCTCTCCCGTGTCGCTGTGCAGGCCCGAATCAATAATTTAACCGAGCAAGGCGTGATCGAAAAATTCACAACGGTGATCAACCCCGCCAAAATCGGCATTCATGTGTCGGCTTTTTTTAACGTGGAAGTAGAGCCTCAATTTTTAGAGCAGGTCGCCACCCACCTTGAAACCGAGGCTGCGGTTACGAGTTTGTATCATATGACCGGCCCAAGCAAGCTCCATATGCACGGGATATTCACCGACAATCAGGAAATGGAACGCTTTTTGGCAGAAAAGCTGTATCCGCTCCAAGGCGTCGTCAGCGTTGACTGCCAAATTTTAATTAAGCGGTACAAAAGCCGGATGGGAATGAAATTGTAATACTGCGCTTGGGGCGGTATATGCAAATTTAGAGCGGTATTTGTACTGCCTGGGGCGGAAAAATGTTTTACCGCCCCAGGCGCAGCACATACCGCCCTAAAAGAAAATATATCGCCCATTATTAGCGGCCGATTGCCGCCCCGTCCCCGCGCGGATCAACACCTCCATGCAGAAATCCTTGTTCATCACGCACAATCGCATTGGCGTGGCCCATGATTTTGTCTATTTCTTCTACGCGATTCACAATATGGCCTGCAGCTGAAAGCTTCTCTGTTATTTGTTCCTGCACTCTGCTTTCAATCTTCAGCTCCTGCGTGTCCTCTCCCCACGTTCTTCCCCAAACAAAACGAGGTTCACTGATCGCCTGCTGCGGGTTCATTCCATAATCAATCATTCTTGTAATAATGGCGGTTTGGGTCTGAGGCTGCCCCTCGCCTCCCTGCGTTCCGTATAAAATCGCCGGTTTACCACTCTTCATCGCCATCGCCGGCATCAGCGTATGGAATGATCTCTTTTTTGGCTCCAGACAGTTCACATGATCAGGATCTAATGAAAAAAATGATCCCCTGTTTTGCATCGTAATGCCCGTGTCACCCGCCACTATCCCTGAGCCAAATTCAAAATAAAGACTTTGAATAAATGATACCGCATTTCCTTCCTCATCCACGACCGCCGCGTGCGCCGTATCGCTGCCAACCGGCTGCGTCACTGTGTCACTTGCCTGATTTAGGCGGATTTCTTTTGCCATTTCTTTTGCGTAGGACTTGCTCAACAATTTTTGGAGCGGAATATCATGAAAATCAGGATCTGTCAGAAACGCATTACGGTCTTGAAAACTTCTTTTTAACGCTTCAACAAGCAAATGGTAATATTCATACGAGCCATGCGGAATATCTGCCAAATCGAAATATTCCAAAATATTAAGAGCCATCAAGCCAACGAACCCTTGTGAATTGGGCGGGACTTGATGCATCGTGTAGCCGCGGTAGGTTGTCTCTAAAGGCTCCTCCCAGCTGCCTTTATGAGCGGAAAAGTCTTCAAGCGTCAGCAATCCGCCTTTTTCCTGTAGAGAGGAAACTATTTTTCCGGCCATTTCTCCTTTGTAAAAGTCATCCCGTCCTTTTTCGACAAGCTGCTGAAGTGTTTTCGCTAAGTGTAACTGGATAAATCGCTCATTTATCTCCGGTACGCGGTTTTCCGGCAGAAAAACAGCGGCCGTATCTTTATCTTGTTTTAACATATCCACATTTTTTGCCGTGTTCACATGATGATCTTCTGAGAGCGGAAATCCACCGGATGCATATTCAATTGCAGGTGCAAGAACGTCTGCCAGAGACATTTTTCCATACTTTTTCAATACGGCATCCCAGCTGTCTACCATTCCTGGAACGGTAATCACACTTTGAATGCCGCGAAATGGGATGGACTTGTATCCTTCATATTGATCTCTTGTAACACCGGCGCCTGTGCGGCCGCTGCCATTATAGGAGTTGACTTCATTATTTTCCGCGCTATATGCAAGCCAGAATGAATCACCGCCAAGACCTGTCATATGCGGATACACAACCGCCAGGCAGGCACTGACCGCTACAGCCGCATCAAAGGCATTTCCTCCTTTTTCAAGAATCGCATTACCCGCCTTTGATGCTAAATAATGAGGACTCACGACCATCGTTTTTGTGCCAACAACTGCTTTGTTCATATCACTTTCTCCCCCTCTAAATAATCTTCTGTTTCTTCAACATAGCCTTTATTATCTGTGAACATGAATAGAATCGCTCCAAAAATCAGCAGTGTACCCGATAAATAAAAGCCAAATTCCAATTTTCCAGTCGCATCCGCGAAAAAGCCCGTAATGTATGGCGCAAAGATAGAAGACAGCATACCGCTGAAGTTAAAAAAGCCATACACTTTTGAATACATGGAAGGCGGTGTAATATCTGCCAGGTAAGAAATTAAGACAGGATCAAGTGCCAATTTTCCAAGAAGTCCGTATAGAGCTAAACCAACAAGCAAAAGCGAATAATTTTCCGTATAAGGAATAGCAAACTGACATATTGCTCCTGCTATTGCCAGTGAAATGATCAATGGCTTTCTGTTTTTTATTTTATCAGATAAAAAGCCGAATAAAATAGCTCCCGGGATTGAAGCCCATGGTACAAGCGATGCAATGATACCTGTTTGTGAAGCTTCCACTCCTCTAACCGTCTGCAAGTAATAAGGAAGCCATGTCAGCATACCGAAAAATCCATAAAGCGAGCAGAAAATCAGCACATACACAAGGATATGATTTTTCGTAAACAATTTTTTCATATCAAGCTTTTCTGTTTTTCCGGCTGCCTTTGCAGCTGCTTTCTTCTTGTGCGTATCATCTCGAACAAAGACAGCGATTAAAATAGCAACAATAATGGTGGGAATCGCAAACACATAAAAAGGATACTGCCACCCTTTATTTAACGTATAGGTAAAATAACTCGACGCCATAAACCCTAGTGAAATACCGAATGCCATCCCGCTATTAATGAGTGCAGAAACGAGACCGCGATACTTTTGAGGGGTAATTGTAGACGAAATCCCGTATTGAGAGCCGTAATATGTACCTTCCCCGAGCCCTGTCAGCGCACGCATCATTAAAAACACAAGAAATGTTGTCGCCGTGCCGCTTAAATAAGTCGCTAGGCCAAATACTAAATAACCGATAACGAGCACTTTGACACGACCGAACTTATCAGCTAAAAAGCCTGTCGGAATCTGCATCGCTGCATAAGCCGCAAAGAATACCGTTGACATTAACCCAAGCTGAGATTTATCAAGACTCCATTCTTCCCCGATGCTCCCCATGACAGGCGAGAGAATATTCCGATCCGCGTACATAAAGACCCAGCCAAGGAAAAAGAGAAAAATAACAAAAGCAGGATGTGTGTTTTTCATATGATGAGCTCCTTCTCGTAGTTGATAGGGACATCATAAATAAAAAATTCGAATAAATATTCTTTTCTGACAGATAATCTTACATATATTTTTTCGAAACGTAATCTTTTTATCTTTTTTTATTACTATTCGAATGTTAATATATGATTAAACATACAATTAGCACGAAAATACTGAATGCGTTCTTATTTTCATTCTGTTTTGGTTAAACCATTTATTAGAGAAAGGATGATTTTATGAAGCAGCGAGACATTTTCATTGCATTTTTTCGCAGCAGCATGCTGGGCTATGGCGGCGGCCCGACAACGATTCCGCTCGTTCAAAAAGAAGTGGTCGAGCGGTTTAAGTGGATGGACAATGAAGAATTCGGAGACATTTTAGCGATTGGCAACACGCTGCCCGGTCCTATTAACACAAAAATGGCTGGTTACATCGGGTATCGGATTGGCGGTATTCCAGGCACGATCAACGCAATTTTGGCCACCATTTTGCCAACAATTATTTTAATGATTGTTCTTTTAACAACCTTAAAGACGTTTAAAGACCTGGCTTGGGTACAGGGAATGACGAGGGGTGTTCTACCGGTGGTCGGAGTGATGCTGGCGGTTTTAACAAAAGATTTCCTGCAAAGCTCAGTCAAAGGGTTAAGATGGGCTACCGTGGCGCTTCATGTGATCGCCGCCCTTTTTCTTATTGAATTTCTTCACGTTCACCCTGCTATTATTATTGCGTCTCTTCTCTTATTTGCTTTCTTCAAACCGGTCAAAAAAGAAACGACGAATAAAAAGAAAGGACGGTCCTCATGATTTATTTACATATTTTCTGGGTGTTTTTCATGACAAACATGCTCGGCTACGGTGGCGGTCCGGCGACAATTCCGCTTATTCAAAAGGAAGTGGTGGACCATTATGGATGGATGACGGTGCAGGAATTCAATGAAGCATTTGCGATGGGGAATGCGCTGCCCGGCCCGATTGCGACGAAAATGGGCGGCTACATTGGTTTTCAGGAAGGAGGCTGGCTCGGTGCGTTTCTTGCTGTGCTTGCAACGGTTACACCGTCTCTTCTTTTAATGATCACGCTTATGGGCATTTTATATAAAAACCGGACGTCCCCGCGTGTCAAGCGGATGACCGCTTACGTAAAACCGACGATCGCTGTGCTGCTCGGTGTTATGGCGTTCCAGGCATTTTTCGATTCTTATGTTCAAATCAGTGTGGTTCACATTGTTATTTTGGCGGCCGGAAGCTACTGGCTGATGGAAAAAAGAAAAGTCCATCCCGGTCTCGTCGTCTTGTCTTCTCTTATTTACGGGGCTGTTCTCCTTTCCTGATCGACTAAGCGTGAATAAATTCCTCATTTTCTGTGGAACTTTATTCACGCTTGTTTTTTGTTAATCCGCTTGAAGATAAAAGCTTAAAGGGTTCCCCTTTAAGCTCCGGCTGTCGACAAAGTCGTCAGTCTTTTTTTGAAAGGGCCGATAGATGAAGCAACCAGGACTTCGCTTTCCGCAGAAGTCTGCATTCTTTTTGCTTCACCCCGTTTTTCGGAAGAGCAGCGAATGTTCGTGCCGTTTTTCGGCTGGCTTTTCCGAAAAACAGTGGGCATCGTAACGGTCCCGTTTCGCCGCTGCCGCCAGCGGAGCATGTCCGTGTGGTGAACCGGCTTTTCATGCGATGCTCTTATAGAAACGGCAGCGGCGGGCTTGCAGCGAAGACTCCTGCGGGAAACAATCGAAGACCGTACGCTATCCTTCACTTCCTTCTCCCATCTCTTTTTAGTTAAGACAAAAAATACACTTCATGATAAGGCGGCTCTTTCATCTTTGTTTGCTTTAAGCGCCCTTCCTTCACAAGTTCATTCAATCCTTGGTCAATTTCTTTTAACGAAGCGCCAAATAAATCCGCCATTTTCACTGTGGAGATAACCATATGTTTTGGTTTTTTTGTTGATGAAATAATCATGGTCTGGGCGCGTTGAAACAGTATTTCTTTATCCATTGGAACTCCTTCTTTCTTAAATAAAAGTAAAAACGTTAATAATTTTCCCCAAAAACGTAAACAATATTGCTTGAAAAGATTAGGAGGGTTTTCCAATGGGATATCAGCCCCCAAAGAAAATTGCAAATATAGCAGTAGAAGCAGGTAAAACAAAAGCAGAGCTCCCATTTCAAAGCATGCTCCTGCTGGGTTTTTTGGGAGGCGCCTTTATATCAATCGGCTTCCTTCTAACCATTAGGGTAACCGGTAATTTACCAGAGGACTGGGGGTCATTTGGGTCATTCTTAGGTGCAGCGGTTTTTCCACTTGGCCTTGTTTTAATCCTTATCGCAGGCGCTGAACTGTTAACGGGCAATATGGTGGCCGTCACAATCGCGTGCCTAAGCAAAAAAGTGACCGTCCAAAAATTGCTTTTCAATTGGTTCTGGATTACGATCAGCAATTTTATTGGTGCCGTTTTCGTGGCGTACGTTTTTGGGCATATTGTAGGTTTAACAGAAACCGGACCCTTTTTGGAGAAAACCGTTTCAGTGGCAGAAGCGAAATTAGAAGAAAGTTTTTGGCAGTGCTTTTTCTCCGCCATTGGCTGTAACTGGCTTGTAGGTCTTGCTGTATGGCAGTCCTACGGCGCAGAGGATATAGGCGGGAAAATTTTGGCCATCTGGTTTCCGATTATGGGGTTTGTCGCCATTGGCTTTCAGCACGTCGTTGCTAATATGTTTATCATTCCGGCGGCGATTTTTGCGGGACATGCTGACTGGACAGATTATATTCAAAACTTTATCCCTGTTTTTTTAGGAAATGCGGTCGGTGGATCTATATTCGTTGCCTCCATTTATTGGATGGCTTATTTAAAAGCTGATTCACCGACATTATCCAATGAAAAAGAAACATACAAAGCTTAATATTCTATAAAGAACGTAACGGAGGAAAAACGATGAATGAAGCTGGTTTTTCAATTGAGATTAATGGAAAGTCGTATAGTGCAAAGCCCGGGCAAACGATTTTGGATGTGGCCAGAGCGGGCGACTTATTTATTCCCGGTCTTTGTTATACGCCTGACCTTGGCAGTATTCAAACATGTGATACCTGTTATGTAAACGCAGGCGGCGAATTAGTCAGGTCCTGTGTGACAAAAGCAGCACCCGGCATGGTCGTCGATACGGAATCCGAGCTTGTGCAGGAAGCGCAGTATGAGGGCATGTCCCGCATTTTAAAAAACCATGAGCTATATTGTACGGTGTGTGACAACAATAATGGGAACTGTACGGTGCATAATACGGTCGAACATATGGGACTCGCCCATCAAAAATATCCGTTTGAAGCAAAGCCTTATGCGCCTGATAACTCTCATCCCTTCTACCGATATGAACCGGATCAATGTATTCTCTGCGGCAGGTGCGTCGAAGCATGCCAGGACCTGCAGGTGAATGAAACGTTAACGATTGACTGGAGCCGAAAAGTGCCCCGGGTTATTTGGGATAATGATGTGCCGATTGACCAATCGTCTTGTGTGTCGTGCGGCCATTGCGTAAATGTATGTCCATGTAATGCATTAATGGAAAAATCTATGCTTGGAGAGGCCGGTTACTTAACCGCCATCCCACCAAAGGTTCTCGGGCCAATGATTGATATGACAAAAGAAGTAGAACCCGGATATAAAGAGATTTTTGCCATTTCAGAAGTCGAAGCAGCTATGAGAAAGTCCCGCATTAAACGTACGAAAACAGTGTGTACGTATTGCGGTGTTGGCTGCAGCTTTGAGGTATGGACAAAAAATAGAGAGATCTTGAAAATTCAGCCGCTGGAAGAAGCGCCTGCTAATGGCATTTCCACTTGTGTGAAAGGCAAATGGGGCTGGGATTACGTAAACAATGAAGACAGATTAACAAAACCTTTGATTCGTAAGGGCGACGAGTTTGTTGAAGCCACTTGGGACGAAGCACTTGACCTTATTGCAGAAAAACTGGGCGGTGTGAAAGAAAAATATGGAGCGGATTCCATCGGGTATATCGCCTCGTCCAAATGCTCTAATGAAGAAAATTATCTTTTTCAAAAGTTTGCACGCGGCATTATGGGAACCAATAATATTGATAACTGTTCACGCTACTGCCAATCTCCGGCAACAGCCGGGCTAATGAGAACAGTAGGACTCGGAGGAGACGCAGGAACAATCCATGACATATCGTCGGCTGAGCTTGTGATCGTCATTGGGGCAAACCCGGCTGAATCGCATCCAGTCCTCGCTACACGCGTCAAGCGTGCGCATAAACTTCATGGCCAAAAATTAATTGTCGCCGATTTAAGAGGAAATGAACTGGCAGAGCGGGCAGATTTATTTATTCATCCTAAACCAAGCACAGATCTTATCTGGATTAATGCTGTAACAAAATACATCCTCGATATGGGATGGGAAGACAAAGAGTTTCTTCAAAACAGAGTGAATGGTATGGACGAATACGTAAAGTCTTTAGAAAAATTCACATTAGCGTATGCCGAAGAAAAAACGGGGTTACCACAAGAGATTTTGATCCGGATTGCCACGATGATCCATGAAGCAAACTCGGTTTGTGCTCTGTGGGCAATGGGGATCACGCAGCACCAAGGTGCAACCGATGCAAGTACAGCGATTTCCAATCTTCTCTTGATCACAGGAAATTATGGACGCACGGGTACAGGAGCTTATCCGCTGCGTGGGCATAATAACGTTCAAGGTGCATGTGATTTTGGCACAATGCCGGCCTGGTTTCCGGGCTACGAACCGGTACAAGATCCAAAAGTCCGTGAGCGGTACGAAAAAGCATGGGGAACAACCATCCCATCAGAGCCGGGGCATGATAACCACCATATGGTTGAGGCCATGCATGAAGACAAATTAAAGGCTCTTTATTTGTTCGGAGAAGAAATGGCGCTTGTCGATGCTAACTCGCACTTTGTTCAATCCGCCTTTGAAGGCCTGGAGTTCTTTGTTGTTCAGGACATTTTCTTTAGTAAAACTGCGCAATATGCAGACGTCGTGCTGCCGGCTGCCCCTAGCCTTGAAAAGGATGGAACATTTGTGAATACAGAGCGGAGAATTCAGCGTTTTTATAAAGTTCTTGAGCCGCTGGGCGATTCAAAGCCTGATTGGGAAATTTTCCAGCTGATCGCAAACCGGTTTGGTGCCAATTGGAATTACAAGCATCCAAGTGAAATCATGGACGAAGCAGCTAGTCTTGCCCCACTGTTTGCTGGTGTAAGTTATGAGCGTCTGGAAGGATTTAAATCTCTTGTGTGGCCTGTTTCAGCTGATGGAAAAGATACACCGCTCCTTTATACGGAAAAGTTTGCTTTCCCGGATGGCAAAGCGAAACTCGTACCGGTTGATTGGACACCTCCGTTTGAAGCAGGTGACGACTACGACCTGCACTTAAACAATGGACGTATCCTTGAACACTTCCATGAAGGAAACATGACGTATCGAAATGAGGGTCTGACACATAAAGTACCAGAAGTATGGCTGGAGGTTTCACTGGAGCTTGCGAAGGAACGAAATCTAGAAGACGGAAGTTTGGTCGGTCTGACGTCACCTTACGGATATGTGGAGGTAAAAGTCGTTGTCACAGACCGGGTGAAAGGCAAGGAACTTTATTTGCCAATGAATACGCGTGAGGACAACGAAGCGGTCAACTATCTAACAAGCAGCTATCATGACTACATTACCCATACACCGGCCTACAAAGAAATGGGTGTAAAAATGGAAGTGCTTGAGCAAAAAGGCGAGCCGCCGCTGCCAAAGCATAATCACCGTTTCGGCAACAGGGTCCCGCAGATCAGTGTAAAAGTCGAAGAAAAATGGAACCGCTCAGACTTTACACCAATCCATGAAATGGTTAAGGAGGATGAACATGGCACAGGCGATCAGGCAAATCAAAAAAGAAGTTCCTAATCAACAGGAGGAACAGGCTCAAGCTTCCGCGGAGATTATGAAGGAATTGACGGAGAATAAAGAAGCTGTTATGGCATCCATTCAATTAATGAAGGGCCTGCATGAGATGGGGATTTACGATGCGCTGAGAGGGATGCTCGATAATCGGACAGAAGTCGGCGCTATTGCCATTCAGCAAATGAATCAGCCGATGATGCACAATGTCATTAAAAATGGCATGAATGGCGTTAAATTTCTTGGCTCTCTCCCCTCAGGCGATACGGAGAAATTGATAGGAGGAATCGGTCTCGGGCTTAAAAAAATGTCCGAGGCTGGGCAAAAAGGAGAAAGCCAAAGCTTGTGGAAAATGAGAAAAAAACTAGGGAGCCCGGAAATGAAAGCCTCCATAGCTGCCATGGCTGCATTTATGGAAGGAATGGGCACTGCTTTTGCGCAATCACCACATAAAGAACAAGACAAGAAAGGGTGAAAAACGTGCAATCCAGTAACATCGTTGTTAAAGATATGCACAGCATGAAAGATGCAGATGCCGTACTTAATGCCATTCTTGCTGTTTGGGGAATCAACCAGGCGGAAATCAATTTGGAAAAAAAGGAAGCCGTGTTTACGTATGATGAACGAATGGCTTCTTTCCATGATTTTGAGCAAGCCATTATCGATTCAGGTTTTCCTATCTACTCGGATGACCGTGATAAATTAAATGTGAAGGAAGGAAATGAATCTAATGAAAGTATGTGAAATCTGCGGCTCAATTAATGAAGCAACAGAGTTAGACAATGAAGAAAATCCTTCGAAAATTTTGCATATATGTGAAAATTGCAGAGAAGAAAGAAAAACGGCGCTCGATTAAAGAGCGCCGTTTTTCTTTTTTAATCAACAGGACAAACAAACTCGCCACCGCACAAAAAACGCTCATGTGTACGAATTGAACATGTTAAACAACCCACCTGTAATGAATTCGTTTCAAACCGTCACCTTCAATCTACATGGTTATTATATTGTAAAATAGCAGCTTTGCATTTTACAACAACCGTTTTGAAGAAGAAACATCACTGTATGCTTAATGATCCGGGTATGTTTCTTGTAAAAATGATATAGATTGATGAATTAACTCTTTTAAAACACCCACCTCAATATCCTCCACTTTATTAATATACACACAAGCTTTTCCGGTTGTATGTTTCCCGAAATTCTTTAACAGTTCCCCACGTTTTGCATCACCCGTCGCAAAATATAAACTGATTTTTGCTTTCCGAGGCGAAAAGCCGACCAGTGGCGCATCGCCCTCATGGCCGGATTCATATTTATAATGATATGAACCGAATCCAATAATACTGGGACCCCACATCTTTGCCTCATAACCTGTTGTTTCTGTGAAAATATCCAGCAGCTTATAAGCATCCTCACGTTTCTTGGGGCTCTCAACCTGTTCAATAAACTCAATGACACTGTTATCCGTTTCTTTTGTCTTTAGCTCATACATGGTGGCAGGCTCCTTTTTTATAAAATAAAAACAGCCCAGTCCTCTTGAGGAGCATGGGCCTGATCACTTAAGATCATTTTATGATAATTGGTCTTTGTGATCAATATTCCAGCTGAATTTATCGACCAATTTAGTTCATCCTATCCATCGACTCCAGTTCAAGCAAAAAAAGTTTAACCGGCTCTTCGTAATGTATACCGATCCAACAGGAATCGTCCGTTTTCTCGTTCCCATAACGTTCCCCTCTTCGTTTACTATACACCGAAATCTTTAAGATAAAGCAGGGAAAGAATGAAAAAGCAAGATACCGTAACTCCTTCAAACTAAAAAAACCGGTCCTCACGCGGAGACCGGAATTAAGCATTTAAACAATATATTTTCAGCCAAAAGTCTTCTTTAAAAAATGATACAATCCGTCCTCTTTATACGAAAACTCGGTTACTTCATCGGCTTGCTCTTTCACAAAGCCGGTCGCGTTTTTCATGGCGACACAGTGACCGACGAGCTTAAATAAAGGCAGGTCGTTTTCCCCGTCTCCAACCGCCATGATCTCTTCTTTTTTCAAGTTGAAACGATCCAGCAATTGAGTGATGCCAGTCGCTTTTGACACCCCATCCACCGTTACTTCCACGTTATGATGCGTAGAAGAAGCAGTCGTGAAGGCAATGCGTTCTTTTACCTGTTCCAACTCCGCTTTCCATTGCTCCATCGCCTGTTTATCGCGGCTGAAAAAATAAATTTTTGCCGCGTTTTCTGTTTGCAGCTCGTCTGTCCAGTGAATTTTTGACTGAACGGCTTCCTGACGCGAAAGCCATTCATTTTCATGCACCGTCTCCGGCTTTGGTTCTGTGGCGGCTTTCGTCATAAATGGACGATCGGTTTTCAATGCAATCCGACCTCCATCATTCGGGTGAATTTCGTAATAAATGCCCCACTCGCCTGCTTTTACCACGAGCTTCTCCACCAAATCAGAAGAAAGTGCATGACCGGAAATTTGATCTTCTCCTAAAAAAGCAGACATCCCGTTTGCCGTTACCGTTCCATCAACATGAAAGTCTGACGGCAGTACATCTCTTGCTTCTTTTAATGTTCGGCCGGTTGCAATGAAAACAAAGACTCCGCGCTCTCGGAGTTCTTTTACATACCCTGTCAGCGTATCGTTGACCGTATTAAATTCCGTCAGTGTTGTTCCGTCCAAATCCAGGACAATTGCTTTGTGCGTCATTAGATCACCTCGAAGTTATGTATTCCTTCTTTATTATGTACTTTTTATCCATATTAATGTCTACTATTTTGATTTTAAAAAAGACTAACCTATCATTCAGCAAGACGGCCGGATTATTCATGATCATGGTCGGATTCCGGATGCTGACGGTCGAATTCGCGGCTAATCCGGTCGTCACGCTCAACAATCCGACCATACACACCTCACTCTGCATATTCTCACTATATACTTTGCTCGGATATAAAAGCTGCATAAACAGTTATTAAAATATATAGATTTTCCTTCATTTATCTCTATGGTATCGTTACCATAGAGATAATATTCAGTACTTTTGTTTATTTTTCAAAAAAATGTAAGAAAATATTATCAAATAAACAGCCCTTGATATTACCCATATGGTATCGTTACCATACTTATTTTAAAAAAATTGCGAGAATATCTTTCTCACAATTTAAGTAGATTGCCGTACAATAATTTCAACCGGTAATTCATAGTGCTGTATGTCGGACTGGTCATCATGCAGCCTGTTTATCATAACCTCCGTTGCTTTTTCCCCCATTTGCTCGACTGGCTGTCTAACGGTTGTCAGTGTGGGTCTGAGGAATGCGGCAAGCGGCTCGTCATCAAAGCCCATAATCGCCACGTCCGCCGGAATATTTACTCCTTGTTGTTCCGCTTGGGCAATCATACCGGCCGCAACCTCGTCGCTTCCGGTAAAGACCGCCGTCGGCCGATCCTCCATTTCCAGTATATACTTAAGTAGCTGCTTCCCGTCCTCGATCGTATGCCGGTCTACAAAAATCCACGTTGGATTTATCGACAGTCCTGCCTCTGCCATCGCTTTTTGGTAGCCTCGGTTACGGTCCTTGTCTTTTCCTTCTTCCGCAAAAAGCCCGCCTGTACAATACCCAATTTTTCGGTGTCCTTTTTCAAGCAAATGTTTTACGCCCAAATACGCCCCTTCGAATTGATTCATTTTAATAACCGGCACAGACGGCTCATTCATGTATTCATTACAAAGCACGACCGGGCCATGCTTTGTAAACGACTGGACTGTTTTCCACTCGTTTTCCATGGCCGTCATAATGACGCCATCTACTTGTTTGGTTTTCAGCAGATTTAAAAAGGCCAGCTCTTTCGCTCGGTCTCCATCACTTTGGCAGATCATCACCTTGTAACCTTCTGCGTGAGCAGCCTGCTCAATGGCGTCTACTAAATAAGCAAAAAAAGGGATTTTCATTTTTGGAACGACGACACCAATGATTGCCGTTGACTGTCCTCTCAGCCTTCTGGCAGCTGGATTCGGATGGTAATCCAGTTCTTTCATGGCTTTGAGTACAAGCGCCCGTTTTTCTTCTGATACGTACGCTTGATTGTTAATGACGCGTGACACGGTTGTTTTCGATAAGCCTGATAATCTGGCCACGTCCATAATCGTTGCCATCTCTTCTCCTCCTTTCCTTTTAAAATAATAAACAGATTTCGTACATTGTATCGCTTAATTAAATTTGAGCGCAAGACCAGCATCAAAAAACAGCCAGAATATGCTCCTGGCTGTTTTTGTCATATGATTATTCCGGTTCCGCTTCCGTCTGAAGCGCTTTAAAAAATTCGAGAATGTAGCGGTAGCTGTTGCCGAAGTCACCGAGCATCCCGTCTTTTGAGCAGTACACGTCAATCGCAGAGCGCATAGGTGTCAGTTTATAAATGGTCACAACCATTCCATACGGTCCTTTCGTGAGCATGATCTCACCGCGCGCCACATCTTCATTCTCTACAATCCACCCGCCAAGCTTGCCGTCCTGCACTACTTTTTTAATATCGTTGATCAGCGATTCCCGGCTTTTTCGGTAATAGCGGGTTTTGAGTGCCGGCTCTTTCGGTTTTTCATTCGTTTCTTCATGCTTTCTCCAAATTCCGGTTATAATTCGTATCGTTGACATATTGCCTCCCAAAGAATTTATTTTTTTAATGGCAGCCAGTTGAGCACATCTTGAATCTTTCGGTCCCAATATCCCCACTCGTGCTCTCCTGTTTCAAATTGAGTCGTTAATCCATATGCCGTCTTTTCGCCTGCTTCCTTAAAACGGACGTTATCTTCATAAAGAAAGTCCTCTGTACCGCAGCATTGATACAGCATCGGCTTTTGTTCAGCTTGCTGGGATTTTTCTATTAATTTAAATAGATCATGCTCTGTGCCGGAAATGTCCTCATCGCCGAATACAAGCTGGAAAACGCGCTCGCGATCCCCTGCGCTTACTCTGCTTACAATATCAACCGCGCCGGACAAACTCGCTGCCGCGCTAAATTGCTCCGGCCGGGACAGCGCCCATTTGAACGCACCGTATCCTCCCATTGAAAGCCCTGCCACAAAATTATCTTCCCGTGCATCAGACAACGGGAAAAACGACCGCGCTACTGCCGGCAATTCTTCCGTTAAAAAAGTCCAATACCGATTTCCGTATTTCATATCGGCATAAAAGCTATGGTGCATTTGCGGCATCACGACAGCGAGCCCTAGCGGCGCCACATACCGTTCGATCGATGTCCGGCGCGTCCAAATCGTATCATCATCACTTAATCCATGAAGCAAATAGAGCGTCTGATGCTTATCACCAGCTTTTTTATTTTGCATTCCAATTTGTGAGTTGGTTTGCTGTGGAAGAATAACAGTCATGGACGTGCTTAAATTTAATACCTCAGAATAAAATTGACATTGAATAAGGGCCATTTTCTCCATCCTTTTACTATCTCATAATATTTCAGAATATTTCTATTATATCATTCTCTATTCATCATCTGAAGAAATACGTTCATTTGCGGAAAAAAGAATTTTTTCTTCATATTGGAATGCAACTTTCGGCTTGTGGGTAAAACAAAAGCATGTTTATTTAACTCATGGAGGGTCGAAAGGGGCGTGTACAATGATTGATAAAAATCAAATTCACTATTCGGCGCGTAATTTATGGTCTGGCTTTTTGTTTGGGGTTGGTTTTGTTGCTTTTTTTGATGAAACGGTCTTTCACCAATTGCTTCATTGGCATCATTTCTATGACAAATCCACAACTAACGCTGGACTCGTCTCAGATGGATTCTTTCATGCGTTTAGCTGGTTTGCAACAGTGGGCGGATTGTTTTTATTCGCGGATCTTCGGCGTCGAAATGCCCTTTGGCTGAAAAGATGGTTTGGCGGTTTACTGCTTGGGGCCGGTTTGTTTCAGCTATATGACGGAATTATCCAGCACAAATTAATGCGGCTTCATCAAATTCGCTATGTGGAAAATGTTTTGCTTTATGACCTTATCTGGAATATTAGTGCGGTCCTCTTGATCACGATCGGAGCCTTCATTGTGATCCGCACAAGAAAAGGTGATTCATATGAGCATTGACCATCAGACACATTCAGTTGCTGGAGATGCATCTTCGCTTTTATTAACAGTGCCTTTTTGGTTCGGATTGATTTTATATATTTGGGCTGCCGTTCGTTTCAGCCATCTTCATAAAGTATGGCCTATTTATCGTTCGGTTCTTTGGACAGCTGGTATTGCGTGCGCATTAATAGCAGTCGCCGGGCCTTTAGCTGAAAAAGCACACACTGATTTTACTGCTCATATGGCCGGCCACCTGCTGCTCGGTATGCTGGCACCGCTTTTAATGGTAGTGGCGGCGCCAATCACACTCCTTTTACGGACCATTCCTGTCCGGCAGGCGCGGCTCCTCACACGTCTTTTAAAAAGCCGTCCAACCCGATTCTTGACTGATCCGGTTACTGCCTCTATCTTAAATGTCGGCGGACTATGGATTCTCTATACAACCAGTTTGTATACACTAATGCATGAAAGCCAACTATTTCATTTTCTTATTCATGTACACGTATTTTTAGCCGGTTACTTGTTTACCGCTTCAATTATGTATATCGATCCGGTCTCTCACCGCAGAAGTTTTCTTTACCGGACTATTGTGCTCGTTTTCACGCTGGCCGGACATGGCATTTTATCGAAATACCTTTACGTCCATCCGCCTGCAGGGGTGCCCGCCGTCCAAGCAGAAGCGGGCAGTATGCTTATGTATTATGGCGGAGATGCCATTGATCTTGTGCTTATTGTTGTCTTTTGTTTTCAATGGTATAAGGCCGCCCGTCCAAGGACTGCCCTTGCTTAAGCACTCATCCGGCAATCCATCAGTAATTTACCGATAAATATGTTTATAAAAAAAGAGCCTCAAACACACAAACGGACCTGCGATGGCGCAATAACACATGTATCGCGCCATCTATTTCGGGAAATGAGCCGAAATTCTAGAAGATTACGCCGTTCTCATCAAAAGGGTGTCCCGAAAGTCTGCAGAGCTGACTTTCGGGACACCCTTTTTCCTTATAACTTCACTTTTTGAAGCCGCAGTGCATTTAACACAACCGACACAGAGCTGAACGCCATTGCCGCTCCGGCAAGCCATGGAGCGAGGAATCCAAGTGCCGCGATCGGAATGCCGAGCGTGTTATAGCCGAACGCCCAAAACAAGTTTTGCTTCACGTTGCGGATCGTAATTTTGCTCATGTAAATCGCGTCGGCAATGCTGTTCAAGTCGCCGCGGATCAAGGTGATGTCCGCTGCCTCCATGGCGACGTCTGTTCCCGTGCCGATTGCCATACCGATATCAGCTGTCGCGAGTGCAGGCGCGTCGTTAATGCCATCACCGACCATAGCAACATGTTTGCCTTGTTCCTGCAGCTTTTTCACTTCATCTGCTTTTCCTTCAGGCAGCACTTCCGCAATGACGTGATCAATGCCGACCTGGCGGGCAATTGCCTGAGCAGTCTGTTCGTTATCGCCGGTCATCATGCTTACATGAAGACCCATGTCTTTCAAGCGGCGGACAGCTTCTTTTGACGTATCTTTCACTGTATCCGCTACCGCGACAATACCGGCGTACTGGCCATCAATCGCCACCAGCATTGCGGTTTTCCCTTCTTTTTCAAACTCGTTCATTTGATTTTCCGCGCTAAGAATATCAATGCGCCATTCATTCATGAGCTTGCGTGTTCCCACCAGCACTTCTTTGCCTTCAACGACGGATTGAATGCCAAAGCCCGGAATCGCTTCGAATTGTTCGCTCTTTTTTAGCGTAATGCCCTTTTTCTGAATGCCCGTTACGATCGCTTCGGCAAGCGGGTGCTCAGACTGCTTTTCGGCCGCGCCGGTTAAAGCAAGAAGTTCTGCTTCCTCTATTTCGTTTGTAATCACATTTGTTAAAACCGGGGTGCCGTTTGTGACGGTACCTGTTTTATCAAGAATGATCGTATCCACTTTATGCGCCGTTTCTAAATGCTCGCCGCCTTTAAACAAAATGCCATATTCCGCCGCGCGTCCAGACCCTGCCATAATGGACGTTGGTGTTGCAAGTCCGAGCGCACACGGGCAGGCGATCACAAGAACCGCAATCATTTTTTCCAGTGCTTCGGCGAAATTACCCGGTTCGACGAGCAGGAACCAAACGAGAAATGTAACGAATGCGATACCGACGACAATTGGCACAAAAATGCCAGAAATTTGATCAGCAAGCCGCTGAATTGGCGCTTTCGATCCTTGTGCCTCTTCCACTGTTTTAATAATTTGCGCCAATGCTGTATCCCGGCCGACTTTTGTTGCTTCCATTTTCAAAAATCCATTTTTATTGATCGTAGCACCGATAACATCATCGCCATACTTTTTATCAATAGGAAGACTTTCACCTGTCAGCATCGATTCATCCACTGCGGACTGCCCTTCGATGACACGGCCGTCGACAGGGATTTTTTCACCAGGCCGGACATGAACTATGTCACCTGCTAAAACCTGCTCAAGCGGCACTTCGATTTCTGTGCCATCCCGCTCAACGATGGCTGTTTTGGCCTGCAAGCCCATCAATTTTTTAATCGCTTCCGACGACCGGCCTTTCGCTTTTGCTTCAAACAATTTCCCCAACAAAATAAGTGTAATCAAAATCGCACTCGTTTCATAATAAAGCTCAGGCGCATGACCGCTATGGCCAATTGACTGAAACGATAAGTACAAGCTGTAAAAGTAAGCGGCAGATGTGCCGAGCGCCACAAGCACGTCCATGTTGGCGCTTTTATTTTTTAATGCTTTATATGCCCCGATATAAAACTGGCTGCCGATGATAAACTGAACCGGCGTCGCCAGCACCAGCTGCATCCACGGATTCATGAAGAGATCCGGTACGTACAGGCCGGACGTAAACTCAAAGTGTCCGGCCATCGCCCATAAAAGCGGCAGGGACAAAAGAGCAGAAATCGTAAACTTTGTCGTCTGCTTTTTAATTTCTATTTGCCGGTAATCAACGGATTCTTTGTCCCTGTCTTCTTTTAACAGCGCACCGTAGCCAAGCGAATCTACTTTCTTCATAATATCGACCGCCGATAAAACAGAAGAGTTGTATTCGACTGTCGCGCGTTCCAATGCAAGATTAACGTTGGCATTCGTCACGCCATCAAGCTTGTTTAATCCTTTTTCAATCCGCGTTGCACACGCGGCACACGTCATGCCGGTAATCGAGAATTCATCTTTTTCCACCACGACGTCGTAGCCAAGATCGCTTATTTTCTTCTGCAGGTCCGCTTCGCTTATTTTGGATGGATCATACGTAACGTTTGATTTTTCAAGCGTCAAATTGACCGTTGCCTGCTCCACACCATTGAGCTTATTAAGCCCCTTTTCAATCCGGGTCGCACAAGCCGCGCATGTCATGCCGGAAATTTGCATATTTGCTTCTTTTGTTTGGGTACTCATAATAACCCCTCCCATACCCATATAGGGTATAAAATTGTTCGAAAAGAACGTGCTGATATCGATCAGCACGCTTTTGTTTTTTACACAACATCGTATCCTTGGTCATCAATCGTTTCTTTAATTTGATCGAGTGTTACTTTTGAGGCGTCGTATTGAACATCTACTTTATTTTCGTCCAGATGAACGCTCACAGACTGAACTCCATCCAGCTTGCCGACGCTTCCTTCTACCGCTTTTACACAATGTCCGCATGACATGCCCTGCACATTTAATATCGTTTGTTCCATTCCAATCGTTCCCTTCATTATTTTTTCATTAATCGCTGAATCGTCACAAGCAGTTCATCGACGATTTCTTCATCGCCTTCTTGAATGCGTTCGACGACACAGCTTTTCAAATGGCCTTCAAGCAATAGTTTCGCCACGCTGTTTAGTGCTGATTGTGTGGCGGAAATTTGGGTAATAATATCGTCACAGTAAACGTCTTTTTCAATTAATCCTTTAATGCCGCGGATTTGCCCTTCCACCCGGTTCAGCCGAGTCACCAAGTTTTTCTTCGTTGCCTCAGAATGATGGCTTTTCCGGTCAGACAGAGAACCGCAAGCGTGAAGGTCCATTTCTTCCATCCCATCCGCCTCCTTAACAACAATTTACTATACCCCCCTATCGTATGTAAAGCATTTTGCTTGCGTCTCTATTCCTTTTTCGTTTTTTTCGAAAATTGCTTGAACAAAAAGGCCGGCAGCACCGGTACAATCAAAAACAAACAAATACAGAGAAGCGATTCCATTCGATAATGCCCAAGATAACGGGTATGAAAAGCGGTGCTGGATAACGTCATACAGCCAATGCCCAGTAAAATAAAAAATGCGGGAAGCATCTTTTTCATTTTTCTTCACCTGCATTCCGTTCCAATGGAAAAGATAAAATAAATTCCGTTCCTTTCCCTATTTCACTTTCGACTTGAATATCCCCATTTAATCGCTCAACAAGATTTTTCACAATCGCAAGCCCAAGCCCTGTCCCTCCGGATGCGCGGGAACGGGATTTTTCCACCCGGTAAAACCGTTCAAAAATAAAAGGCATATCTTCTTCTTGAATCCCCATTCCTTCGTCCTTCACGAAAAGAATAAATCGGCTCTTTTTGGTACGCGTGTAGATGTGAATATTTGTTTCCACTTCACTGTACCGGATCGCATTTTCAACGATATTCAAAACGGCCTGTTCAAGCCGGATCGGATCAATGTGGAGCTTCAATAACTCACTGGAAGTGTCGAAAATAACATCGATCTTTTTTTCTGATGCCTTCAGTCTGGCTTTGGCGATAGCGCTTTTCAATACATCATCCACTTCAACCCATTCCGGATGCAGATCCAATTTTCCTTCTTCCATTTTGGCCAGCTCAAACAAATCATTAATCAGTGCTGTCAGTCGTTTCGACTCGTCTTCAATAATGGCCGCATACTGCTGTTTTTCCGCTTCGTTTTCGATCATGCCTTTTCGGAGCACTTCCGAATACCCTTTAATATACGAAATTGGTGTCCGCAGTTCATGTGAAATGTTGGCGAAAAACTCACTTCGGCTCGTCCTGTATTGCTTCAGCTCTCGTCCAAGGTCATTAATGGCAACAGCCAATGTGCCCACTTCATCTCTTGTCGTAACAGGCAGCACCGTCGATAATTTTCCGCGCGCCATGTCGCGTGCCGCTTTTTCCATTTGCAAAAGCGGTGAGGCCAGACGCCGCGAAATAAAATACGTGAAACCCACAGCGATCAACAGCGCGCCGACAGCAGAGACGAACAGCCATTTTCTGACTTCCTTAATCGATTGCTGCACACCGTCCATATTGGATGCAACAACCAGGCCGCCGTTCACTTCACCGTCTATAACAATTGGTTTCCCGGCTAAAAAAAGCGGCTGTGCGGACGATGTATACTCAAGCCCGACAGACCGGTTTTGTGCGATCGGAGCGAATAATTCGGTCATGACACGGCTTCCTTCTTGAAAGGAGGCGCCTGCAGTTGAACGCAAAATGACCCCTTCTTTGTTAAAAATGAGGAAATCAGCATTGATTAAATCGGACAGCATATCAAACATATGGTACGAATTCACATCTTCCACGTCCGTAATCATTGCTGAATACTGGCCGGCAAAATATTCGGTCTGCTTTTGCTGCTGATTTGTGTAAAACGACGTAAATAGTTGATCAATCGTATACATAAGCGGAAGCAATACGACCAGAAACAGCACGATAATACTGCCTCCGAGCTTGACGGTAATACTGTTCCATTTCATGATGGCTGCCCCGGTTCTTGAAATTTATAGCCGACGCCCCATACGGTTTGAATCGGATCATATCGTGTGCCGGCCTCGCGAATTTTGGTCCGGATGTTTTTTACATGGCTGTCTACCGTCCGCGTATCACGGCGGTCCGCAAATCCCCACAAGCGGTCCAGCAGCATATCACGTGTAAATACGCGTTTCGGACTGAGGGCGAGCGTTTCAATAAATTCGTACTCTTTTGGCGTTAAATCCAGCTTTTCTCCATTTATGAATACTTCATAGCTTTGCCGGTTGATCGTAAAAAAACCATTGCCAAATGTAACCGGGCTGTCCTCTGAAAGCGGCGTTTGCACATCAGAGCGCCGAAGCAGGGCTTTCACTCTCGCCAACAGCTCTTCCGGATCAAAGGGCTTCACTAAATAATCATCCGCCCCGATTTCCAGCCCCCGTACTTTATCCTTCACTTCATTTCTCGCCGTCAGCATTAAAATCGGCATTGCATGGCGCTCTCTAATCACCCGGCACGTTTCCCAGCCGTCCATGTCCGGCATCATGACATCAAGCAAAATCAAGTCAACCGTCCGTTTTTGAATAACTAAAACGGCTTCTTTTCCGCTGGCACACTCTGTTACGTCGTACTCTTTTTTTAAGTGAATCGCAAGCAGGTTTCTCATTTCCCATTCATCATCGACAATCAAAATCGATTTTTTCATCTGTCTATACCCCTTATCGTGTACCGGTTACTACAAGTGTAGTACGATTCAAGCCTGCCTGCATAATCAGGTGCTTGTTAGTGACTGCCATGCCCTTCGCCGTCCGCCTGCACAATTTCCAGCTTATCATCCAGAATACCTTGTGTTTCAAATGAAATAGAATCCTGTCCGCCAACAATAAATCCATGATTGTACGGACCCTGCGTCGGATCTTCTTCAAACGTTGGCTTGATCGTGGCAAGGAAATCATAGACCGGTTCCGTTACTTTCCCTTCTTCAAGCCATAAAACCGGCGCATGTTTGCCTAAATGGGAAAATGGAGCGGCCGCCAGCGCTAAATCGGGTGTCGCGCTCGAAACAAACGATACACCGTGACCAGGCTCGGTTAATCCCCAGCCAAATGATGTTTCTTCATCTTTAAATTTGGCAAATTCAATGGAAGTTGATACCGGGTCTTCTCCTGCGATTCTCGTCACCTTCCCATATTCATTCAGTTCTGTTTCAATTTCTTTTGAAATAACTGAATCCGGTCCGAGTAAATAAAGCGACGCATTTTCACGCTGCCCAAGCGCTTGTTTTGTTGCTTCCGGAATCCCGCCTTTCGTCACGTACAGAACCGGCTCCGGCATATGGGCAATCCAGTTAATAGCAGGGATGGAGAAAGCTTTTGCTGCTTCGTCCGCTGAGACGATAATTACGCTTTCCGGATACTCGTCTCCTGAAACGGATGCATATTTTTCATCAACAGCCGCCGCAAACTGGGCCGGGTCCGTTTCTTCTATCGCTTCTACTTGAAAGCCTTCAAGCTGGCTTTTTACCCCTTCCGATAAGTCGCCCATGATCATCACCTGCGTGCCTTCTTCATTGCCTTTTGGGTTAAGCCGCTTGATTTCATTTAATGTATCCGTTGATAATTCATTTTTATCGGTAACCAGTATAGGTCCGTTGTTTGGATGATGAATGAGGTCTGCCGCTGCCAAGGTTATTTGCCAGCTGTCATCCGGTACTAAAATAACCGTGCCCGGCTGGCTTTCTGTGTGTGTTGCCGGCCAAATCGTCTGCGATACAAGAACAGATGCTCGCACCGGGTCCTGTGCGTCAAGACGCGTTGTGTTTTTTGTATTCATGACCTGCACATTTTCCGCCGCGTTTTCGTTCATCGTCTCCGGCGCAGCCGCAAATTGAGCAAGCAGATCATTGGAGACTTCAGTGCTTCCTTGCGAATTCCCCATATTTTTATCCGTGTTTTCATGATTCATATTTTCATGATCCATGCCGTCCATCTTGTCTGTTTCATCTTTGCTGCATGCTGCAAGCGCTGTTGAAAGTGCTGCGGTTAAAACCAGTCCTTTAAATGCTTTTTTCATGTTCATTTCCCCCATTCATGTAGGTGTTTTCTTTTACTGTACCTGGGAAATGTGCAGAATCTATGGATTTTGTTTTTTGTGTGTAAAGAAAAAGGAGACGGTTAAAAGAAGAAGGAATTGGGATGAACGAACAACATGTAAAAGAGTGTATTCAAGCTTGTCTGAAGTGCTTAGAAGCGTGCAACACATGTTTTGATCGATGCCTGCAGGAAGCAGATGTGAAATAGAAAAAAGCCGGAGGAATTTTTCTCCAGCTTTTTTTCTTTTTCTTAATGCCGCGGTGCCCAAAGCATAACTGCTACACCGACGAGGCAGATGCCTGCTCCAATCCAATCGTACAGATCCGGTGCTTTTTTGTCGACACCCCATCCCCATAAAACGGACAAAACAATAAACACACCGCCGTAAGCAGCGTAAACACGGCCAAATGAAGGAAATGTTTGAAACGTTGCAATGACCCCATATAATGCTAACGCGACACCGCCAACAATTCCCCACGTAAATGGCCTGCCTTCCCTGAGCCAAAGCCAGATAAGATAGCCACCGCCGATTTCTGCCAAGCCGGCTAATAAAAACATCATCATTGAATACAGCACTTTTCTCACACTTTCTTAATTGCAAGTTTCGCAGCCCGCGATTCCTTCTTTATCAATTTGAATGGTCACATGATGCAGCTCAAATTCATCGTGCAGCATTTTTTTTGCTTTTGAAAGAACCATCTGCTCGTCTTCACTTTCTTTTACGACCAAATGACAGCTGATCGCCGGAAAATCAGATGTAATAGACCAAATATGCAGGTCGTGAACACTTTGGACTTCATGTAATGAGAGAAGCTTCTCTTTTACGTTGTCGGAGTCGATATTAGACGGTGCCCCCTCCATCAAAATGTGAACTGAATCTCGTGCGACCCGATACCCGCTTATAATAATCAAAACGGCCACAATGATACTCGCGATCGGATCGGCGATATTCCAGCCGAAAAATAAAATAAGCAGCGCGGCCAAAATGGCGCCGACCGAACCAAGCAGATCGCCTAACACATGAAGAAAAGCGCTTCTGACATTAAGGTTTTCATCTTTATCCCCTCTCATCAGGATAAATGCCGCTGCGATATTCACGACCAGTCCAAGTGTCGAAATAACGAGCATTCCTGTACTAACCACTTCCGGGGGATTCATAAGCCGCTGGTATGCTTCAAAAAAGATATAAACCGAGATGGCGATTAATGTGATTCCATTAATAAACGCCGCTAAAATTTCAAACCGCTTGTAGCCGTACGTTTTTTTGCTGGAGGCTGCCTTTTCACCTAATGTCATCGCCGCATAGCTGAGACCAAGCGCTGCGGCATCGCTCAGCATATGCCCCGTATCGGACATGAGCGCCAAACTGTTTGTTAAAATACCGCCAATGACCTCGACAATCATAAAAGAAGCAATTAGGAAAAACGCCCATTTTAACGCTGATTTATTATTGCTTCCATGGCGATGATGATCATGAGAATGTCCCATCACATTTCACACTCCTTTTGGCCTTTCTTTATTTATATTCAAATAATCATTTGAATGTGTGATTGACTTTTTTTTACCCCCATCATACACTAAATATAGACAATCAAACAACTATTTGAATGAGGTGGCGGAATGACCGTAAAACCCGTTAATGATACATGTGAAACCAATTGTTTTAACGAAGATGTAGTCGGACGTGTTCAGTCGAAAATAGAAGATGTAAGCGGTGTTGAATTGCTTTTTAAAGCCTTATCGGACGCAACCCGCTTGAAAATTGTTTACGCGCTGACGATTGAAGAGGAACTTTGTGTGTGTGATGTGGCCGAAATTATTGGCTCCACCACAGCAACGGCTTCTCACCATTTGCGCCTGCTCCGCAACATGGGGCTTGCTAAGTACCGAAAAGAAGGAAAAATGGTTTATTACTCTGTAAAAGACAATCATGTTCACCAGCTGGTCAGCATTGCACTTGAGCATGCCAGAGAGGACTGGAGGCTATGAGTGAAGAAACAAAGCATGTTTACCGGCTTCAAGGCTTGTCGTGTGCCAATTGCGCTGCCAAGTTTGAAAAAAATATTCGCGATATCCAAACGGTTGAAGATGTCCAGCTGAATTTTGGTGCATCAAAAGTTGCGATCGTCGGCGATGCATCTGTTGAACAACTCGAAGCCGCCGGCGCGTTTGACGGCATTAAAGTGTACCCAGAGCGTGAAAAATTCAACGAAGAAAAAGTTCCGTTCTGGCAAAAGCGCGAAAACAAAAACACAATGGTCTCGCTGTTTTTTCTAATCTTTGGCTATATTTCTACCTTTCCTGCCGGCGAAAGCAGCCTTGTGACAATCACGATCTTTGCGCTTTCGATTTTAATTGGCGGCTATGATTTATTTAAAGTCGGCTTGAAAAACTTAGTACGATTTGAATTTGATATGAAAACGCTTATGACGGTCGCCATTATCGGTGCGGCGATCATCGGAGAATGGGGGGAAGGCGCTGTTGTCGTTTTTCTGTTTGCGTTAAGCGAAACGCTCGAAGGCTACTCAATGGACAAAGCCCGCCAGTCGATTCGCTCGCTCATGGACATTGCGCCGGATACCGCCCTTATTAAACGGGGCAATCAGGAGTTCCAGATTGCCGTCGAAGACATTCAAGTTGGCGACACGATGATCATTAAACCCGGTCAGAAAGTGGCGATGGATGGCGAAGTGATCAAAGGCCAGTCATCCATTAACCAAGCAGCTATTACAGGTGAATCAATCCCCGTTCATAAAGAAACAGGCGATGAAGTGTTTGCTGGGTCGCTTAATGAAGAAGGATTTTTAGAAGTGCGTGTCACAAAGCTTGCTGAAGACACAACCATTGCAAAAATCATTCACTTAGTCGAAGAGGCACAGGCAGAGCGCGCTCCGTCTCAAGCATTCGTCGACCGCTTCGCGAAATATTATACACCCGCTATTATGGGTATCGCCCTTCTCGTTGCGGTTCTTCCTCCTCTTTTCATAGGAGGCGGCTGGTCTGAATGGATTTATCGCGGCCTTGCCGTTCTCGTTGTCGGCTGTCCGTGCGCCCTTGTTATTTCAACACCCGTCGCCATTGTAACAGCGATCGGAAACGCAGCTAAAAATGGCGTCTTGATTAAAGGCGGTATTCATTTGGAGGAAACAGGCCGTTTGAAGGTTGTCGCATTTGATAAAACGGGCACGTTAACAGAAGGAAAACCGGAAGTGACGGATATTGCTTCATTGTCTGATATGACCGAACATGAACTTTTGTCCGTTGCTGCGGCGCTTGAGACGTTTTCCCAGCACCCGCTTGCATCCGCCATTCTCCGGAAAGCGGCTGCGGAAAAAGCAATGCTGTACACAGCTGATGATTTCCAGTCGTTAACCGGCAAAGGAGCCAAAGCGGCTATTAATGGCACAGTCTATTATATCGGCAGCCCAAAATTATTCGAAGACATGCTGGCTATTCCCGAACATGTACAGCAGAGCGTTTCTCAGCTGCAGGCGCAAGGAAAAACAGTCATGCTGATTGGAACCGGCGAAGAAATAAAAGGCTATACAGCCGTAGCGGACCAAGTGCGCGACAGCAGCTTATCGATTATCCAAAAGCTAAAAAAAATCGGCATCGAAAAAACGGTCATGCTGACAGGCGACAACAAAGCGGCCGGTGCCTCCATTGGCAAACAGCTTGGACTAACCGACGTGCAGGCAGAGCTCATGCCCCAAGATAAACTGGACGTGATCAAATCGCTGCGAGCGCAGCACGGACATGTCGCAATGGTCGGTGACGGCATTAACGATGCCCCGGCATTAGCCAGTGCCTCTGTCGGCATCGCCATGGGCGGCGCGGGAACAGACACCGCACTTGAAACGGCCGATATTGCCCTCATGGCCGATGATTTGGAGAAGCTTCCTTATACGATCGCGCTCAGCCGAAAAACATTACACGTCATCAAGCAGAACATCGCGTTTGCATTCGGCCTGAAGCTCCTGGCGCTGCTGCTTATTATCCCGGGCTGGCTCACTCTTTGGATGGCGGTTTTTGCTGACGTTGGCTCCACGTTAATTGTCGTCTTGAATTCAATGCGGTTAATGAAAACCAAATATAAATAAAGAAAAAATCAAGCGATCCACACTTCCTCCATGCTTTTTTTAACACTAATCATCTTTAGCTCATAACCTGTTAAAAGGCACATGGAGGAGGTAAAATAAGTGTTTTCACATGAAAAAGCGTATCAGATATCTTTATTGAATTGGTGTAAAGAGGTTGAGCACCACTGGAAATCCGTACGGGAAAAAGCAGGTCATGTTGACGAAAAGGCTTTACAGCAATGGGAAAAGACATTCTCTTCATTAAAAAAAGAAGTAGAAAAGGAAAATCCGAAACTGGGTTACCAAGCACTAGGCAATAAGGCAGCAGCTTTATATGCTCAGCTCAATCTCTTATTACGTCCGTCTGAATTAGCGCCCACTCAGAAGAAAAGTAAAAAACATCAAGTCGTTCCAATCGGAGGGCATCGCCTGCCTCCACTTCCTTATGCATATAATGCCTTAGAGCCTGTAATCTCAGAAGAAATTATGAAGCTTCATCACGATAAGCACCACCAAAGCTACGTAGACGGACTTAATAAAGCAGAGCTGGAAATGCAAAAAGCACGTAAAAGCGGCGATTTCAGCTTAATTAAACATTGGGAACGAGAAGCAGCGTTTCACGGTGCCGGTCATTACCTGCACACGATTTTTTGGACAGTTATGAGCCCGAATGGCGGAGGCAACCCATCAGGTGACCTCAACAGAGCAATAACTGAAGCTTTTGGAAGCTTTGAGCAGTTTAAAAAGCACTTCTCAGAAGCAGCAAAAAATGTAGAAGGTGCCGGTTGGGCGATTCTCGTTTGGTCTCCCCGTTCTCATCGTTTAGAGATTTTAACGGCTGAAAAACATCAGAACCTGACTCAATGGGATGTTATTCCACTGCTTGTTTTAGATGTTTGGGAACACGCCTATTATCTGCAATATAAAAACGAGCGCGCTAAATATGTTGATGCCTGGTGGAAGACTGTCAATTGGAAAGAAGTTGAACGGCGGTTTAATAAAGCAAAAGAGATTATGTGGCATCCTTATTAAAGTAAAAAGACGGAGAGATAGCTTTTCTTTCCGTCTTTTTGCATGCAAATAGGAGGCTTCTCTTCTTTGCCTTTTTCTTGTTCTAGAAATTTAGTAAGACAATCAATTTTCCCGGTTGAAGTTGAACTTTTGAAAAAAGACTGACAATCTCGTGAACAGTCAATGAAAAACGTGAATTCTGTCCATGCATCCGCTATCCTTAAAGAAACGATATCCCTATATTGGAGGCATTTATGTTAAAAACAACTGTTGGCAAGCTGCGGTTTGCGGGCTATTTTGAAGGAATCTCGCTGCTTGTTCTTTTATTTATTGCGATGCCGATGAAATACTGGTTTGATATTCCGGAAGCAGTCCGCATCGTCGGGTCCATACACGGCGCACTATTTATTACGTACTGTATCATCATTGCCTATGTGACTTTGAAAACGCGCTGGAACCTCATTTGGCCGATTCTAGCTGTCATTGTGGCATTTATTCCATTTGGCAATTTTATTTTGGACAAAAAGCTGCATCAGCTTGAAAAAGTACATGGATAAAAACAGAGTCCGGACATAAATCCGGACTCTGTTTTTTATTATTCTTTTTCTAATTTGGACGATAGAGCGGTTAAGAGAATCGCTCCCATAACCATTATCCCGCCAACCCACGGCGTATGGACCAAACCGATGGAATCAACGACAAGTCCGCCGATCGTTGCACCGGCTGCGATGCCAATGTTGAATGCAGCAATGTTTAACGCGGAAGCAACGTCCACTGCGGAAGGGACATATTTCTCTGCCAGCTGAACAACGTATAACTGAAGGCCGGGCACATTCATAAATGCGAGGAGCCCCATTAATATAATCCCAATCAGCCCGGCAATTTTAAACGGAATCATGAAAGACATGATCATAAGAATGGCTGCTTGCGCGATAAACATCCAAAACAAGGCACGAACTGGATTGTGATTGGCAAGCCGTCCGCCGACTTCATTGCCAATCGCCACCGCAACCCCGTATACAAGCAGAACAATGCTGATCATTCCAGGTTTCAAGCCCGTTACATCCTGCAAAATCGGTGTTAAATACGTAAACGCCACGAATGTGCCGCCGTACCCGAGTGCAGTAATCGCGAGCCCTATTACTATATTTTTATTTGTCATAAGACGGAACATATCCGAAAACTTAGCCGGCGGTGACTGTTTTAAATTTTTTGGCATTAACAGGGCAACTGCCACAATTGATATAACACCAAGCAGCGCCACACCCCAGAACGTTGCCCGCCAGCCGAATGTCTGACCAATAAACGTGCCGAGTGGAACACCTGTGACGGTGGCAACAGTCAAGCCGGTAAACATTAACGCAATTGCGCTCGCTTTTTTATGAGGAGGCACAAGCTGCACCGCAATCGTTGCTCCAATGGAAAAAAAGACACCGTGTGAAAACGCGGTAATAAAACGGGCGATCATTAATATTTCAAACGAAGCAGCTGTTGCTGCCACGATATTTCCGACAATAAAGACAGCCATTAATGACATAAGCAGCGATTTCCGGCTCATCCGGTTCGTTAAGGCGGTCAGCACAGGCGCACCGACGGCAACACCGATCGCATAGCCGGAAATTAACAGCCCAGCCATTGTAATCCCAATATTTAAGTCGCCCGCAATGGATGCAAGCAGTCCAACCGGAACAAATTCGGTTGTTCCAATTCCAAATGCACTGATTGCTAGTGCCCATAAGGCGAGTGTACTTTTTGATGAAGCATTTTCTTGAGTAGAAGATGCATGAAGTGTTTGACTCATTTTTTATTCCTCCTTGTTTTTAGAGCGGCGGGTCCTTGCCGTCTCTTTGTAAAGATCATTACGAATGGTAAAACCCAAAATAAAAAGTACGTACTTTTTTGTATCATAGGAACTTTAAAGTACCTATAGTCATTTATGATCTTTTGTTTCATTCCTGTGTATGCTATTATGAAAGCAATCAAACAAAAAGAGAAGTACGTACTTTAAAGTAATGCAGGTACTTTTTAGTGCCTATAAGGAGGAAAACAGCGTGGCATACAATATTCCGGTTGAAGCGACACTCGATGTCATCGGCGGTAAATGGAAAGTCGTCATTATGTGCCATTTAATTAAAGGAGAAAAGCGTACGAGTGAGCTAAAAAAGTTAATGCCTGGCATTACGCAAAAAATGCTCACGCAGCAGCTGCGTGAGCTTGAATCAGACGGCGTCGTGAACCGGACCGTCTTTGAGCAGGTTCCGCCAAAGGTTGTATATTCATTAACCGAATACGGTTGGTCGCTCCGCCCGATTTTAGATGCGATGTGCGCCTGGGGTGAAGGGCACATTGAATTGACTGGCGAGGAAGTTGTTCAATAATATTCACCTGAAAAAAGGCTGTCTCAAATACAAATTGAGACAGCTTTTTTCTTTCCCTTCATAGCACATCCGCAGACTCGCCGTCCGTATAAACGGCAATAAGCACAATCGCGGTACCTTCTCCAACGTTTTGAACAAAATGCGGCACGCACGCATTCCAGCTGAAGGCATCGCCTTCCTCAAGAACAACCGAGTCTTCTCCCTGCTCCGCTAAAATCTTTCCTTGCAGCACAAGATGGCATTCTTCTCCTTCGTGGGCGTGGGAGGCATCTCCCGTTGAGGCTCCGGGCGGAAATTCAACCCGCTGAATCGTCAATCCCCCTTTAGACGTTAAATGCTCTACTTTAATTTTTTCTTTTGAATACGTTGTATATTCGCGATCTTCTTTACGGACTACCCTCATCTTCTGTTCTTTTTCTAAAAGCAGATAAGGCAGTGGAATGTTAAGAAACTGCGCCACTGCCTGCAGCGATTGAATGGAAGGTGACGTATTGTTGTTCTCCATATTGCTGATAAACCCTTTTGATAAGCCTGTCCCTTCACTCATCTGGGCAATTGTAATATTTTTTCGGTTTCGAATGGCTCGAATGGTTGATCCAATGTCCATGAATGTCTCGCTCCTTGTTTACTAATAGAAAACTTAATTACATATTAACAAAAAAATACTTGACGTTCTATCCTGAATGTTGTTATCTTATAATAAACAATTATTCATATAAGAAAACAAAGGAGGTTTTTATAGGATGCACTATGCGCTTCGCCAGCCTGCTCAAGTGGAAGAAGGAAGACAATATCCAGCCATTTTTTTAATGCACGGCCTTGGAAGCAATGAGCAGGATCTTTTGCCTCTGCTGGATGAACTTGAAGATGTTTACGTGTTTAGCATACGCGGTCCGCTTTCACAGCCGCCCGGGTTCGCTTTTTTCACCATTCAAGGGTTTGGCAATCCACATCGTCCCGTATTTGAAGAAACGGTAGAAAAGATTACGGATTTTATTGATTATGCCTGTAGTCATTATTCGGTTGATCCGGGGCGCCTTTATACGATGGGCTTTAGCCAGGGGGCTATTTTAGCGATGACACTCGGTCTTTCATTAAACGGGCGCATTAAAGGCGCAGCGGCGCTGAGCGGGTATATTCCATCTTTCGTTCAAGAGGCATATCCGGAGAAGCTAGCCTATCCGCTGTCACTATTTATTTCACATGGCGAAACAGATCCGATTTTCCCACTGTCTTGGGGAGAAGCGAATACCAAATTCTTCAAGAAACGCGAAGCTGATGTGGTCTTTCACATCGATCCGTCTGGCCACGCTGTTTCACAAGCTGTACAAAAAAATCTTATTCAATGGTTTCAAGCCATTAATAATGGAGGAGAAAAGTAAAATGAATCGTTATACAGAATGGAGCGCTTTTATTATTCGTCTTGTTTTAGGAATTACGTTTTTTGTTCATGGAGTGGTGAAATTTCAAGGGGGAATCGCTAACACAGCTGGCTGGTTTGACAGCATTGGACTGCCGGGCGTCCTTGCTTATGCGGTTGCCTTTATCGAAACAGCGGGCGGCTTGGCGCTTATTTTAGGCATCGGCACGCGTATTTTCTCAGCACTATTGGCGGTTGTGATGGTTGCAGCTATCCTTAAAGTAAAACTTGCAGCCGGTTTTCTCGGAAATGGACAAATGGCCGGTTATGAACTAGATCTTGCTTTGCTTGCGATGTCGGTTTCTCTTGCTTTGACAGGCAGCTCTTTCTTGGCGCTTGATCAGTTTTTTGGCAAAGACAATGATGAAACCATTGAAGCTCACTAACTAAAAGAAAAACAACCGGAATCAGCGTTCCGGTTGTTTTTTCGCTTTCATAAAAATCGGCCAAACAATAATGAAAAGACATGCGATAATACTCACTGCGGCACTACCGTATAAAATGGTTTCCTCATTCGCATTAATCCGCTCCATAAAAAATGCCGGCCCAAACATAACAAGTGGAATGATGATACTGAACCACGTTTTACTCCAAATGGATGCAGCGATAAATATAAGTACAAATTTATCGATAAATTGCTCGCTTTTCGCTGACAGTACATCCATCCCATTAAAATAACTGGTTCATAGCCGATGAAAGCTCAAACCATTTTTCTTTAAACTCCACCAGCTCTTCCTGTCCTTTTCCGGGAATCGTATATACTTTCGCTTCGGGCCGCTTGGCGATTTTTTCATCGTCGTCTCCACCAGCCCCTCTTTTTGCATCCGGATCAGCACCGGGTAAATACTTCCTTTATCTTGTATAACAAAATACCGGTGTTATCGTTTTTGAATGCGTCCGGCCTCTGTTACACTAAAAGAAACAAATAGAGGAGGAATTTTGATGCGGCTACAGGATAAAAAAGTCATTGCGCTTGTCGAAGAAGAATTTGAAGATTTAGAGCTGTGGTACCCGATTTTGCGGCTTCAGGAAGAAGGAGCAACGGTGCATCTTGTTGGCAAAGAAGCCAGGAAAAAATACATCGGCAAGTACGGTGTGCCGGCGGAAGCGGAGTATTCATTTGAGGAAATCAATGCTGATGATTACGACGCCATTCTCGTACCGGGCGGCTGGGCGCCGGATAAATTACGGCGCTATCCGGAAGTGCTCGATTTTGTTCGTAAAATGGACGCGGCGAAAAAGCCGATCGGGCAAATTTGCCACGCCGGCTGGGTGCTGATTTCAGCGAATATTTTGCAGGGGAAAAACGTGACAAGTACTCCGGGCATTAAAGATGATATGACCAATGCCGGCGCGACATGGCATGATGAGCCGGTCACAGTAGACGGCCACATTGTATCGAGCCGCCGTCCGCCGGATCTTCCTCCGTATGTGAAAGCATTTGCGGATAAATTAGCCGAATGACAAAAGGAGCTGCTTCCTATAATTGGAGGCAGCTCTTTGCTTAAGGGCGGTACTTTTTATTTTTGGGCGATATTTGCTGTTCTTAGAGCGGTAAAAATTTTTTCCGCCCCTGGAGTACAGTAAACCGCCCCTAATTTAATTATACCGCCCCTGGCACTTCAAATTTCTTTTTAAAAAAGCCTTCAAATGCTTAGCAGCTAATTTATTTCGTCGTTCCCCGCACAATTAATTCGGACGGCAAGACGACTTTTTTCGGAATCCGTTCTTCCTTCAGCTGCTCGATCAGCAAGCCGACCGCTGTCTCGCCCATAAATTCCGTGTGAACTTTAACGGTGGTAAGCGGCGGGTACACGTATTTTGAGACGCTGATATCGTTGACGCCAATGAGGCTGACACGATCCGGAACCTGAATTTGTGCTTCGTTCATCGCCCGCAATGCGCCAATCGCTACTGTGTCGCTGGCTGCAAAAAAAGCTTCCGGCAACTCAGTATTCTTCTTCTCAATACGGGCTTTCATCATCGTATACCCATCATCGGCGCTATACGTCCCGATGAGCACATCTTCTTCACGATATTCGCCTTTTTCTGTCATGTATTGTTTATATGTTTGCTCGCGCCTATCCGTCACAGTGCCTGATTTATCCTGGAACTGTTCGCGTCCGCCGATGTAGCCAATGCGGCGCAGCCCACTGTCCCATAAGCAATTAAGTGCTTTTTCCGTCACCTTGGAAAAGTTCGTTACAACGCTGTCAAACGCTTCGTTTTCAGGTGAAAAATCAACAAAAACAATCCGGCTTGTCCATTCGCTCAGCTTCTCTACTTGCGCATTGCTGTATTTACCAACCGCGATCATGCCTTTTATGGAGCCTCTGCTGACGCTGTCTAGTTCGCTGTAGAGTATTTTTTGAACAAAAAGCCCGTGCTCTCGGCAGCTATTTTCAATCCCAAGACGGATGGAGCGGTAATATAAATCATTTAGCTCTTCTTCTTCAGTATACCAATGCACGAGCGCTACCGTATCCTGCATGGCTTTTTTAGCCGGCCGCTTTTTTTTATAATCCAGTTGTTCAGCCGCTTCGAAAATTTTCTGCTTTGTTTCCGCGCTCACCGACAACTGTGGATCGTAATTAAGCACCCGGGACACCGTCGCGATCGAAACACCTGCCTGTGCCGCGATATCTTTTATCGTCGCCATTTTTTTCATTCCAATCGTTTAAAGTCTTTCTAAAAAACGGACGAATCCAGCTTTGCCTTCTTTCGTTTGCTTGAAAACACCGCAGTCTTCCAGGCCACGTAAAAATTTTGCGGCGACCGCTTGACGGACGAATTCTTCTGCATTCTCTTGCCCATCATATACGCTGCGCAGCTCTTCCGCCCATTCTTGATGTTCTTCTTTCACTTGCCCAATTCCACCAGAAACAAAAGCTTTCACTGCGGCTAAATCTTCTTTTAAGCGAGCTGGCAGGACCGCCAGCCCCATGACTTCAATTAACCCAATGTTTTCACGCTTAATGTGATGAATGTCCGCGTGTGGATGAAACAATCCCAGGGGATGTTCGTCCGTTGTCCGATTGTTGCGCAGCACTAAATCCAATTCATACAGCGAGCCGCGCTTTCTCGCAATCGGTGTAACCGTATTGTGGCGGGTCTCCCCAGTGAAAGACTCAATGCCACACGCTTCGTCATCATGCGTTTTCCAGCTCGTTAACACATGATCTGCGGCAGCCGCCAGCTCGCTTTGGTCTTCACTTTTCAGCCGGATAACAGACATTGGCCAGTATAATGTCACGCCTTCCACGGTCGGAAAATGTTCCATTGAAAATGACATATCTTCTCTCGCTCTCGCCATTGCGAATTCGTACCGGCCGCCTTGATAATGGTCATGGGTCAAAATAGACCCGCCGACAATCGGCAAGTCGGCATTGGACCCCGCGAAATAATGTGGAAATTGACGAACAAAGTCAAGGAGGCGGTCAAATCCAGCCCGGTCAATTTTCATATCGCGGTGTTCACCTGATAATAAAATACAATGTTCATTGTAATACAAATAAGGAGAGTATTGAAGAAACCATTCTTCACCGCTAAGCGCAGCCGGAATAATCCGGTGATTGGCACGAGCGGGATGATTCGCATGACCTTCATATCCTTCATTTTCCACACAAAGCAGGCACTTCGGATAATTTGTTTCTGGTTCCGGGCGCAATTTTGCCCGGGCGATTTCAGCTGGATCTTTTTCCGGCTTCGACAAATTAATGGTAATATCAATCTCTCCATAATCCGTTGAGGCTTTATAAGAGACATTTTTGGCAATCCGCTTTGTTTGAATGTAATTAGACGATTTACTCATGTTGTAAAAAAAATCGGTTGCCTGTTGTGGAGAAGCTTGATAGCTTTCCCAAAACATATCGGCAATTTGGGACGGCTTGGAAACAAAAATATTCATGATGTCCGCCGCAAAAATCTCTTTATCTTCTAAAAATGGCTGTACAATCCCGCGTTCAATTGCGTCATCAGTCAGCCCTTCCACAAGATCCGGAATTGATAAATCAGACACATCCTTAACAGGTTCCGTAAAATCATTTCTCTTTAATAAAGCGAGCAGCTGATTTCTTGTGTACATATGATCACGCTTTTCAATTAATCCCGCTTTTTGCGCTTTATAAATAAGCTCCTCCATATAAGCAAAGATCATCCTTGATTCGTCCCTTCATAGCCATGTGGATGATGTTTGTGCCAATTCCAGGCGTGTTCGATAATCGTTGTAATGTCTGTTCGGGATGGAGACCAGCCTAACGTCGTCCGGGCTTTTTCGGAAGAAGCGATCAAAACCGCCGGATCGCCCGCGCGTTTTTCACCGATGACAACCGGAATGGTGTGCCCGGTAACTGTGCGGGCTGTTTCCACAATTTCTTTTACTGAAAAGCCCTGGTTGGAACCCAAATTGAAAATGTTGCTTTCGCCGCCTTCTTTTAAATAATCAAGCGCCAAAATATGGGCATCGACTAAATCTTCAACGTGAATGTAATCACGAATGCACGTCCCATCTTCTGTCGGATAATCTTCGCCAAAAATCGTAATATGCTCGCGCTGCCCGTTGGCCACCTGCAAAACAACCGGAATTAAATGGGTTTCCGGATTATGGTCTTCTCCGATAACACCGGATTCACTCGCACCAGCCACGTTAAAATAGCGGAGTGAAACAAACTTTGTTCCATGCGCTGCATTACACCACTTCATCATCCGTTCCATCGCCAGCTTCGTTTCGCCATATGCACTTGTCGGATCGGTTTGCGCTTTTTCCGTAATAGGCATCTCTTTTTGCTCGCCGTATGTCGCAGCAGATGATGAAAAGACGATGTGCTTCACACCATGTTTAGTCATCGTTTCAAGCAAAACCTGTGTGCCAAATACGTTATTATCATAGTATTTCAACGGATTTTCCATCGACTCGCCAACAAGTGAGTTCGCTGCAAAATGAACAATCTGCTCAATTTGTTCATGTTCGAATACTTTATTTAAAAAGTGACGGTCCCGAATATCCCCTGTGTAAAACTGAACACCATCCGGTACCGATTCCGCGTGTCCTGTTTCCAAACTGTCAATGACAACTACGTCACGATTTTGTCCTATCAGTGCTCGAACCGCATGAGATCCGATATACCCTGCTCCACCTACAACTGCAATACTCATTCCATTTCCTCCCTCATCAATTCACGAGCACCGCCACCGATGTTCGCCATGTAAAATTCCGCTTCGATTCCGCACTTTTCTTTATACCGGTTTCCAACTTCCCTGATAAACGATTCCACATTCTCATCTTTCACAATTGCAATGGCGCAGCCGCCAAATCCGGCCCCAGTCATACGGGCGCCGATAACGCCAGGCTGTTCCCAAGCTGCGTAGACAAGTGTGTCAAGCTCTTTTCCCGTCACTTCATAGTCCCGCTCCAATGAACGATGTGATTCATTCATGAGCTGGCCGACTGCTTCCACGTCTCCTTCTTTCAGCTTGTCCAGTGCTTCAATCGTCCGGGCATTTTCATAAACCGCATGCTGCGCTCGTTTCTCTAAAACGGCATCCCCGATTGCTGTCCGGTGCTGTTCAAATTGCTCTGGTGTCAGCTCGCCCAGCGACTTTACATTTACTTGCTTTTGAAGTCTGCTTAACGCTTCTTCACACTCACCGCGCCGTTCATTGTATTTGGATGAAGCAAGCTCTCGGCGCTTGTTTGTATTCATTATAACAATGCTAGCGTCCGGGAGCTCGATTGGCGCATATTCATATTCAAGTGTTTCGCAGTCCAGCCAAATCGCCGCCCCCTCTTTTCCCATGCCAATCGTAAACTGGTCCATAATGCCGCTGTTCACACCAATATAGTCATTTTCAACTTTCTGCCCGATTTTGACCATCTCGATCCGGTCTATCGCCAGCCCAAATAATCCTTCAAGCATAACACCCGTAGCAAGTTCAATGGATGCGGAAGAAGAAAGGCCTGCCCCATTCGGAATATTACCGTAAAATAGTACGTCATAACCTGAATCAATCGGAAAACCTGCTTCGATTATCAGTTTCGTCATCCCTTTCGGATAGTTCGTCCACCCATCCGTCCCTTTGTATTCGAGCCCTTGAAGCGAGCCTTCTATAACACCCTGCTTGTCAAAATTAATTGAATAAAAGCGAAGCTGGTCATCTTCTCGCTTTGCTGCCAATGCATACGTGCCAAATGTGATCGCGAGCGGAAAAACATGGCCGCCATTGTAATCCGTATGCTCCCCGATTAAATTAATCCGCCCCGGCGCAAAAAAGATCCGGTCTGCCAGTCGTCCAAAGACCTCTTCAAATGTTTGTTTTAATTGGTTCAGTTTCATGAAAGCGCCTCCTGTTTTACTTATATTTTAAATTATTTTTACTAAAAGTCAATTTTTTTTAGTAAAAATAAAAAAGGATTTATCCCGCCTCGATGACGAAATAAATCCCTTTCGTTAAAATCTAAACTTTTGAACCGTTTCCTGCAATTCAGACGCCATGTTGCTGAGCATTTCAGAAGAAGTGATTGTATCAATAAACTGTACCATTGATTTTGACCGAGCACTTACTTCCTCGATGACCGCCGACCCTTCTTTAGACTGCATCGCCACGGCTTCCACCATTTCCACAGTTTCTTTAAATGTATTGCCTGTCTAGTTTACAAGCTGAATGCTTGACAATGATTTTAAAGAAAAAACCGTCTTTTAAAAAGACGGCTCTTACCATTACGGGTTCATAGTCGTCCAGCTGCCGACATGATGAACCGCTGTTCCATTAAAACCTTTAGAAGGGGCATAGTAGTTTTGCACGACTGATAATTCCTGATTCATTGAGGCTTCACCTTCTTCAAAAAAGGAAATAGCATCTCCTTCACTCGTTTGACCAGTCTCAACGCCAATCACAAGGGATTTTCCATATTTTTCAGCTATAACAATTTCATTCTTCACAACCTCGATAACAAGAGGCGCGCTGTCGCGGTACGCCATAATAGTAACGCTGTTTGTATTGGCGATCACCCATTCTGCCAGCTTCCCTTTTCCGTACGTATTTTTATAGGAAATTTCATCAAACCAGAATGGCATATCCGCTTCAAGAGGTAATGTTAAAGAAGCGGCGCTGCTTTTTGCTTTCGTTAAAAGCGATTGATACGACTTAATAGTCGCAGCTTGATTTGTCGCCCAGCCGCTGTATAAATAAGGCTCAACGTCTAAGTGAATTCCTGTGAATTTTTGTGTGGCTGCTGAACCACTTTGATAACGGCTGAGCCAGTTCATAAGTTCATTCTGATTTATATACCCTTTTGGTGCCGCCCAATCCGGAGCGCCGTCCAGTGCATAAATGCGTATCCCTTTCGCAGATGCTTTTTCAATAAAACTGCGGTATACATTCACAGGGATGTCCCGGTCAATTTGCACGTATACTTTATTTACTCCTTTGCTTTCCAGAAATGTGAGTGTTCCTGCTTCATCACTGACAATCACCCATGGATTCCAAAGCCATGTCGCCTGATCGTTTGGGACAGATGCTTCCGTCTCAACCTGCGGAATTCCTGCTGCCAAAAGCATGATCAGCAAAATCGAAGCACGTATTTTTTTCAACATAAAAAGCCCTCCATTCTGTCAGCCTGGACTCATAGAATGAGAGCCTGGCAGCCTGACGACCATATGCTTTTCAGCATTTAGGCTCATAGCTTTGCGTCCTTTCCTTTCGGAGAAGTTTGCCTTTTTCAGATTATTTTGTCCTTTTATTATAGTTTATAGAGTGCCTTTTTGCCCAGCGTTTTTTCAAAGCTGATAAAGAGCCAAAAAACACTGGCGGGACATTCCCGCCGGCTTATCTTCACATCCTATAATAGCTCTTATCAGCCATAACGGACTGCGGTGCGCTGATTGTTAAACTTCGCGGTGGATTTTGCGGATCCAGTGTAATAATACCCGCCGTATATAATTTAACTGTTACTAAAAACGTGATAAAAAATAATAATTTTTTTCGCCTATCTATGTCCAACTCTTACTTGTTCTTCCCTTCAAAATAATATTCATCATCAAAAATCAGCCCAATATCAGATCCGAAACACTCCTTTTTAATAAACAAAAAACCTTCACCGGATGCGGCAAAGGTTTTTTCATCTATTATCCGTTACCACGCAGGCAAAGGTCTCGCAAACAACATACCTGTTGCCAGTCAAGCCGGCGGCCAAAAGACCATGTATTGTCGACATAACTGTAAGCTACTCCCCTTTGGAGTTCTATAAGCCCCGAAAATGAGCAATAGTTTTAACTCTTAAACTATGTATCTTCATTATATCCCAGCTTAAGTCAGCCCGCTACTATTTCACTCAAGACAAAAAAAAGCTTCCTGTATTTTTTTAAAAAAGCAATAAAACAGCAGCTGCTGTCGGCGTTAAAATAATGGCCGATTTCAGCACAGGCTTTGGCACAATGTTCGTAAATTTCGCCCCGATGTATGCGCCGCATGCGGTACCGATCAGCACTTTCAGCAATAAGAAGACATCAATAAACCCTTCGGAAAAATAACCGATTCCACCGCCAATCGCAAGCGGCACAATCACGAGCATCGTCGTCCCGACCGACTGCCGGATGGTTAAATGAAGCAAAATCATCAGGCCAATTTGAATAAAAGGCGCTGATCCGATTCCGAATGTGCCAGACAAGGTACCTGCCAGCAGGCCCAGAAAAATACCCTTAATCCAGATTACATGGCTTTTTTCATCAACCGGCTTTGATGTATCTTTCAAAAATAATAACTTTATAAACAGCAAAAAAGCGGATAAAAACAGCATACCCGCAGTAAGCCAGTGCAGGGATTCTTCTGGTATGACTGCCGCCAGTTTAGCACCGCCAAATGAACCGGCCGCTGCAAATCCACCGACAATCAAGCCTATTTTCACATGGGTATTTCCTTCATGGTAATGGCTATATGCACCGGATATACTTGTAAACGCCATTGCCGCAAGCGATGTGCCGAGCGCCATATGAATCGGCACGCCAAAAAAAACGGTCAGTACCGCAATCACAAAACCTGCTCCGCCCGCACCGATAAAACCGAACAGCGTGCCCAGCAAAAACATCATCAATACAATTAACATACTTTCAACTCCAGCCTCTTGCCTCTTCCTTCTATTGTAACAAAGATTGACTATTTTATTTTTAGGCTCTGTTAAAGTTGGCTGTTGATATTTGAAGGTTTCCACACTATTAAGCATTAGTTGACAGATACTGTTGATTAACTTTCTTTATTTGTATAGGTACATTATAGTCTTTAAAGCGAATAAGCGTTTCCCACGTCATTAAGAGTGCTGACGTACTAAAACTGTTATCATAAAACGGTTTTCCTTTTATTTCAAATGTAATTGTTCCATCAAAATACGTATCATCTGCTTGAGCTGCCAGGTTACTTAAAGTAACTTCCACCGCTTCTTCATCGTTGATATTTGGTAATATGCCATTTTCATTTTCAATGTAGCAGCCATTTTCATCCCACATACTGATTGACGTTATAATTCGAAATGTCATTCCAGCACCTCAATTCTGCCGCTTAGTTGAATATAAAACAGTTTAATTATTCTTTCTGTCATAGATACTTGCCTTGTCAAAGCAATATAATTGCATTCCGTTTACTAATTAACAGTAGACCAAAACTGTTGACTAAAAAATTGAGCTAAATTAGTCCACTATACGAAAAAGTTGTTTTAAGAAATCATCAAATGTATCTGCCATTTTGATATATATCCAGGACATTTTCTCTGTTGAGTAATCTTCCTGTATATATTGGATAGGAGGGTTTTCTTTTGTAAATCGGTAATCCATAACAAGCCAGTGATGAAAATCCCACCACAACACAATCAAATCCTTCGGTAGCTTTACCTCTTCAAGTAACTCTCCTGATGATATAAGGCTCACATCATCTTGGTCAAAATGGATAGGTTCAATATCTAACTCGTACTTTCCTGGCCTGTCAGGAAACATAAAGTAAGGGTACATAAGTTGACCGCCATTTTGTTCTTTCATTAACTGTTTGAATGTTTCTGGAAATGTAATATCTAATATAGATTCTGCTTTTTGAATGATTTCATCATTGATTGGATATTGATGACGCCAAGTATTCTCTTTATCCCAAAAGTTTTTTCCGTTATAATACTCCTTCATGTTTCTATCCCCTATGGTTGTGGCAAATTACGTTTTTTTATCGTATCATTATTCTCTTATATATTTATAACAGAATAGCAGCACTTAGTTAATCAACAGTACGTCCATATAGCGTACCAAAAACCAACACAGATTTTATCAACATTAGACTTTAACAGAGCCTTTTCTTAAAATAGCTTTGAAAAACAGCCTTTTTTTCTGTTTTTATTTATTTTCCGATTTTTTGTCATCCGCGAGAAATTGCTGCATAAAGTATACATCAAACCCCATTTTCTAAACATCTTCATAAAAGGGGTGGTACCTTGCAACGTCCTCTGTAAGTAAAGATGACTCAAACAATAATTACTAACTTACGAAATTTTTTTTGCTAAATAAAAATAGAGAGCAGAAACAAACAAATAAGGGATGTGAAGGGGATGCTGGGAAAAACGTGGTTGGGAGCCTCTAAGCGCTTCGTAAACGAGTTAGCGAAAGAGATTCATAAAAGAGAAAAGAAACAAGCAAAAGACAAAGTCACTTTGTACAACGAACTATCCCATGATTTGCATACGCGTATTCATTTTCTTCGTGATGCGGAAGGGGTGATGAAGACCATTCTTTCCAATGTCCATTCTGGAGAAAAAGACGCGGAACTGGATAAAGAGCTTCATTTAAAACTAGGCTACTATATTGAGCAGAATAAGAAACAAGTAGAGTCTCTACCCGTGCTCCGCATTCCTGACCAGGTTTCAGACTTGTACTTCGAAGCAATGGATTATTATGATGCAGCCCTAAAGATTATCCAGCTTTTCATGAACAAAAGAGCATTTAATTTATATTGGGAGGAGATACACGAACTTCGAGGCAAATTGAAGCGTGAGGAAATTTCCCGAGACCAGTTCGATAGAGCGAGAAAGAAACTATATATTCCAGAAAAAGCACCAAAAGACAAAAGAGAGCTTGTTCAAATGAGAAGCGATGTCTTCTCTCAGCTCATGCTGCTGGACGATAATACCGAAAGCATCCTGAAATTATTATCCCAATAGAAATATCCTCTGTACTCGGCGGTAGTTGGCACGTCAGACCTTAATTCCCTATTGTTTAGATTGGAAGAGAGGAAAAAAGCTGGAATTAATGATTTACTACACACAGCTGGAATCGATATTTTCCGATTCTTTTTTTATGAACTGAATGCTTTTGGACAAAAACTGCTTGTTCTACATTCATGCGGCTACCTGCCTGTTCCTTTCGGTGATAAACCGGATAGGATACTATACTTGCCACTAAAAAAGGAGGCGGGTTCCGCATGAGGGACTTATCCCAAAGAATGTACCTGAATATGGTAGAAAAAACTGTTTTCTTTTACAGGGGTCGAGTTTGAAGAACATGCGCAATTTTTGTTGATATTGTGTGACCCAAAGTATCGGATGACCAGAATATCAAAGAACCGGCGCATCGATGGGTATAAGAAATAGATTGGCATGAAATGAAAAAAAAGGGCAGCGATATTGTTATTTATTCGATGTATGGAAAATATTCTTCCACCACGCCAAAAGCAGCCATAAAAAAGATATGGAAGGACCTCCAGGATGCACTGAATTTTGCCGAAGAAAAGGGGTGCCAGCTAAAAGTCTGGAATTTGGTTATTAACTATGCACTGGATACGGATTTAAACGAAAAGCTCTGTTAAACTTGACTGTTGATTTTCTTATTAAGCTCCCATGTAAGAACGAGTTGCCTTACATAATCTGTGGTGCAATGCTTGCGCTGCATGGATGGCTAACGGGGCAGGATAATTTAATATCGAAAAATCCAAATTTCGTATAATATTATTTGATAAAGTGAATTGTTTATACGATGGGGGAAATTATGAAAATATTTCAAGCGACAATTGAGGATTTAGAAGGCGTGTCAAATTTATTTAATTTGTATCGGATGTTTTATCAACAAGAATCCGATTTAGAAGGTGCTAAAACTTATATAAAAGAACGTATAGAAAGCAAGGAATCCGTTATATTTGTTGTTAAAGACAAACAAAAGTATGTAGGCTTTACTCAACTTTATCCTACATTTTCATCCATATCTATGAAAAGAGCTTGGATATTAAATGACTTATATGTAGATGCAGAAGCTAGAAAACAAGGAATAGGAGAAATACTCTTACATAAAGCTAAAGATTTCGCTATTGAAACAGGTGCTAAAAGTATTAGTTTGAGTACAGCACCAGATAATTATTCTGCCCAAAGACTATACGAAAGAAATGGATATGTTCGGGATTCGCAATTTTATCACTATGAATTAAGTCTGAAATAACAATCGTCTGTTCCATTATTGAGCTAACGAGGTGCGATAGTTCAATAGATGCATAAATAGCCACTTAACTAGGTGGCTATTTATTTGGTCCTAAAATCAACAACAAACGATAACAGAGCCTATTTTTAAAAAAGGGCTGTGCCAAAAGTGAGTTCCTTTTGCACAGCCCTTTCATTTTGGATTCCCCTTTTTATCTTACTTTCAGCCGGGCGATAATCTCGTCTGTTACTTCTTTCGTCGTATGCTTACCGCCGATATCACGTGTTAAGAACCCGTCGCTTGTTACACTTTCTACTGTATCAAGCAGCACGCGTCCCAATTCTTCTTCGCCAAAATGGTCGAGCATCATTTTGGCTGTCCAAATTTGCCCGATTGGATTGGCCATTCCTTTACCCGCAATATCCGGTGCGGATCCATGAACCGGTTCGAACATGGACGGGTATTTTCCGTTCACATTAATATTAGCGGCCGGCGCAATGCCAATGCTGCCCATAATCGCCGCGCCAAGGTCGGTTAAAATATCTCCGAATAAGTTGCTGGCGACAATGACGTCGAACCGGTCCGGCTGCGTCACAAAAAAGGCCGCCAATGCGTCAATATGCCGCGAGTCGGTCTCGATGTGCGGATAGTCTTTTGCCACGTCTTCAAACACACTGTCCCAGAACGGCATCGAGTAAATAATCCCGTTTGATTTAGTTGCACTCGTCACACGGCTGCTCCGTTTTTGCGCTAGTTCAAATGCAAAACGCATTGCACGCTCGGTTGCTTTTCGTGAAAAAACTGCATTTTGAATGGCGATTTCGTCGTCGCCCTGATACATGTTGCCTCCAATTGAACTGTACTCACCTTCACTATTTTCCCGGACGACCATAATATCAAAGTCTTTAGGATTGAGAAGGGGCGAGCGAATGCCTTTTATCACTTTCGCGGGACGGAGGTTAATCGACTGTTCGAATTCTCGACGGATTTTAATAAGCAAACCCCATAGTGATACATGATCCGGCACTAGATTCGGATCGCCAACTGCTCCCAGGAAAATACCATCAAATTGAGTAAGCTGGTCCATCCCGTCTTCCGGCATCATCGCCCCATGCTTCAAATAATAGTGGCAGTTCCACGGGAAATCTGTAAATTCAAACGTCAATCCTCCGTGAATTTCTGATACCGCTTTCAAAACATCTGTTGCGGCTGCGACAACTTCCGTGCCAATCCCATCGCCAGGAATGTTGGCTATTTTCAATTTTTCCATCTATGTATTCCTCCCTTTTTCTTCTTTATTATAGAGTTTTTTCATTTTTAATGACATTAATATTCTTTTTCAGAAAATTATGGTATAGTATTAGTATCTAGTACTAATCCTTTCATGCAGGAGGAAACAATATGCAGCGATACCGGAGAAGAAATACCCCAGCTTTTACGTTTTTGGCCTATTTTACATTGATTGCAGGTGTTGCCTTGTTTTCGATCGGTCTTTTCAACGCGGACATGGAGCTTAACGAAAAAGGTTATTATATTGCCGTTATGATTCTTGTGGCGGTTGGTGCGATCTTAACGCAAAAAGTAACACGTGATAATGCGGAAGACAATGAAATTATTGCGGAAGAAGAAGAACGAAGACGCGGAAGCATAAAGCCGCCTTCTGAATAATATTTATAAAAGATGCCATCTGCGCATCTTTTTTTGTTTCACGTGAAACAATTTATCCAAAGCAGATGGTTAGACGGAGACGCGCCGCCGCTATATAATCAACTGCAAGGATTAGGAAAGGAGAGGTTCATTTTGACTGTAAAAATCAATGTGTACTCCGATTATGTCTGCCCATTTTGTTTTTTGGCGGAACAGCCGCTTTATGAGGCAATTGAAGGAAAAGACGATATAGAAGTCGAATGGATGCCGTATGAACTGCGTCCGTATCCAAATGAAACACTTCGTCCGGAAGACAGCTACCTGCAGACGACATGGAAGCAGTCCGTATACCCGCTCGCAAAAGAAATGGGGATTCCAATCGTCCTGCCGAATGTATCACCTCAGCCTTACACGCACCTTGCGTTTGAAGGCTATCAATTTGCGAAAGCAAACGACAAAGGAAATGAGTACAACGATCGGATGCTGCGTGCTTTTTTTCAGGAACAACAGAACATTGGCGATGTGGATGTGTTGACAAAGCTTGCCGGTGAAATTGGCTTAGATGAAGGAGCATATCGTGCAGCAATTGAAAATCGTACGTATAAAGAGGCGCACGAAAAAGCGTTGGATCATGCTTATAATGAAGCAGAGATTACAGCTGTGCCGACATTTATGATCGGAAGCACAAAGGTGTCTGGTATTCGCTCAAAAGAAGCACTCGAGCAAATCATTGAACAAGAACGAAAAAAACAAACGAAAAAAGTGACACTGCTGATGGATGGCCAGTCTTGCGGCATTGATGGCTGTTCATAAGAAAAGCGCAAGGCGCACAGCTTTAGACGAGCACTGGCGGAGGCGTTTTGTGCCTCCAGAAGGGCTTGGCTTTTTGAAGCAAAGACTAAGAGCACAGCATCCTGCTGCAATGCCTTCTTGACTCACATCCTGTGAGCCCTCGAGCCAATGGCGCCTGAAGCTGGACACTGTCTAAAGATATACACTTTCTTAATTTCATAAAAAAACCGTCCAATTCAGTTTGGACGGCTGCGCCACTTGTGTCCGACCCTCCGTATGCGGTGAGTCGTTCATGGCGTTCTTTTTTTTTGATTAAAAACATGATAAACTCTCCTGTTTGTTATCTATTAACCGGCAAGCGAATATAGAAGGTTGTGCCTTCTCCAAGCTTGCTGTCAACCGAAATATGGCCGCCATGTTCGTGAATAGTTGTATATACCTGTGTCAGGCCAAGTCCCGTCCCGTCCGCTTTGCTTGAGAAAAAAGGTGTGCCCAGCATATTCAACTTCTCTTTCGGAACCCCGACTCCTGTGTCCGTGACTTGAATATGAATCCACTGATTCTCGCAGTAATGAATAATTTTAATTTTTCCTTTTTCACTAATCGCTTCCAGGGCATTTTTTATTAAATTAAAAAATGCTTTTAAATATAAGTTCTTTTTGCCAAGAATCCATTTTTCGGGATCCCGCAAGTCCATTTCCACTTCTACATTATACAGTTTGTCTTGAAACAACAGCATTAACGATTCCAGTTCCTTGTAAAAATAAATCGGCACGAGCGGTTCATCCTGCAGGTCCGGTTTCGATACTTGCAATAAATTTTGCAGTGTCATGAGCGCTTTGTCCAGTTCATTTTCCATCGTTTGCAGATACGGGTGTGAATGAGATTCTTTCAATAATTGCAAAAATCCTTTCACCGCTGTTAGCGGGTTTTTCACTTCATGTGCAATCCCTGCTGTAATTTGCCCAATTGAAGCAAGTTTTTCCCGGTCGCGCAGTATTTTTTCCGTTTCTTTGCGGATGGAAATATCCCGGAAGACCGTTTGCATGGCTTTTCGATCGCCAAATATGACTGGACGACAGTAAAGCTCCACTTCCACCATTGTACCGTCAGCCCGAATCACTTTCTCTTCGATGAGCGGCGCCAGTTCATTGCCAGTCATGCCTTTTTGAATACGCTTTTTAATCATCTCATGTGATGCCGGCTGGAACACAGAAAGAACATCTCTGCCGATTAACAATTCTTTTGACGCACGAAAAAAAGCAGCACTCGACTCATTAATATACACAATCTCATAATCAACATGAATAACAATCGCCTCGACTGAATATTCAACAATATTCCGATACATTTCTTCTTTTTCTACGATGGCCCGATTGGTTTGGTTAGGTAATACATCTGTCAATTGCCTCCCTCCTCTTTCTCCAGATTCCCCTGTTTCTTTCTTCAATTCGCTGTTGATAGCGCTTTTTCCTTTTTGAACAGAAAAAAACCATGCTTAGTCTATGACCGCATGGCAGTTAACAACATATTTAATTGGTTAGATAAACGTATCTTCTCCTAGAATATCCGGGATCTGAAGTAAATCAAAGACGATTTGAACATTTTCTTTTACATTCACAATTTTCTTTGTTCGTTGAGTGAATGCACGATATTTAATAACAAACTCATACCAGAAGAATCAACAAAACGATGATAGAGATAAGTTTATTATTGACTGCTGCTTTTTCAACCGCAGGAAGCAGCGAGTAGATGGCGGCTGTTCCGCGCATTTCTTTCCGAAATGAATATTAATTGAATAAAGAGGAAACTTTAAGATTTGTTATAAACGCTGCTTTTCATAACGTTTAAATTTAGTCATCGCTACCATTCCTAAAACAGGACCGATTCCAAGTAGAATAAATACCCACTCCCACCCCATGTAAGGCTGCAGGAAAGAAATAAGGTTAATAGATAGAATTGTGATCAGAAATCCGATACTCATTTGAAATGTCAGCGCGGTGCCGACATATTCCGTTTCTGCAAATTCAGAGACCGCTGCAGAAAACTGGGCGGAGTCCGCAATAACAGAAAATCCCCAAATCATTGCAATAATGATCGTTAAAACGACCGATTGTCCAAACACTAATCCAATTAACATTGAACAGGCGGCACTAATGCCCATTGACCATATTGTTAAACGGGCTCGTCCTACTTTGTCTGCTAATACACCTCCGACTACACAACCGGCTGCGCCTGCCAGGCCGATCGCCAAAAATGAGAACAAGGAAGAACGGACCGAGCCGCCCGCTGCCAAAAAAAGCGGCAGCCACGTCCACATCGCGTACAATTCCCACATATGGCCGAAATAACCGTAGTTCACCAGCATGACAGGCTTATTGCGAACGACTTTGCTGATCATGTTGAACGAAAAAATAGATGCTGTTCCTTGCTGAGGCGCATCTTTGACAAAACCGATCATGATCATCGCTGCAAAAGCGGATAACCCTGAGCTCATACCAATCACAATTTCCCAATTTACATCTGACGCGATCAGCGCAAGCATGTGAGGCAGCGCCGAACCGAGCGTTAACGCACCGATCACAATACCGATTGCAAGACCCCGCCGCTTCGGAAACCAAAGCGTCAGCACTTTCACAGCGGTCGGATAGACGCCCGCAAGTGCCGCACCAGTCAAAAAGCGCAGAGACACACCTTGAAAGGCATTGTCCGCAAATAAAAGCATGCTATTGAGCACTGCCCCGGCCAAAGCGGATACCATAAATAACTTTCGCGCATTAAAGCGGTCTGCCAAGCCAAAATAGGAGCTGGTTAACGCGCCTGCCGTAAATCCCGCCGGCACGGCCGCGGATATCCAAGGTTTCGCTGCATCTGTCAGCCCCCATACCTTTGTTAATTCATCAATAACGACTGAGGCGCTGAACCAAAGGCTTAAGGCAAATAAAACCGCGGTCGAAATCCAGCCCAATGCGCTCCATTTTGATTGTTTCATTTCGTTCATCCTCCGTGTAAGTACCATATATTCATTTTACACACAAAAAAGATATGGTGTTGAGCAGAAATGGTTTTCGTCAAAATATTTTGTTATAAAATCTAACATGTTTATTGCACCTCTTCTTTTTTCAACGTATACTCCGGAATATCAAACACATACAGGCTCTCATTATCGTAATCGAGAACAAAATTGCTCTCTAGGGTTCCGGTTGAAAAACGTCTGGTCCGAGAGAGAGCGTACAGTTTTACTGTATACACGGAGGGATAAAAGCCCGGGAGAATTTTTTTATAAAATTCTCCCGGGTTTTTTATTTTTCCGACAAATCCGGAAAAGAGGGTGAATGAACATGAACGAACAACAGGCACTGGTCAAATCACTAAAGCTGCACCAAGTCGTTTTTATGGGTCTTGCTTGGATGACACCGATGATTTTCTTTACGGTGTATGGCGTCGCATTTGAAGCGGCAGGTGGAATGATGGCTGCTGCATATGTGACAGCATTTATCGCAATTTTCTTTACTGCCTATAGCTACAGCCGTATGGTTAAAGCATATCCGACCTCAGGTTCTGCTTACACATACACGAAAAAAGCGATTCATCCGAAAGTTGGATTTTTAGTCGGCTGGGCTTTGTTGATGGATTACATTTTTTCACCGATTATTGCCGTTTTGACATTCGGCATTTTTATGAATACAGAGTTTCCGGCAATCCCGATTTTCGTCTGGATCATCGTCATGAATGTTGTCCTTGCCATTGTGAATATTGTCGGCATTAAATCTGCTGCACGTGTAAGCGGAATATCTGTCCTCGTGCAGATCGGCTTTATTCTTCTCTTTTGTACGCTGATTGTTAAAGATGTTATCATCGGCGACACTGGAACAAGCTCTTTATTCTCGCTTGCACCATTTTTCGGAGACCATGTCGCATTTGGCGCTGTATTTTCAGGCGCGGCGCTCATTTGCTTCTGCTTTCTCGGGTTTGATGCGGTTACGACTATGGCAGAAGAAACAATTGATGCCAAAAAAACGATTCCTAAAGCCATTTTCCTGATTGTATTAATTGCCGCATCGATGTACATTGCCATTTCATATTTAACACAAATTGCTTATCCTAATTTCACCTTTACAAATCCAGATAATGCGGCGTACAGCCTTGTACAGCTTGTTGGTGGAAACATGCTAAGTTCGCTGTTTATTATGGTTCTGATGGTCGCGACATTTACACAAGGTGTTTCATCTGTAACAAGTGTCAGCCGATTCCTTTATGCTCTTGGACGCGAATCCATTTTGCCGGAAAAATTTTTTACATCTCTTCATCCGAAATATAAAACACCGGTTGCGAATATCCTATTTGTTGCCGCTGTATCATTATCTGCTGTATTTATTAATCTCGATACAGCTGTTATGTTTGTCAGCTTCGGTGCCCTGACCGCTTTTACATTTGTCAACTTATCAGTCATCGCTCATTACTATGTAAAGCTGAAAAAACGTTCGTTGAAAGAAACATTTTTGTATCTAATCTTCCCGCTGATCGGCGCTGGTTTTATCGGCTGGCTGCTCACTCTTTTGGATAAACATACTCTTATGTATGGAGTCACTTGGGTAATCGTCGGATTTATTTATCTAGCCTTCAGAAAATCATGGAGTTCATTCAAAGAAGATAAATTAGAGGTTCCAGCAGAATCATTGGCTCAAAGAAAAACAATGTAAGATAATCTAACATAATGATTGTTTTCAATTTTCCCAGAATGTTATACTTTATTTATAAATCAATAAAGGTTTCCACACTGCATTGGAAACGAAAAGCTGTCTAGGGTTCCGTTTAAAGAGTCATTCTTTAAAGTCTGGTCCGAGAGAGAGCGTGCAGCTGCTGTTGCATACACGGAAGGATAAAAGCCTGGGAGACGACAATCTCTCATGCTTTTATCCTTTTTTATTTTCCAGCTTTAGGCGGACGGCCGCCTTGCGCTTTTCTAATTTTAAAAGGAGGCTGTTTAACATGACTGCTATTTCAACAAAACTAATTCCTGCCGGGGGCAAATGGTCCGGCCGGATCAGCCGCGGCAAATCGATCACGTTTACCGCAATGGAAGACGGCGCCAACATTTCTCTTCTTTTATATAACGCACACGATACAGCTGAACGATACAATATGCCTGATACGTTAAAAGCGCAGTATACCGCTCACTTGACGAAAGGAAATGTCCTCATGAGCGATAATGGCCGTGTACTGGCAAGCATTGCAGATGACTCGCTCGGCTGGCACGATGCGATTTCCGGCTACACATCCCGCAACATGATCGATGCACGCTACGGAAAGACGACGTATCAGGAAAAACGAAACGACTGGTACCGAAGCGGCGAGGAAAACTTCGCAGTCGAGCTGTTTCGAAATGGACTAACGACGCGTGATCTCGTTCCCGTTATTAATCTTTTTTCAAAAATATACTGCATAGAAGACGGCGCCATGCATTTTGTTTCCGGTCACTCAAAAAAGGGCGACACGGTTACTCTACGGACCGAAATGGACGTCTTGCTCATTTTATCGAATACACCGAATCCGCTTGATCCGAGCACTTCTTATCCATCCGTGCCTGTTGAAGTAACAATTACGGATGCAGCTCCGGTTCAGGAAGACGACTTTTGCTTGAACCACCGCCCGGAAAACCGGCGCGCGTTTGAAAATACGTGGGATCACACACTGCTCACTGAAGGAGGCATTCGATAATGGCTGTTTTACATCATGTTGTAAGCGAACGAAAAGCGGAGGCGGCTTTTTATAACGAAATCATTCCTGCCGGCGATGGCTGGACGTATACGTTAGAACCCGGCCAAGTGCTTCGCATCGTGGACCTTGAAGGAAATCAAGCAGCAGATACGCTCTTTTATGACGCAGATAATCCTGCTGATCATTATAGTGCAGTAAATACCATTCAGCGTCAGGGCAATGTTTATTTAACAACCGGGTCTGTCCTTGTCTCTGAGTCAGGCAAAGAGCTGGTAAAAATTGTGGCCGATACGTGTGGAAACCACGATACAATCGGCGGTGCCTGTTCTGCACAAAGCAATACTGTGCGTTATTCACACGATACACTGCCAATGCACAACTGCCGTGATACGTTCATGCTTCAGCTTTCGAAGAATGATCCGCGCTTTACAAAGCGCGACCTGGCACCAAACGTCAACTTTTTCATGAATGTACCAGTTACGCCAGACGGCGGTCTGACATTTGCGGACGGCGTATCCGCTCCCGGCTACTACGTAGAAATGCAGGCAGTGCGCCGCACACTCGTGTTAATCAGCAATTGCCCGCAGTTAAATAACCCTTGTAACGCTTATAACCCGACACCGATTCAGCTATTGGTCTGGGACAACAATTAAAGGAGCGATGACAATGTTTACAAAAGTATTAATTGCCAACCGCGGGGCCATCGCGGTCCGTATCGAACGTACCCTTCGCCGTATGGGCATCGCTTCTGTTGCCGTATATACAAAAGCCGATCAGGACAGTCTGCATGTGGACCTGGCGGATGAAGCGATTTTGATCGGTGAAGGCGCAGCGAAAGACAGTTATTTAAATACAGACCTTATCTTGAAAACGGCCATTGAAACAGGTGCACAGGCGATTCATCCCGGGTACGGATTTTTAAGCGAAAACGCGGATTTCGCCCGTGCCTGCCGCGAAAATGGCATTTCCTTTATCGGTCCGACGCCTGAACAGATGGAATTGTTTGGCTTAAAGCATTCTGCCCGCGAAATGGCAGAAAAAGCCGGGGTTCCTCTCCTATCCGGGACAGCTCTTATCACTGAACTGGAAACCGCTCTGTCAGAAGCGGGGCGCATCGGCTACCCGGTTATGCTGAAAAGCACAGCGGGCGGCGGCGGAATCGGCATGCGTATTTGCGCAGATGAAAAAGCGCTTCGGGATGCGTTCCCTTCGGTCTGCCGGCTGGCCGAAACGAACTTTAACAATGGCGGCGTATTTTTAGAAAAATATATCCAAAAAGCGCGGCACGTAGAAGTGCAAATTTTTGGAAATCGATTTGGCGAGGTTGCGGCACTCGGTGAACGGGACTGCTCGATTCAGCGGCGCAATCAAAAAGTCGTGGAAGAAAGCCCCGCTCCCTGCCTCTCTTCTTCTATTCGTGAACACATGCTTTCGTCTGCGAAACGGCTGGCGGAGGAAGTCGGCTACCGAAGTGCTGGAACCGTTGAATTTTTGTACGATCCGGAAGCGGAACAGTTTTATTTCCTTGAAGTAAACACACGTCTTCAAGTGGAGCACGGTGTTACGGAGGAAGTGCTGAACATCGATTTAGTGGAGTGGATGGTTCGCGAAGCAGCTGATGAACTGCGGGGTCTCGATCAATTGTACGAAGCACCAAAAGGACACAGCATTCAGGCACGCCTTTATGCGGAAGACTGCTTAAACGATTTTCGTCCAAGCGGCGGACAGCTTGACCACGTCCGCTTCTCTGAACAAGCCCGGATCGAAACATGGGTGCGGGATGGCCTGACTGTTACGTCTCTTTATGATCCGATGCTCGCCAAAATTATCGTTCATGCGGAAACACGCGAGGAAGCGATTGATAAATTACATGAAGCATTAAATGAAACGCGCCTTTATGGTGTAACAACGAACTTGCAATACATTCAAGCACTGCTGCAGGAAGAAAATTGCCGAAACGGTCTCGTTCATACACGTATGCTGGAGAATTTTGCACCGGCTGAACGCGCCATTGAAGTACTTGACGGCGGCATTCAAACAACGGTGCAGGACTGGCCTGGACGTGTCGGCCATTGGGACGTTGGCGTACCGCCATGCGGACCAATGGATCCTTTTTCATTCCGAATTGGCAATAAGCTGCTTGGCAACGATGATCAGGCAGCGGGACTTGAGCTTACATTGCGCGGCGGATCCTATCGTTTCCGTGGCGATACTGCTTTTTGCCTGACGGGTGCGGAGATGAATGCTTTATTAGATGAAGAAACGGTACCAATGTACAGCGTCATCCAGGCAAAACGCGGACAAGTGCTGACATTTGGTGAAGCCGAAACAGGCATGCGGGCTTATTTCCTTATCGCGGGCGGATTGGATATGCCGCTTCATCTTGGCAGCGCGGCAACCTTTACGCTTGGCGGATTCGGCGGACATGGCGGACGGGCGCTGCGCACTGGTGACGTATTGCAGATAAACGCTGCGGACATCCCTTCTCACGCAGCACTCAAATTCGACGAACAGCCCATCTTAACAAAAGAGTGGACGATCGGTGTTATTCCGGGACCTCACTGCACAAATGAATTTTTACTGCCGGCGTATTTGGATCAATTAACCCAAACAAGCTGGGAAGTCCATTTCAACAGCTCACGCACAGGCGTCCGTTTAATCGGTCCTGCGCCGCTTTGGACACGTGAAGATGGAGGTGAGGCCGGTCTTCACCCTTCCAATATTCACGATAACGCCTACGCCATTGGCACGCTTGATTTAACGGGTGACATGCCGATTCTGCTCGGGCCGGATGGACCAAGTCTCGGTGGATTCGTTTGCCCGGTTACGACGGCTTCAGCTGAGTTTTGGAAAATCGGCCAGCTTCATGCCGGCGACCGCATCCGTTTTCAGCTGCTGACGCTTGAAGAAGCAGACGCCCTTCGTCAGGCACAGGAACAGCACTTGAACGCTATCGGTTCAAAAACAGCTGATTATTCTCTTCCATCTCTTCCAAAAGAACCGGCCCGGCTGTCACCGGATTATCCGATTCTCGTTGAGCATTCAACAAGCCGCTTTCCGATGACAATCCGGGCAGCAGGGGATGAGCATGTCTTAATTGAATATGGCGATATGGAATTGGATCTGTTGCTTCGATTCCAGGTCCACGCTTTAATGGAGGCAATTCAAGCGCGTCCGGATATTCCAGTATTGGATTTAACACCGGGCATCCGTTCCTTGCAGGTTCATATCAACGCATCGCAAATGTCGATTACCGATCTTTGCAATGTAATTGCTTCGATCGATGAAAGCCTGCCCCCGCTTGAAGAAATTGAAGTCCCGTCCCGTGTCGTGCGCCTTCCCCTTTCTTGGGATGATCCGGCGACGCAGCTGGCCATTGACCGATACCAGCAAAACGTTCGTCCAGACGCGCCTTGGTGTCCTAGCAACCTGGAATTCATTCGCCGGGTAAATGGCTTAAAAGACATTGAAGACGTGAGACGCATTGTATTTGATGCCAACTATCTCGTCCTTGGCCTTGGCGACGTGTATCTCGGCGCACCGGTCGCGACACCGGTGGATCCGCGACACCGTCTCGTGACAACAAAATACAATCCGGCTCGTACGTGGACACCGGAAAATGCCGTCGGAATCGGTGGCGCGTATATGTGTGTATACGGTATGGAAGGACCTGGCGGCTACCAGTTTGTCGGACGTACCGTGCAAGTATGGAATCGGCTGCGTGAAACGGAAAGCTTCCAGACCGGTAAGCCGTGGCTGCTCCGCTTCTTTGACCAAATTCAATTTTATCCGGTCAGCGCAGATGAGCTGCTTGATATGCGCGAAGACTTCCTGCGCGGACGATTTGAAGTAGAGATTACCGAAACAACATTTAAGCTCGGTGAATATTTATCTTTCCTCCATTCAATTGAAGAAAGTGCCGGAGACTTCCGCAAAACACAGCAGGCGGCTTTCCATGCCGAACGCGAAAGCTGGCGTGAGCTCGGGCTTGCAGAATATGTGTCAGAACATGAGACCGCAGAGCCAACTGAAGAAGTTCTTGCTGAAGGAGCTGAGGCAGTCCGCTGCACAATGCCCGGAAGTGTTTGGAAAGTCCTTGTGTCCGAGGGCGATAAAGTGAAAAAAGGCGATATATTGATCATCGAAGAAAGCATGAAAATGGAGTTTCCTCAGCCGGCGCCAAATGACGGGTTTATCGAATCCGTTCACGTGTCACCGGGTGATGAAGTCCATGCCGGTCAGCTTATTGTCTCGATTACAAAAGAAAAGCGGGGTGCATCCAATGCAAACGATGAACGTGCCGAAAACATTGTCCATTCTTGAATTAAAGGAAAACTATCAGTCGGGTGCTTTAACGCCTGAAATGGTCATCGAACAAATTATTAAACGCGCTGCAGCAGACAAAGACATGAACATTTGGATCACGCCGCCCTCATGGACATTTATTCGTCCGTACGTAGAACGGCTAAAAACAATAAACCGTGAACAGGCCCCGCTTTGGGGCATCCCTTTCGCTATTAAAGACAATATTGACCTCGCCGGTGTGCCGACAACAGCCGGCTGTGCGGAGTTTGCTTATACGCCTGATGAGCATGCAACTGTTGTTCAGCGCTTAATCGATACCGGTGCCATTCCGGTCGGAAAAGCGAACCTGGATCAATTTGCAACCGGTCTTGTCGGCACAAGAAGCCCCTATGGAGAAACGAAAAATGCGCTGAATCACGATTTGATCAGCGGCGGCTCAAGTGCAGGATCCGCCGTCTCCGTCGCGCGCGGCCAGGCTGCTTTTTCACTTGGCACCGACACAGCGGGGTCCGGCCGTGTGCCGGCGGGACTTAACCGCCTCATCGGCTACAAGCCAAGCCTTGGTGCATGGCCGGTAAAAGGGGTCGTTCCAGCTTGCGCAAGCCTTGATTGTGTCACTGTTTTCGCAAACGGCCTGCATGATGCGGACCTTGTTGATCAAGCCGCCCGCGGTTTTGATGCCAATGACCCGTGGTCCAGAAAGATTACACGCCAATCGGCGGCACTTCCGAAAAAAGTATACGTACCAAATGAACTTCCCCTCTTTTATGGTCCTTTTGCTGACGATTACAAACAAGCATGGCAAAAAGCCATTTCAAAATTGAATGAGCTTGGTATACCAGTTGAGACGTTGGACGTCAACTATCTATCCGAAGCGGCTTCTGTTTTATACGACGGGCCTTGGGTGGCAGAACGCTGGGCCGATCTGGGCGAATTTATTACGAAACATGAAGATGTCGCTTTCCCGGTAACCGAAGCCGTGCTTCGTTCCGGCGCAAAACCTGATTACAACGCTGCTTCTGTTTTTAAAGCAATGCACTCATTACAGATTTCCAAACAAAAAGCGCACCAGCATTTGGAAAATGCGGTATTGATCATGCCGACAGCCGGCGGTACGTGGACACGTGAAGCTGTTCGGGAAAACCCGATTGAAACAAACAGTCAAATGGGTCTTTACACAAATCACTGTAACCTGCTCGATTTATGCGCCATTAATATTCCAGCTGAAGACGCCGCAGAAAATATGCCGTTCGGTATTACACTGTTCTCCGGAAATGAGGATGAACATTTGATTACCGGGCTGGCGGATCTTTTCCTGTATGGACATCGGGCGCCGGAGCGCAAAAAGACAACGCTTGTCGCGGTCTGCGGCCTTCATATGAGAGGGTTTCCGCTTGAAAAACAAATGAACGAACATCGCGCCGTTTTCATTCGTGAAGCAAAAACCGCTCCGCATTATCAACTCATTCAGTTAAACACAGCGCCGAAAAAGCCCGGATTAATCCGAATGAACAAAAACGGCTCATCCATTGAACTCGAGCTATGGGAAATGCCGATTAGTGAATTAGGGTCATTCGTTTCCCTTATCCCTGCTCCACTAGGATTTGGCACAATTGAACTCGAAGATGGTACGCACATGCAAGGATTTCTTTGTGAAGCCAGTGCAGCAAAAGACAGCGAAGATATTTCCTCACTCGGCGGATGGAAATATGTATAACATAGAAAAGGGGGCTATTTTAAAAGCCCCCTTTTCTATGTTAACTGGCTGGATTTTGCGCAAAAATCCAGCCGCCTTATCTTTTTGCAGGTTATTTTTCTTTAACGAGAAAACAGCTCTCGAATATAAGCTCCTAGCTGCTCATTTGTTAAATTACTGTCGGAGGCCCCTCGAATCATCTCAACAGTAATACCCGTCTTCTTTTTTGAATGAAGAATGTCGGTCATCCAGAGCGTTTTATATTTTGCATGTTCTTTTTTCACAAGGTTCATCGCCTGCTCAGCGGTTGCCACGTTCATTCTGCTCCAGTGCATGGCAATCTTAAAAAGAGAGGGATGGCTTAATGATAAGGACGCCAGCAAAATATATTGGACAAGAACATTCACTACTTCATCCGGCAAGTGATATCGCTTATTCAAATCTGCTATGACGGTCATGTCCATTTTTGATACTGATTTTTTCCCTGTCGTGTGCATAATCATCTGCCGGGGATGAATGCTTTTAAAGTATGCAGCAGCACTGTGGCTGGTCATAGAAAAGACCCTCCTTTTAAATAATGGTTACCTTCTTCCTTTCCCTGCCTTTTAGTTTCCGAAGCCTTATTTCCAGTAAAAATGTTTGAATTTTTCTATTCCCGGCTAATGTAGACTAACAACAATCATTTAAATTTTAAAAAAGAAAGGGTTTTTCACATGAGTACGACACACGATCTTCACCATACAGATGAAACGGTACAAGAAACAGGCACATATGTTTGTGCAGCTGGGAAAAGAGTAGAGCTGCAAAAAGGCGAACAATTTCCGGTTTGTCCGGATATGAATGAGCCCACAACGTGGCGGCACGCCAATCACGTACACAATACAGGAGATCAAGTAACAGAGGCGGATACGTACGTCGATGAAGACGGCGATCAAGTGGAATTAGTACCGGGCGATACGTTCCCTTCCTGCCCGAAATCTGGCGAATCAACGCAATGGAAACATGCGTAATCAATACCACTGTCTCACTCACTGAGGCAGGTTTTTATACAAAAAAGCTGTCCTCATTTCGAGGACAGCCTACGCTGAAAATCAGCGATTGTTTTATATTCCGGCTCTAAAAATCTGGCGATCCGGATGAAAGACGGAATTAATTCGCGATAGACATCGCTGTTTGCTTTATTTGGTACATGCTCAAACACAGTACCGCTTGCGTCTGCGGCAACGTCGAGTGAATCAATCTCCCCAAGTCCATATAATCCAAGCAGTACCGCGCCAAAGCAGGAGCTTTCAAAGCTTTCCGGCACAATTACCGGGTGGTCAAACACATCGGCCATCATTTGGCGCCAAAAGTCCGACTGCGCAAAGCCGCCAGTCGCCAGAATGCGCTGCGGCTCGCCGGTCAGCTCTTCAAGCGCAAGAAGCACCGTATAAAGGTTGTACAAAATTCCTTCAAGCACTGCGCGGATCATGTGCTCTTTTTTATGATGCAGCGCGAGCCCGAAAAATGATCCGCGTGCGTCCGCGTTCCAAAGCGGCGCGCGTTCACCGGAGAAATATGGATGAAACAAGAGTCCTTCGCTTCCCGCCGGAATACGCGCGGCAATTTCCGTCAGCACATCATATGGATCTTTTCCAAGCCGTTTGGCCGTTTCTGTTTCTGCAGCGCCCAGTTCATCCCGAACCCAGCGGAAAATCATGCCGCCATTATTCACTGGCCCGCCAATAACCCAATGATCTTCCGTCAGTGCATAGCAGAAAATGCGCCCTTTCGGATCAGTGACCGGTTTATTCGTGACCGCCCGGATCGCCCCGCTCGTTCCGATCGTAACAGCAACGTCCCCCGGTTTAATGGCGCCTGTTCCTAAGTTCGAAAGCACCCCATCGCTCGCACCGATCACAACCGGCATATCTGTCCGAATACCGGCTTCCACCGCGAAGCCCGGCGCCATGCCGCGGACAACGTGTGTCGTTGAAACCGGCTTTGACAAACGTTTTGCGTCAATGCCGGCGATTTGAAGCGCTTCTTTATCCCAATCCAGCTTTTCCAGGTTGAACATTCCTGTCGCGGAGGCGATTGAATAATCGATTACATAATCACCAAACAGCCGATAAAAAATGTACTCTTTAATGGAAAGAAATTTCGCCGTCTGCCGGAAAAGTTCCGGAAATTCTTCGCGAAGCCAAATAATTTTCGATAAAGGCGCCATCGGATGAATGGGTGTCCCGGTCCGCAGATAAATCTCGTGCCCGTTCCACTCGTTTTTAAGCTTTTCCGTCCATTTCGTGCTGCGGCTGTCTGCCCACGTAATGGACGGCGTCAGCGGCCGCCCTTCTTCGTCCACCGCAATAACGCTGTGCATGGCGGATGAAAAGGATAAAAAGCCGATATCCTGTTCCGGTACGCCGCTTCCTTCTATACACGTACGGATCGACGTCAGCACGGCCCGAAAGATTACATTCGGATCCTGCTCCGCAGCGGAAGGCTCTGGCGTATGAAGCGGATATTCCACCCCGGCCCGGTGCACAAACGCGCCGTCCTTTTTAAAGATAACGGCCTTTGTGCTCGTCGTGCCAATATCAATCCCCATCGTATATAAAAATCCCATCATCCATTCACCCTTTCGTTAATAGCCAATAATCATGCCAATGATAAACCAAACCGTAAAACTGACAAGGCCAATGCAGCTATCGATAACGCCACAAACGGATGGCCAAGGAACGTTAAGACTAAATGAGCAATATTTCCTTCTTCTTAAGAATACACTTGAAACCCTATTTAACAAAATCGAGACAAGGGGAATCATATATGATCTGTTTGTAAAATTTTCCCCACAATAAAAAAGCCATTTCCATGCCGAAGCATCAAAACAGCTCTCTTTTCGAACAATTTTATGTCCACTCATACCGCTTCCGCTCTTATTCACCTAAATCGACGTTATGATACACCTGCTGAACGTCTTCTAAATCTTCAATCACATCGATCATTTTTTCAAACTGCTCCTGATCGTCTTCTGATAATGTGACGTCATTTTGTGCAAGCATCGTCAGTTCTGCAACCGTAAACTCCGTCACACCTGCTTCTTTCAGTGCTTCCTGTACTGCATGAAATTGATCGGGTTCCGCATAGACGATGACCACTTCATCTTCTTCAAGGACGTCGCGCACGTCAATATCCGCTTCCATTAATAGCTCTAATACTTCATCTGCATTTTTTCCTTCAAGACCAAACACAGCTGTCGCGTCAAACATATACGCTACCGAGCCGCTGACACCCATGTTGCCGCCGTTTTTCCCAAATGCAGCACGTACATCAGACGCCGTACGGTTGACGTTATTCGTTAGCGCATCCACAATGACCATCGAGCCGCCAGGACCAAATCCTTCGTAACGAAGCTCATCATAGCTTTCTTCTGCGCCACCTTTTGCTTTTTCAATCGCCCGGTCAATGATCGTTTTCGGCACGCTGTACGTTTTCGCGCGCTCCAGCACCATCCGAAGCGCCTGGTTGCTTTCCGGGTTCGGTTCACCCTGCTTTGCCGCTACGTAAATTTCACGTCCGAATTTTGCATAAATGCGGCTTGTATTGGCATCTTTTGATGCTTTTTTTTCTTTAATGTTATTCCATTTACGTCCCAAACTGAACACTCGCTTTCCATTTTCAATCTATGTTTATTATACAATAAACGAAGAGTACCGTACAAAGCGGATTTACCGATCTTTAAATGCAGCCGGACGTTTTTCAATAAATGCGGTGACGCCTTCTTTTGTATCTTCTGTGCCAAATAGTTTACCAAAATGCTTTGCTTCAAGTGCCAGCCCTTCCTCAAGCGGCAGATCAATGCCGGTTAAAACAGATTCTAGCACTGCTTTTACGGATAAGCTGCTTTTTTGGGTAATGGATGCCGCAATTTCCGCTGCTTTTTGGAGAAGCTGATCTGCATCGACAGAATGATTTACTAATCCAATTTTTTCAGCCTCCCGCCCATCGATAAATTGGCCGGTTAAAATAAGTTCCAATGCTTTCGCTGTGTTCGTTAACCGGGCAAGACGCTGTGTTCCGCCGTATGCCGGAATAATGCCAAGCTTCGTTTCCGGAAGGCCGAGTTTCGCTTCATTTGCCGCAATCCGCATATGGCAGCTCATCGCCAGCTCCAGCCCGCCGCCAAGGCACGCACCGTTAATCGCCGCAATAATCGGTTTTTCGGATTGTTCGATTTTATTATAAAGCGCCTGGCCTTTTAATGCCGCTTGTTCCGCGAGTTCTTCCTGTCCAAACAAATGAGTGAACTCTTTAATGTCTGCCCCAGCAATAAAAAAGGTACCCGAGCCGGTTAGAATAACAGCTTTTACAGACGAATCACTATTTAATCGGTCGATACATTGTTCCATTTCCCGAAGTGCCATCGCATTCAGCGCATTTACCGGCGGATTTTCGATGGTTACATACGCCACACTTTTTATTACATTTACGTTAATCAAAGAAAATTTTTCCATTCCAGCTTCACTCCTATCAAAATAATAGCGCTTCTATTTTATTGTACAGGAAAATAAATGAGTATTCATTCATTATTTTAATTATCATAATTGACATGTATTTTAAATGTAAGACAAAATAAAAAGCGTTTGGACCGATTAACATTTCATTGGTCCAAACGCTTATTTTTAGTTTAGCGAATTCTTTTATTTCCCTGGAAATCCAGCCACATACTGCTTCGGAATATCGGCTTCTTTATTTAACTTCACTGCTGCTTCAAGCGTCCAGTACGGATTTCTCAGCATGCCTCTTCCAACTGCCACAAGGTCCGCTTCTTCATTGCCGATCACTGCGTTTGCCAGAACAGGTTCATCCAAACGGCCGACAGCGATGACCGGTACGTTAAGAGCCTCTTTAATTTCTCGTGCCAATGGTACCTGGTAAGCGGCATGCGTACCTGGACGTCCATGTGCCGCGATTGGACCTTCGCCGCCAGCACTAATGTGGAACATATCGACACCCGCTGCCTGGTATTCTTTTGAAAAAGCAATACTTTCCTCGATGCCGTAGCCACCATCAACGTATTCCTTAGCGGATACACGCATAATGAGCGGCATGTCAGCGGGCATTTCACTTTTTGCGGCTTCGATGACTTCTTTGCCGAATTTCGTTAACTCCTGTCCATATTCATCTGTCCGTTTATTTGTAAACGGCGACTGGAATTGATGAATGAGATAGCCGTGTGCCCCGTGAAGTTCGATCGCATCTACGCCCGCTTCGACAGCGCGGCGGACAGAAGCACGGAATTTCTCTACCATTTCTTTCACTTCGTCAGTTGAAAGAGCTCTTGGTGTTTTCGAATTTTCATCAAATGCAATAGCAGATGGGGCAACCGGCTCAGCCGCATCTTCTGCTTTACGTCCGGCATGTGCGATTTGAATCGCCACTTTCGCACCGTTGTCATGGATGGCGTCAATAATGCGCTTCAGCGCCGGGACTTGTTCATCTGACCATAAACCTAAATCATAATCGGTAATACGGCCGTCCGGCTCGATATCGGTCATTTCAATAATAATAAAACCGGTGCCGCCAATTGCACGGCTTACGTAATGGAAATAGTGCCAATCATTGGCGATCCCATCTTTTGCGGTTACTGAATATTGACACATCGGGGGCATCACGACACGGTTTTTCAGCTCAAGTCCTTTAATTGTATAAGGCGTAAATAAATGTTTCATTTAATTCAGCTCCTTTAATATATGTATGCACATGCATATAAATTATCATCTTGTTTTGTAACTGTCAAAGAAACGAACTCGTACATAAAAAAAGCTTTCCCGGGTTGGAAAGCTTTTAAACATGCTTATCTTTTCAATTGCTGGATTGTTGACTGCAGATCGTTTTGAATGGATGAAGTAGAAAAAGCCGTTTCGAGTGTAGCACAAAATGTCTGTAAAACCGCTTTAAATTTTGCTTCTCCTTCTTTCGTAAGAGACGCGTAAATAGCGCGTCGGTCGTCTTCGCAGCTATGCCTCCTGACAACGCGGCAGTTCTTTTCTTCCAATCGGTTCACGAGGCGGGACAGCGCACTTTGGCTTAAGCCTACCATATCCTGCAGCTGATACAACTTCAATTTCCTCTCCGGTGCTTCTGATAAAAACAGCAGCACATAACATTCATTTAATGAAAGCTGGTGCTGCTCCTGCAGCGCCCGCTCCAATTCTCGCGCAACCGTGGCCTGAATGGCGGTCAGGCCAAGCCATCCTTTAAACAGCAAGGCATTCTGATCATTTTCCATCTGACATTCACCTGTTTCTGTGTAAATAATCGTCCCGATGTGAAAGGTTTCTCCCATTATACTAGATTTAGTATGCTCTTTCATTATACGAAAGATTGTTTCTCCCGCAATCGGTTACAAGAAAAAAACCTTCACTCTTCTTTCCAGTTGTCATGCGGTCACCCATGAATAAAAAAAGGACTGCCTCTTTTCCAGAGGCAATCCATCTTGTTGCTGAGATTTTTTATATCCAATTTTTTTAATTGTTTCAGCGCATAAATTGTACTGATCCGCCAATTTATCAATTGGGCATCTACGCTGAAAAGCCGGTTTTGTTCATCCAGCTCTTTTCGGCCAAGCGTAAACGCCTTTTAGCCATTTATTTTCTGACAGAGTTATGTGGATCAATGACAAATTTCTTTGAAGCCCCTTGATCAAACTCTGCATAAGCTGCTGGTGCCTCATCCAGCGAAATAAGCGTGGCATTGACTGCTTTTGCGATTTGCGCCCTGCCGCTTAAGATAGAATTCATTAAATCACGGTGATACTGCATAACCGGTGTTTGACCCGTCACAAATGTATGCGCCTTCGCCCAGCCCAGTCCTAATCGAACCCTCAATGTCCCATGCTTTGCATCCTCAGTCGCTGCACCCGGATCACCGGTCACATATAAACCTGGAATGCCGAGACGCCCTCCTGCACGGGTCACTTCCATAATCGAATTTAATACGGCAGCAGGTGCCTCTCCAGCAGACGCCCCGTGCCCATGTGCTTCAAATCCGACACAGTCAATCGCACAGTCTACTTCCGGCACACCTAAAATTTGGGCAATTTGCTCATCCAGATTCGGGTATTCCTTTAAGTTGACCGTTTCACAGCCAAAGCTTCTTGCCTGTTCCAGCCGTTCACTGTTCAAGTCCCCCACAATGACAGCAGAGGCACCAAGCAGCTGCGCTGAATGAGCCGCAGCCAAACCAACCGGCCCCGCACCTGCGACATACACCGTTGACCCTGTTCTGACACCGGCGCTTACCGCACCGTGATACCCGGTCGGAAAAATGTCCGACAGCATCGTTAAATCAAGAATTTTTTCCATCGCCTGATCTTTATCCGGAAACTTTAGCAGTTGAAAATCCGCGTAAGGAACCATGACATATTCCGATTGGCCGCCAACCCAGCCGCCCATGTCCACGTAACCATAAGCTGAGCCTGGACGATCCGGGTTCACATTTTCACAAATATGCGTGTCCCGCTCCTTACAGCTGCGGCAGCGTCCACATGCGATATTGAACGGTACAGAAACAAGATCCCCTTTTTGGATAAATTCCACATCGCGGCCAACTTCAATCACCTCTCCGGTAATTTCATGTCCTAATATTAATCCACTCGGCGCAGTCGTTCTGCCCCTCACCATATGCTGGTCGCTCCCGCAAATATTGGTGGTGACTACTTTTAAAATAACGCCATGTTCGCACTTGCGCCCGACGTTAAGCGGGTTAACCCCAGGACCATCCCGCAACACCAAATCAGGATACGCAATATCCTGGACCTGTACTTTGCCTGGCTCAATATACGCAATCGCCCGATTACCTGTCATCTGAAAATCCCCTTTGTTATTGTAATTTTTCCGTGAAATCATTACTCGAACAAACTTAAAAGCGCTTTCATTTTATCAATCATAAAACATGTAAGTGACCAGCAGCTTATTCACAATATTTTGGTGTAAAAACTGTTTGTTCCCCTCCTGAAACACTATTTTAAATTTCTCACCCTATTTGAATACCCACTTCTCTATAAATTAATGACAAAACAACTATTTTATTTCAAAAATTTGTTCTGATCATTCTGTCTGTCCAGCCTTTCGCAGCCAAAGCTGGTGTTTCCTGTCTCGCTGGCTTTCTTCATAGATTCTATATTTGCTATAATGAAATGTAAACAAAAAGAGAGGAATGGTTTACATGAATAGAGTGCTGCGTGGACACCACCTTTTGTGTGTTCATGGCTTCAGAGGAATGGGATATAGCGAAACTTTTGCCGATACGATGACTGAAATTGTGAAAGAAATACGTGATGAAACAATCGATTTTCCTATTCAAGTACAAATGTTACTAGACGATGCATGCGCCGCCTGTCCTCATAACGGCGGAACAGTATGTGCAGCAGGGCCCCAATCAGAAGATCATGTTACTTCAATGGATCGCCGGGTGCTGAACAAGCTCGGACTCCAGCCAGGTGGTATCTACTCCAAATCTGAGCTGGTCCGATTAACGGCTGAAAAGATTCAGGCGGATGACCTCGATCATGTATGCGCAGGTTGTTCGTGGCTTTCATACGGCGTCTGTAAAGAAGGCATTGAAAATCTTCGCCGGGGGAATATTTCACAAAAATAAACACCGTCTGTTATTCCAAGACGGTGTTTATACGTTCTATACTTAAGCAGACAAGCTATTCAAAAACGCTTCAATTTCTTCCTGCGTTTTCCGGTCTTTGCTGACAAAGCGGCCTGCTTCTTCTCCATTGTGGTACGCCACAAAGCTTGGAATGCCAAATACGTCCAGTTTGCCGCACAAATCAATGAATTCATCCCGGTCTACAGAAATAAATTGATATTCCGGATAATCCGCTTCAATTGCCGGCAAGATCGGCTCAATGACCCGGCAGTCCGGGCACCAGTCTGCTGAAAACATAAATACGATCCGCTCTTCTTTTTTCAACTGCTCAAATTGTTCCATGGACTGTAATTTTTCCACTTTTGTTCCCTCCAGCTTTTTTCAAGTACAGCCTATTATACGCCTTTTTCGGATAAAGAAAAAAGAAGAAGACTTGGGACGATATTTTCATTTTAAAGGCGGTATTTGATACGGTTAGGGCGGTAAATCATTTTCCCGCCCCAAGCGCGCCAAAAACCGCCCTTATTGTAAATATACCGGCCCAATTAGCGCAAATTATAAATCCTGCGCGTTAAACGTATCGCCATTTTTTAAATTGCCTGACTGAAAGCCGCGGTAAAACCAATTTTTCCGCTGCTCTGATGTTCCGTGTGTAAAGCTGTCCGGCACGGCGTGTCCTTGCGCGCGTTTTTGAATCGTGTCATCTCCAACAGCGCTTGCTGCCGTCAATGCTTCTTCTAAATCCCCTTCTTCAAGCACGCCCATCCCTTGAGCATGCTGTGCCCACACACCCGCGTAATAATCAGCCTGCAGTTCAAGCTTTACCGAATACTCGTTATACTCTTCTTCACTTAGACGATTCCGCATCGCATGCACTTTCTGTGACGTGCCAAGCAGCGTCTGAACGTGATGCCCGACTTCATGCGCGACGACATATGCCATCGCAAAGTCACCTGGTGCCTGGAATTGATTTTGAAGCTCTTCATAAAAGCTTAAATCAATATAGAGCTTTTGGTCGCCGGGACAATAAAACGGCCCGACCGCTGACGTCGCCGTTCCGCAGGCTGAATCCACACTGCCTGAAAACAGCACAAGCACCGGCTTCTCATATACCATGCCTTCTTCTTTAAACACTTCCGTCCAGACATCTTCCGTATCCGCCAGCACGACCGATACGAACTCGGCAAGCTCCTGATCCTGTTCGGTTTCCTGATATGGTTCATTGCTGCCCGTTCCAAGCAGCTGCGATGGGTCTCCGCCCATTAACGTAAAAATCAGAACAAAAATAAGACCGATTCCACCAATACCGCCGCCAAGAACGGCTTTGCCGCCCATGCCCCGGCGGTCTTCCACATTCGAGCTGCCTCTTCTTCCCTGCCATTTCATCGCATTCCCTCCTCGAGCCACACCTTATCGTACTAGTGTTATACCCAGTGGAGGATTTAATTAGACGGATGGAAGAAAAATATTTTCTTTCATTGCGATGTCATTCGAATCATGACAGATTAAAAAGCAGCATGATCCATTTTTGTTTTTTTATGTACAAAAAAGTCCGTCACCTTTTCACATATGTGAAAGAATGACGGATTTTCTTTATGTTAATACGAGTATTATTCGCTTTGCTGTGCTGTATTTTCATCCATCCACATGACTTCCCACATATGACCATCGATATCTTGAAAACTCCCACCGTACATAAAACCTTCATCGATCAGATCATTTGCCGCTTTCCCGCCGGCTGCCAATGCTTTTTGAACGATTTCATCTACCTGCTCTCTGCTGCTTGCCGAAAGCGCGATAATGACTTCTGTGCTCGCGGATGTATCAGCAATCTTTCTCTTCGTAAAAGATTGAAAGAACTCTTCAACGAGCAGCATGACAAAAATATGATCACTGATTACCAGACATCCCGCGTTTTCATCTGTAAATTGAGGATTAAATTCAAAACCGATTTCCGAGAAAAACGCCATTGACTTTTGCAAATCTTTTACTGGTAAATTGACGAAAATTTTGTCTGCTTGCATGCCCATTTTTCACCCTCTGTTTATTTTTTGTTTCACGTTATATATTCTCTGTTTTCTTTATATTTCCTTTATTAACACCCTTCTTTTGTTTCAAGATATACGCCTCAAGCTGCGCAAGTGTCCCGGCAAATCCCTGTTTAATGCTTTCTTGCGCGGATCGTCTTTCCTTTTGTATCCGCGAACGAATGAATGAAAACAAGTGTATTCGGCGATTCCACTTGCAGGTAAACATACTTCCCGTTTTCCGTTCTTTTCTGCTGTGAAAAACAGTATAATTGAAGTAGAATTCGAATAGAAATGAGGATGTGCAATGAAGCGAATTGCGGTTTTTTGCGGCTCGGCCGACGGGGCCTCGATAGAATATAAGGCTGGAGCTGCTTTACTTGGCCAAACATTAGCAGCGCAAGGGATTGGACTTGTATACGGCGGATCAAGCACCGGGTTGATGGGCACGGTCGCCGATGCCGTTTTACAGAATGGCGGCGAAGCAATTGGCGTTATTCCAACATTGCTGGAGGAGCGGGAAATTGCCCACACACAGCTAACCGAGCTGCACATTGTTGGCTCGATGCACGAGCGAAAAGCAAAAATGGCGGAGCTGGCCGACGCATTTATTGTGCTGCCAGGAGGCGCCGGTACGATGGAAGAGTTTTTCGAAGTTTTTACATGGGCGCAGATCGGCCTTCATCAAAAACCCATTGGCCTTTTAAACGTCGCGCGTTATTTTGACCCGCTCGTTTCCTTTTTTGATCATATGACGGATGAGCGTTTTTTGCAGGAGCAGTACCGGACGATGCTTCTTGTGGACAAGTCGCCTGAGCGATTACTGGAAACATTTCATACTTACACACCGCCTTCAGTCAAAACACATGAAACAGAGACAACCGTATAAACGAAAAAGCATGCTCCCTGTGATGGAAGACATGCTTTTTCACTTTATTTCTTCAATAATCAACTATTCCTCATTCCCTTGAACCGGCAAAGACACCGTTACGGTTGTCCCTTTCCCTTCCTCACTTTCAAACAAAATGTCACCGCCGTGTTCCTTAATAATTCGCAGGCTTACCATGAGACCAAGTCCGGTTCCTTTTTCCTTATTTGTATAAAAAGGCTCCCCAAGCTTGGCGATCCGCTCTTGCGGCATGCCAACCCCGTGGTCCACAATGGCTATGGAAAACATGCCTTTTTCTTTTCTTGGGTAGATCATAATGATAGCGTTATCTGGAGAGGCTTCGATTGCGTTTTTCAAAATATTAATGAACACTTGCTTTAGCTGGTTCGCGTTTCCTGTAAGAAGCATATCTTCAGAAAAAGACTCCATTTGAATGGTTGCATCTTTTATCATTGCCTGCATATTCAGAAGCCCCACCACATCCTGCATTAAGTCCTTCAGTGAGATCGTTTTTTTGACCGCCATTTCAGGCTTCGCCAGCACAAGAAGCTCACTGGAGACAAAGTGGATGCGCTCTAGCTCATCCATCATAATCGTTGTATACATCGGATCAATTGAAGATTCCTGTTCAATCAATTGCACAAATCCTTTTAAGGACGTTAGCGGGTTTCGAATTTCGTGGGCAACACCCGCCGCAAGCTCCCCAACAATGTTCATTTTTTCCGTTCTGCGAATATACTCTTCTTTCTGTTCCATCTCGGTCACATCATTCGCTACACAGAGCAGTTCTTTATGACTTTCAGAAAAGAAAATTGGCTTTTTTGTCATTTGCACCGTGTACACGCGATCCTCATTAACGTATAAATACTGCTTTTCCTTTACTAGCCGTTTGTTGTGCTTAAGCAAAGAAAGATCTTCTTTTACCGCTTTTTCGGCATAATCAAGGAACGAACTAAAATCCTGTTCACTTTTCCCAATCATTTGCTCAGGTGTCGTATTATATAAATCGGCCAATGCAGCATTCACCATAGAATAACGGCCTTTTTGATCTTTTGCATAAATAAAATTCGGATTGGCATCAATCACCTTTCGTAGAAATAACTGCTGGATGAGCAGCTGCTCATTTACTTCTTCCATCCTGTCATAATTCATTTTCACATTAGCCGTAAAGATACCCATAACCAAAATGATGAGCGCTAAAGTTGCTTGAAACAATGGACTGTCCGGTGATAGATTTACAATGCCAAATGAGTAGGCCAAAAAAAGAGAAATAAAAAAGATCAGCAAAAATGTACGGCGGTGTTTATCCACTATCCTAGATGTTAAATAAATAGCCAGCAGATCAACTGCAAAAATAAGCAGCACATGAATGGAAAAAGTCCAGCCAAGTGCACCAGGCAGCGGGTAATAAAAGACCTCTTTAAATGGATCGATGGAATGCCGCTCAAAGTCAGCAATGCCTAGTGATGTCCAACCGATCAAGTATACACCTATACTCCATATTAAAAGACCTATATACGTAGAGCGATTCACAATCTTTTTTAAAAACCTTTTTTTGCGAGGCGATAATTTCAGCTCCTCAAAAAAAAGCAGCTGATAAATCATATAAAACAGCAGCGGCGCAAAAATAACTGTGCCAATTCTAAAAAAGCGGAATAAGCGCTCAATCGTTTCCTGCTCTATCCAGCCTTCTCCGTATAATACAGTAATGCTGAGCTGCCACATACAAACGGCACAATAAAAAATAGCAAGAGGGTATGTGATTCGCTGATGTTTTATCCGGAATAAAATCACAACAGCGGTCAGCGGAATAAGGCTGAAAAAGATCATGAGTAAAAATGCCATGCGATCACCTTTAAAATTTAATTAGTTTTTTTCATCGTACAGGAAAGAAGGCAATATTTCGAATGTTTTTCTAAAAAAATAAATGTCAGAATACTTAAATCATTATGTTTTTTGTAGAAAAAGAAAGGGAATGAAAGTAGGGGAAGATGTCCTATTGGGGAGCTTCCAATGAAAAGAACTCTCCCGCTTGCGGCTGCATTTGTTTTGTTTTTCAGCGCATTCATTATCGATTCAAAGGCAGCAAGCTTTACAGATCTTCGGGCAACGAGTCCATTTTATGAAGAAATGATGTTTTTGAAAAACGAACGGATTATTTCCGGCTCTTCGGATTCTACCTTCAGGCCGGATGAACCCGTTATGCGCGGTCAATTTTCTGACTTCTTGGCCCGTGCTTTAGATGACCGATTCAAGGTCGAGAAGCCGAGTTACGCAATGGATCAAACCAAAGTATACAGATACAGCGCGGATGAGGTCGGCATAATTGTCTATTCCTTTTCGGACACAGAACCGAACGGATGGAATGTTTGGGAGACGTATGAAGGCAGTGTTAAAGCGGAAACTCCGATGGCAGAGCATGAAGACAGCGCCGAGCTATTTAACATCTGAAGGACCTGTTTCAATCGTACAGCTGCTCAAATATCCGATTACAGAAGGCCAGTCCTGGCCCCTCAATCCGAATGGAACGGGAGAATTAATTATTACTTCAACAACCAAAACGGCTCGTTGATCTACTATGCGCCAAACATCGGCAGAATTGAATCTTTGGTCCGCGGTGCAGTCATGCTTGAACTGACGGAACTGGAGCCCCGGTAAAAAGACAGATCATTGCAGCTTCTACTTTCCCATCGGCAGAAAAATTTTTTCGCCGGTCCAAACGCTCTTAGATGCGCCCCAAAAGAAAAAAATCCGATCTCGTTTACGGAAGATATAGCGTAACGGTTAAATATGATCATTTATTATAGCTAAAAGTTATATCAATCTGCTAAATAAAGATCGACAATGGTTTGCAGCTCCTGCAAATAAACATGCGCCATCCGGCCAAGCTGTGTTTTTTCATGCGCGATCCAGCCAACCGTAATCGCTTCCTCCGCTTGGAGCGGCACCGGAACAATATCAGAGCCATTTAAGTCTTCGCTTAAAATCCCCGTCGAAATCGTATAGCCATTCAGCCCGATCAATAAATTAAACAGTGTCGCCCTGTCGCTCACATGAATGCTTTTTTGACGTGGCAGTGTACTGAAGATTTCTTCGGCATAATAAAACGAATTGAACTCTCCTTGCTCAAACGAAAGCCGCGGGTACTCTTCCAATTCCTCAAGCGTCACCGATGATTTCCCAGCGAGCGGATTTTGCGCACTGACAAAAACATGCGGCTTCGCTTCAAACAGCGGATGAAACAGGAGACTTTCTTCCTTCAGCAGCTGGCGCATTACTTTTTCATTAAATGAGCTAATGTATAAAATGCCGATTTCACTGCGCAAGTTTTTCACGTCTTCGATAATTTCATACGTCCGTGTTTCCCGGAGCGTAAATTGATACTCATCCGCGCCATGCTTTTTAATCATTTCAACAAACGCATTGACCGCAAAGGCATAATGCTGTGTAGATACCGAAAAAAGCTGCTTGGATGGCGCCGAATTCAAATAGCGGCCTTCTAACAGCTCCGCCTGCTCCACCACCTGCCGTGCGTATCCCAGGAACTCGGCTCCATCTGTTGACAGCGTAATGCCCTTTGACGTCCTAATAAAAATGGTAATCCCAAGCTCCGCCTCCAGCTCCTTCACCGCTTTAGACAAGCTTGGCTGCGACAAAAACAGCCGCCGCGCCGCTTCATTAATCGACCCGCAATGCACAATTTCAATCACATATTTTAATTGCTGTAACGTCATTGTTTTATTCCTCATTTCTTTTACTTTTTATATTCATAAAACAGACATAATAGTCAGCGTTAAAAATTCCGCCAGTAAACTCCTAGTATACATAAAGATCACTTCCAAAGCATCGTACAACCAAAAGCCGCTAAGCACAGAAAAATTGGGATTTTCTCTTCCCGTGCCGCTTCATTACATTTAATCAAACTCTCCATTTTTTGTTAAATAATTTACAATAACCATTTCAACACAAAAAAACCGCTAATCATTCTTAGCGGTTTTCTTCCTGCAATATGCGGTTCATCGCTGCTTCGTAAATACGGTAGTCGTGATCGGAAAACAAGGTGAATGCCACGTAACCAAAGGAATGCTTCTCCAAAAAATCAACAACGGCCTGAAGCGCAACGACCGATGCCTTCTCAATCGGAAAGCGATACACGCCGGTTGAGATGGACGGAAATGAGATGCTTGTCACTCCATTTTCCACCGCGAGATGTAATGCGTTTCGGTAACAGCCAGCCAGTTTTCCTTCTTCCCCGTCCGAACCATCATTCCAAACCGGGCCGACCGTGTGAATGACATAATCAGCTGGAAGATCGTGTCCTTTTGTGATGACCGCTTCACCAGCCGGCAGCTCTTCTCCGTTCAGCTTTTCCATCCGTATTTTCTTGCATTCATCCAGCATGGCACGTCCAGCTGCGTGGTGAATAGCGCCATCCACGCCACCGCCGCCAAGAAGAGATCCGTTCGCTGCATTCACGATCGCGTCTGTTTCCTGTTCCGTAATGTCACCCACCACTAATTCCAGCGTATTTTCATTTATTTTTGTTTTCATCGTTTTCACTCCTCGAAATAATAGTAATATCGCGCATAACAAACCCGCTTTTCGGCACACTTGGCATGCTGGTCATACTGAAGCTGGTGTCCTGATCCGGAACAGTATACGACAGGCGGTTCACGAGAAAATTAACGCTCACTTTCATTAATTCAATCGTGATCCATTCCCCGGCACATCGATGCCCGGTATGATAATCACCGCCGCCTTGAGGGATAAAATCAAACGGGCTTTTATCCCAATCTTCAAATCGACCGGGTTGAAACAGATCGGGATTCTCCCAAAGCAGGGGATCATGATTCGTCCCATACAAATCGAGAAGGGCAAGTGTTCCTTCTTTAAAGTCCATGCCGTTCCACTCAAAATCCGTTTTCACTTTCGCCCCGGTAAATGGGAAAAACGGATAAAACCGGCGGACTTCCTGGACAAAATATTTCGTATACGACTCCTCTACAGAAGTCAGCTTCGGCTTTTCTTCCGGAAATTGATGCAGTGCCAGCGCCGTAAAGGCAAGGTAAATAGAGACTGCCGTGATCGGCCGTAAAATATTGATCACTTCCACCGCCGCCGTTTCGGTATCCAGTAATTCACCGGTTAGTTCTTTGTGATGTGAAAAAACATAAAGGGCTGATTCTTCCGGTGGATGAAGGTTATCTTCACGGATTTGCTCGATCAGGCCGCCAATCCATTTTTCCACTTTTCGTCTTGCGCGGCGTGTTTTCCAATAGGCCGGGCCGGCTGAAACAGACGATTCAAACATTGCGCTAAGTTCCGAAGTCCGCTGCCTCGCATCTTCTTCTGAGAGCGGCACACCGCCCCATTCGCACGCAATGCGGCATAGCAATTCTTTCGCTTCTTCATATAGAACAATTTTTGTTTGCTGCGCCCATTTTTCAGCTGCTTTTGTCCATTGCCGCTCTGCCACATCCGTCAGACGCATGATCTCTTTCGGTGCCATCAGCGACATAAACGCCGCTTTTCGCTGCTGGTGCGCTTCCCCATCAAGCGTCTGCACGCCGCCTTCGCCAAACAATGTTTTCAATACTCTCTTTGGCGCGGCACCTTCCCGCTTGAATTTTTCCGGGTCGTAAAACAGCTTTGCTGCTTCTTTGCCGCCCATGCATACAGCCGGTTTGCCCATTAAGCGTGTTTCAAATATATCCGCCTGAAACGACCGGCGCCGGTTCGGTATGTACAAATACCCTTCTCTTAACAGACTCAGGCTTTGATCCAGTCCTTCTTCTTTTGGCATACCATTTTCACCAGACATAAACACTTCTCCTTCTTTAGAAAGCTTTTTTGTTTGTTTTCCCTTTTCAGCTCAAAATATCTCTTTTTTTAAAGATTCTTCATGGAAAATATCTCACGAATGCTTCCCTGCCTTTTCTTACACATAGAGGCGGCGTTCTTCTCGTCTAAAATCGATAAATGAAGGAGTTAAAACAATGATTGTTTGTGCTGTTCTAGATCTAAAGAAGTATAATAAAGAAGAATAGCTGCAAGACTTGAGAAAAGAAGAAAAAATGACATGAATAGGAGCAATGAATAGTGGAAAAAAAGCAAAGCAGCTTAAAGCCTTTTATCTCCCTTATTTTATCCTCTGACATCCCTAAGCTTCTGCTCGTTATCGGATTATCCGCGAGTGTGCTGACAACCATTGCGGGACTGCTTGTTCCAGTGCTGACAAAAAATTTAGTCGATGGGTTTTCAGTCTCATCTTTAAGCACTCCTCTCATTATTGCCATTGGAGGAGCTTTTATCGTCCAAGCAATCATTAGCGGGATCTCTATTTACTTATTAAGTGTGGTCGGACAAAAAGTAGTTTCAAGCATGCGGGACCGTATGTGGGTAAAACTAATCCGGCTGCCTGTCAGCTATTTTGATAAACAATCCAGCGGAGAAACTGTAAGCCGGGTTGTAAATGATACAAGCGTTGTTCGGGATTTAATTTCGAATCACTTTCCACAATTTGTTACCGGTGTGATCTCGATTATCGGTGCTGTCATCATCTTGCTCGTCATGGACTGGAAAATGACGATGCTCATGCTCATCTCTGTTCCCATCACACTGGCTGTTATGATTCCCCTTGGACGGCAGATGGCGAAAATTTCCCGCGGGCTGCAGGATGAAACAGCCTCTTTTACCGGGCACATTCAACAAACGCTCAGTGAAGTACGCTTAATGAAATCCTCAACCGCTGAACAAAATGAAGAAGTAAAAGGGTTAAAGGGCATCGAAAATCTGTTTCATTTCGGATTAAAAGAAGCACGGGTTTTTTCTTTAATCGGACCGATTATGTACCTTGTTGTGATGGTCGTTATCGTCATGATTATCGGGTATGGCGGTATGCGGGTAGCAAACGGAACGATGTCGACAGGTTCACTTGTTGCTTTTTTGCTTTACCTGTTCCAAATCATTATGCCAATCACCTCATTTGCCATGTTTTTTACTCAATTACAAAAAGCAATGGGAGCAACAGAGCGTATTATTGATATTTTAGAATTACCGCTCGAAGCCGGACAAGATGGGTTAGAGATCGACATTAAGAATGAGCCGATTCATGTCGAAGGCGTATCCTTTGCTTACAGCGAAGAAGAGCCTGTCTTAAAAAATGTGTCATTCCAAGCACAGCCGGGAGAAATGATTGCCTTTGCCGGACCAAGCGGCGGCGGAAAAACAACCATGTTTGGGCTGCTTGAACGATTTTACGAACCAACTGCAGGTGAAATACGTATCGGCCGTACACCGATTGCCGATTTGTCAATGGCGTCCTGGCGCAGCCAAATTGGGTATGTGTCTCAAGAAAGCGCCATGATGGCCGGAACGGTTCGTGAAAATTTGAGCTATGGGTTGAAAAACGGGGAAAGCATAACGGATGAACGTTTGTGGGAAGTAGCCAAAATGGCTTATGCTGATCAATTTATTAAAGCATTTCCGAAAGGCCTGGACACAGAAGTCGGGGAGCGCGGCGTGAAGCTGTCCGGCGGCCAAAGACAGCGCATCGCCATTGCCCGCGCTTTTTTGCGCGACCCGAAAATTTTAATGATGGATGAAGCAACCGCAAGCCTGGACAGTCAATCAGAAGGTATTGTCCAAGAAGCGCTTACGCGTTTAATGGAAGGCCGCACAACGTTCGTCATCGCCCACCGGTTATCGACGATTGTTGATGCGAATAAAATTATTTTCATTGAAAAAGGGCAGGTAACCGGAATTGGCACACATCACGAGTTAATACAGTCTCATGAACTTTATCGTAAATTCGCTGAACAGCAGCTGGCGTAATTACTGGCCAAAAAAATGAAAAAAGGCTAAAGCTTTGATTCAGCCTCTTTTTTATAATAAAACAGCAGGTGCCCGCTGTTAAAGAGAGTGCCCCCCTATTCATCTGAATCTTCCCTGCTATTTTAATTGCTGCTGTAAATAAAATACTGCTATTGAATTTCCTTTTTTGTTTATTAAGTTGCATTTTTAGTTCTTTGTATCTCTTTTAGAAAATTTTGTTTTATAAAATGCCTGCAGTAAACTTTTCTCTTTGAAGAGATTACTGCAGGCATTTTTTACTTTTAAGCCACCTCCCTGGTGTGGTACGGCTCCAGTGACATATGCATAAGAAATTGTAAAAATTCATTGTCCGCATCTTGAAGAAGACGATTGGCATAATGCCATGCGTTTGTTTCGATCCGCAGGGCAATCCGCTTTTTCTGCAGCAGGTCAACTGTTTCATCAAGCTGATCAGCCAACCCCTTTAGCTGGGTGTCTTCTGCATGACCGAGCTCATGGGCGAAAACTGCGGCCAGATGCTGATCAAATGGTTTTAATGAGCCGTATAAGATGCGGCACTGCTCTTGAATGCCGTCCCAATAAAGAGTGATTTTATGCTGGGCTAAGCTGTATTTACCGCCGACAATGGTCTGACGGTCCGTAGATTTATGAATCTCCACAGCAACAGTGCTGCCGGACAAATCAAGGAGGCGTTTTATAACAGCAGGAAGCGGGTCTGTCTCTATAATAGAAGAGCTGGTTACTTTCATCGGCATGTCTCCTAGTATTTAAATTGAAATTTTGTATATAAAAAAAGCACTTCCCTGAATCAATTTAGACAGTCAAAAAACGACAAAAAATTGAGGAATTACTTTCTTTTACTTATTATACGACAAAACAATTTGTTTAATATTTACCAAATACCAGGATTAAATAATGACATGCCCCTTTTTATTGCTTTTTAACAGTCAAGCCGATCAGCCTGGCAAATCCAATCGCCTGGTCAGGAGATACCACGCAGCCGTTCAAACAGTCCAAATCGACGTGAAGCTGGTCGAATGTACAAGTGCTAATATCGATTCCTTTCAGTGACATTTGTTTAAATTGAACGTCATCGAGATCACATTGATCGAAATACACATGCTGAAGTGAACTGCTATAAAAATTAGCGCCTTTTAACGAGGAGTCGTTAAACGTCACATTTTTTAAATGGGCATCCACAAAATCACTTAAACGAGCCACAGACTCGTCAATTGTTATATGACTGAGGTGTGCTTCCGAAAAATCTGTTCCCATCAGCTTGCACTCTTTAAAGACTATTCGATGAAAAAGTCCTTTATGAAAGCTGGCATTCGAAAGGTCACAATTCTCGAATAGGACATCCACCATGTCCACCCCCTCAAAACAAGCATTTACAAACGTTCCATTTTTAAAGACCACTTTCGAAAAGACTGCTTTCTCAATCGCAACGCCTTCGGCCTGTGCGCCTGTTATGATACATGCGGTTAATTCCGGCTCTTCTTCCTCATAAATCATATGAAAATGGGCTTCAATCATTTCCCGGGAAAACTTTGGTCCTTCAATCTTTACCTTTTTCGTCATTTAATCACCCTTCTCGTTTATCCTTGAATTTCTGTTATGCTTTTGCTGCTTGAAAAAACAAATAAACTCCCTTTCATCCTGTCTCTCCTTATTGTATGGTTTTTTATTATTAAAAGATAAATTCATACAGTTGAAAAGGATATATGTTTCGAACAAATGAAAAGAAAAAGAATTCATTTTGAAAAATGCTTCAAAACGAATTCTTCCAGTTAAATCTTCTTCACAAATTCCGACTTCAGCTTCATCGCGCCAAAGCCATCGATTTTGCAGTCAATATCATGATCGCCCTCCACAAGGCGAATACCTTTTACTTTTGTGCCGATTTTGATGACAGACGACGTGCCTTTCACTTTCAAATCTTTAATGACCGAAACAGAATCTCCATCGTTTAACACATTTCCATTAGCATCTTTGACAACCTTTGTTCCTTCGCTGCTTTCAGCTGTTGATTCCAGCGTCCACTCATGGGCACACTCCGGGCAAACGAACAAGCTCCCATCCTTATATGTATATGTCGACCCGCATTTCGGGCAGTTTGGCAATTCTGTCATCTTTTTATTTCCTCCCGTTACTGACATTTCTTTTTCAAGTATATAATGATTCCGACAGGATGGTAAGGCAGGATTTTGATCTTTCCCATCCATTAAAATATTGCAAAATCCCTCTTGACCTTTACGCAGCGTAAACGTTTATGATAATAACTATCAGGAGGGGCTGCTATGGAATATACGATCAACAAATTAGCGCAAATGTCAGGCGTGACGACCCGTACACTTCGCCATTACGACCAAATCGGGCTGCTGACACCGGCCAGAATCAATTCATCCGGCTATCGTATTTATGGACAAAAGGAAGTGGACCGGCTTCAACACATCTTATTTTACCGCGAATTGGACGTCAGCCTGGAGGACATTACAGCAATCTTAAACAAGCCAGACTTTGACCAAACAGCTGCTTTGAAGAACCATTACAACAAGCTTCAGACAAAACGCGCCCGTCTTGACAAAATCATGGTGAACGTTGAAAAAACGATCGCTCATAAAGAAAGAGGGATATCGATGCAGGACAATGACAAGTTTGAAGGATTAAAAGAAAAAATGATTGAGGAAAATGAACAGAAATATGGGGACGAAATCCGTAAAAAGTATGGCAACGAGACAGTAGATGCAAGCAATGCAAAGCTAATGGGCATGTCGCAGGAAAATTACGTGGCGATGAACAAATTAGGCGAAGAAATCCTTTTAGTGCTTAAGGAAGCATACGCAACTGGCGATCCCTCATCTGAAAAAGCACAAGAGCTTGCGGCCAAGCATAAAGAGTGGCTTATGTTTTCATGGCCAAGCTATTCAAAAGAAGCACATGCCGGTCTTGCGGAAATGTACGTGGCGGATGAACGCTTTACTGCTTATTATGATAAACATGTCAAAGGCGGAGCTCAATTTCTGCGTGATGCGATTTTGATTTATGCAGGAATAAAATAATTGATCATTTCTGAACCTAACAAAAAATGGACCCCGCCTGAACTAGTTGACTTTACACGAAAGCGTCAGCAGGCAGTCGGTGTGCCCGGCCAGGTGTTTCATTACTCGGACACTGGCTACATCCTGCTTGGGCTGCTCATCGAGAAAGTGACCGGCAAGCCATTTCACGAAAATCTTCATGAACGCATTTTTCAGCCGCTTAACATGAATGATTCTTATTTGCTGTATTACTCGGAGCCTTCCAATCCGAAAAAAGCGATCCAGGACATTTGGCTGAACGGTTCAAAGCTTTAAAGCGTTGATCGAAATTGTTACTCACATAAAGAAAATAGAGTGACAGCTGAAGACATAGGTTAATCCTGCTTCCAGAGGATCCATTGCTTATTGTGCTGGCTGGCGGAATCTTTCTTGGCGTCGGCATTGGCATCGTGCTTCGCAACGGAGGCGCTCTCGATGGCTCGGAAGTGCTGGCTGTTCTGCTTTCACGAAAAATTCCGTTTTTAGTCGGTGATATTATTTTATTTTTAAATGCCTTTATTTTTATCGGAGCAAGTTTTATTTTTGGATTGGAAAGCGCCTTATATTCTGCGATTACCTATTACATTCTGAAGTACGCGGCACCAATTTCAAAAAACGCGACATCCATTAACAAACAGCCATCCTTCCATACAAAAGGGGCTGGCTTCACTTCACAAGAGAATAAATGTTTCCCTTTCCCAAATAAGTGCGTGAAAAACGGGTAAAAAAGAATAAGGAGATGATGAATGTGAGAATCCGTAAACAGAAAAAAGAAGAAACAGCAGGAAACCTCCAGCAGCAAATTGATGGAAAAGAACAATACTATTCAGAGGAAAAGTTCACAGAAAAGCTCACAAAGTCCGGAGGAAAACTTGGCCACAAAGCGATGTATGCCGCCCTTCTTTTATTTGAAGCATTGAAAAGTCCGAAGCTGCCAAACAAAACCCGCATGACCATTCTCGGTGCGCTGGGCTATTTAATTTTACCGGTCGACGTCATGCCTGATTTTCTGCCGGCGGTCGGGCTGGTGGATGATGCCGGCCTTCTGATCGCAGCGCTTGTCAGTGTGTATAACATGGTTAATGACGAGATGCGGCGCGCGGCGCATCAACGGATGAAAAAATGGTTCGGAGAGAAGTATGACGCCGAATTAGTGGATGAGGAGATAAACAAATCATTATAGTTCTTATCAAAAAAACACATGACCGTTGCGGCCGTGTGTTTTTTCATTTTTTCTTATGCAGTTTGCTTATTCTATAGCTGTATCCTAAATAAGGCAGTCCCGTATAAACCAGTCCTTATATCCCATAAAAGCACACTTCTCAAAAATCCAGCCTTCTTTTGCAAGTCTGGCCAGCTTTTTCATATCTTTTTCTTCATCAGCAATCAAAAATGCTCAAAATAAAAAGCCTTTAGATTTACAAATCTAAAGGCTGGTTCAACAAAATGTTTCGTATGTTGCATACCATGAATACAATACGAATATAATCAAATTCATACAAATCGAGGTGAAACATGGATTTTTATCCTTTTCATTATCTTGCATTAGGGGATTCCTTGACTGTTGGTGTCGGTGTCCCAGCTCTTGACCCGGGATTTGTAGAACATTACGCATGTTTAAGTAAACAATCCTTAAAAAAGTGTATTCAATATAAGAAAAATGCACGGCCGGGAGCAACAACCGGCGATGTTCTAAATATGCTTCACTCTCCAATTGTTATAGAATATGTAAAACATGCAGATATCATTACTATAACTGCTGGAGGGAATGATCTATTAAATGCCGCTAAAGCATTCATACAAAATAAAAACGAAAAAATTTTTTCTAATGTTCTTGAACAATCTCAGAATAACTTTTCCAGCATAATGAAAAGAATTCACAACATGGAGAAACAAAAAGAATTTATAATCCGACTAACTAATTTGTATAATCCATTCCCAAATATCCCCATAGCAGAGGAAGGTATTAAAACATTCAATTCACTTATTTACAATTTCAGTAAGGATAAACATGTAAAAGTAGCTGATATCTATAATATAGTTAAAGGAAATGAAAGAGCTTTATTAACAAGAGACGGAATCCATCTTAATAGTAGAGGATATTATCAAATGGCTTTAGCTTTTCATAAATTGGGGTATTTTCCAGTGGCACGTTAAGGAACTTGGATCAGCATAGATCTATCGAGTTACTTAGCTGTTTTTAAACCCAAGTACCCGTTGCAAGAGGTAATTCTTTTGACGGCATATTACCTTCGAATTGCACACCAAACCAATTGTAAGTACATAACCTATAAAGGTGATTTTATAGCTAATGTAAGGCGGTGAAGAATATGGATTACACATCTCCATCAACTCAATACACTTTTGACTTACATAAAAGTCCCTTATTTAAAAAAGATAACAACAACTATATTAACGTATTAGGTGTGAAACAGTTGAATACATTGGAAAATGTTTCTCTGCTAGACATTTTCTTAAGTGCCGATAATGTCGTAGAACCTCATTATCACCAAAACGCAGCCGAGCTTGTTTATTGTATTTCCGGCGCTGCTACTGTATCGATGCTGAACCCATTTACAAAAAAAATTCTCAGTTACTCTATTACACCCGGACAAGTGGCAAATGTTCCTCAAGGCTGGTGGCATTATGAAGTAGCTTCAGTTGATAACACTCATCTTTTAGCCATTTTTAATGCACCAACTCCAGAAGTGATTTTAGGCTCTGACATCTTAAAACTTACTCCTGCAAATATCATGTCGCAAACGTATTGTATGGATGAAAATCAATGGAAACAAGCAACTGCACCAGTTAAACCCTCAACATATATAGGTCCATACAAGGACTGCAATAAAGGCAAGGAAAACATGCCTCATCACTATTTAATTCATCATTATCACCAGCGGAAATATATTCCGCAATACCCACATATTCCTTACATTCCTCACTATCAGCAATATCGGGGCTGACAATTAAACAAATACAACATAAAAGAGAGATGGATTTTCATCTCTCTTTTTATTAGTCAACCGCCAACGCCTGCTTCTCTATCAAACACGATACGTCCCGCAACAACGGTTTTGACCGCTTTTGCAGCAAGCATATCTTCGGATGTTCCGGCAGATAAATCCCGATCAAAAATCGAAAAATCCGCAACGTAGCCGGGTTTAATAAGCCCGCGCTCATGCTCTTTGCAAATGGCTTTTGCACTGCCGATTGTGTACATCTGGATGGCTTCAAAACGAGACAGCTTTTGTTCCGGCAAATAACCGTCATGCGTTTCATATGGTTTTTTGCGTTCGACCGCTGCATAAATAGAGGCAATAGGGTTTATATCCTCTACAGGTGCATCCGTTCCAGCAGCACACATAATCCCACGGTCCAACAGCGTTTTCCAAGGATACGCATGAGCCAGACGTTCTTTACCAAGACGATCCTCCACCCAGGGGAAATCAGATGAAACAAATGCCGGCTGAATATCCACGACAACAGGCAATTTAGCCATCCTCTCGATTAGCTCTTCGCTTAGGACACATCCGTGAATAAGACGGTCTCGCTTGCCGTTTGGCGCTGGATATTTTTCAATCATGTGGAGTACTTGATCCGCCGCTGCATCTCCAATGATATGCACGGCAACCGCTTCATTATATGTACGTGCAAGCTTTACTAATTCCTTCAATTGCTCATCTGTGTGAATCAGCAAGCCCTTATTATCCGGCTGGTCTGCATATGGCTTTGATAACGCGGCCGTTGAACCGCCTAATGCACCATCCGCAAAAATCTTCATCGCTCCCGATTCAATAAATGGTTCATCGAATGGCACACTTGCTTCCACCATTTCTTCAAATACAGCATGATGACGAAGCACATTCACCCTGAAATGATGTTTTTTCCCAATAACACGCTGAAATGCAGTCAGCGGATTCATAAATTCCCCGAAATAATGCATATCCTCTGTGTGTCCGCCTGTTAACCCGTAAGACAGCATTTGATCAACCGCCAGATTCAGCACCTCCGTGAGATATTCAATATATGCTTCCCCTTTTCTCGGAATCGCTTCTGTTACCGGATCGATGGCTTTATCATATAAAAGGCCATTTAATTTACCTTCCGCCGTTCGCCCGATTTCACCGCCTGCCGGTGCTTCACTTTCTTCTCGAATGCCGCCCGCTGACAGGGCCGCTGCATTGCCGAGCGCCGCATGATGACAAACTCTCGTTAAGAGGATCGGTTCTTTCCGAATCGCGTTGAGCTCCTCCAGCGTCAGGATGCGTCGGTCAGCAAAGTTCTGTTCATTCCACCCTTCACCAAACAGCCATTTATCCGCAGGCGTTGTCTTCGCCGCCTCTTTCACCATCTCCAGCATTTCCTCCGCTGAAGACGCATTCGATAAATCAAGCCGTACGAACGTTTCTCCTTGAAAGATCATATGAAGATGGCTGTCAACGAAGCCAGGATACATCACCGCTCCCTGCAAATCCAGTTGTTCTTCTGCTTGTTCAATTAGATCATCGAAGGAGCCCACTGCAATAATTTCCCCGTCTTCCACAAGAACTGCTTCTACAGTTTCATTTTCTTGTTCCATAGTGTAAATGATTCCGTTATGCCAAAGTTGTTTCATGGGAAAGGACCCTTTCTCTATCTTTTTTTCATCCCATTTAATAAAATTTCATACAAATAAAACAAAAAGAATTTGGATCAAATTTTATCTAGAAATTAATGTCTGTTTACTTCATTATACAAAAAAAAATAGTTCTGCACTCCCCTATTTTTCCAATTTATGCAGGGTAATGAGTATTTTCCTAACTTCCTCTTTTTTCCTATTTTTTGTCGGAATCCTGTTTTTTTAGGAAAATTAAGTTGTTCCCTGAAAATCAGGAGAAAGGGATTAAGAACGAGGGGTTTTTCCTGCTTTTTCTCCTGCCTTTTTTCTTTCTCTTTTTCACTTTTCAACCTTTGAAAACCTTGATTTATCAGGCTTTTTTCGGGATTTTGTTTATGCTTTTTTCAAGATTTTTCTTCTTCACAGGAACGAAAAAAACGAGGAAAACTGGAGGTAGACTCCGATTTTCACTCGTTTTAGGGAACAACTTATTTGACTTGGAAAGAATTTAATTTTGCTATAACACCAATATTAGTCTTTTCACCTATCTTATTCCACTGTTACTGATTTCGCCAAGTTACGCGGCTTATCCACGTCACAGTCACGATGCAACGCTGCATAGTACGCAATCAGCTGGAATGGTACGACAGCTGCAAGTGGTGCTAGCAATTCATGAACGGCTGGCAGGACGAAACGGTCGCCTTCCTGCTCAAGGCCTTTCATAGAAATCACGCATGTGTTGGCGCCGCGTGCTGCGACTTCTTTCACGTTGCCGCGGATGTTCAAATTCACAGATTCCTGCGTCGCAAGAGCGATAACTGGTGTGCCGTCTTCGATCAACGCGATTGTGCCATGTTTAAGCTCTCCGCCGGCAAAGCCTTCTGCCTGGATGTAGGAGATTTCTTTTAGCTTCAAAGCACCTTCTAAGCCGACATAGTAGTCGACAGAGCGGCCGATAAAGAAGCAATTGCGTGTTGTTGACAGATAGTCACGCGCGATTTGTTCAAATTCTTCTTTTCCGTCACAAAGGACTTCCATTGCGTTTGCGACGATGCCAAGCTCGTGCACAAGATCGAATCCTGTATCGATGCCGGCTTTTTTCGCTGCCGCGTCTGCCAATATGGACAGTACCGCAATTTGCGCTGTATAGGCTTTTGTAGACGCTACAGCAATTTCAGGACCTGCGTGAAGAAGCAATGTGTAATCTGCTTCACGAGACAATGTAGAGCCTGCTACGTTTGTGATTGTAAGAGCTTCATAGCCAAGTTCTTTTACTCTCACCAATACGGCGCGGCTGTCCGCTGTTTCACCGCTTTGGGAAATAAAGATAAAGAGCGGCTTTTTCGATAGAAGCGGCATATTGTAGACGAATTCGCTCGCTACGTGCACTTCCACCGGAATGTTCGCCATTTGCTCTAAATATTGCTTGCCGACTAGACCGGCATGGTAGCTCGTGCCGCATGCAACGATGTACAGGCGATCTGCTTCGTTTAGTGCGTTAACGATGTTTTCGTCAACGTGAAGTTTGCCTTGCTCGTTTTGATACGCCTGCGTAATTTTACGAATAACAAAAGGCTGTTCATCTGTTTCTTTTAACATGTAATGCGGATACGTGCCTTTTTCAATATCGCCGGCATCAATTTCTGCTGTATAAGGAGCGCGTTCAATCGGTTCGCCGTTTTCATTTTTAATCGTGACGGATTCCTTTGTGACGATGACCATTTCTTTGTCCATCAATTCCACAAATTGATTCGTTACTTGAAGCATCGCCATCGCATCGGATGCGATAACATTGCAGTCTTCGCCAAGGCCAATTAGAAGCGGGCTCTTGTTTTTCGCTACATAAATCGTGCTATCGTCTTCTTTGTCCAAAAGGGCAATCGCGTAAGAACCTTTTAAACGGCCAAGCGCTTTACGGAATGCTTCTTCCGTTGTCAGCCCATCTTTGGCAAACAAGCCGATCAATTGCACGATGACTTCTGTGTCTGTATCACTTTGAAGGGCAACGTCCAGTAAATAGTCATATTTCAGCTGCTCATCGTTTTCAATGACACCGTTGTGCACAAGTGTGTAACGGTTGTCTGTATTTTGATGTGGATGCGCGTTGTAACGGCTTGGTACGCCATGAGTTGCCCAGCGAGTATGGCCGATTCCTACGTGAGATTGTACATTTTCGTCCACAACTGCACGCAAATCAGCGATACGTCCTTTTTCTTTGAAAATGTGCACACCCTCTTTGTTGCGCACAGCAATACCGGCTGAATCGTAGCCCCGGTATTCGAGCTTCTCAAGCCCTTTCAATAAAATTTCTTTCGTATCTTCGCTGCCAATATATCCAACTATTCCGCACATAAATGGTTCCTCCTGAGTAGAGGCGTCGGCAAACAAGCGCCGGCTTGGGCACATTGCCTGCCGCGCTCCTTCATATTTTATATTTTTAGGCACATGTCCGCTCCCTTTGTCCACGGGGTTGCCCCCCTGTTTTAAGGATGAACGTAACAGCTGTGTACCTGCAGCCGGGAGGTATCCGCCGAATCATCGATAAACCTCCTCCTCGTCAACTGAACGTATGGTCGTCCCGCTCAGCCCAGGCGCTTTTAGTAAAACACGTGTCTGTCTCTCCGCTCCTTTCTATGTACAGATAAAAACACGATAATCATACCGTGTTCTATCTGTTTCGTCAACCAAAAATTGATTTTCGTTGTCCTAAAAACAAGAAAACAAGCACAGCAGCGACGATACAAAAAACACCGGTGATCGTGAACACTGCATTGAGGCTCCACTGCTCCGCGATAACACCTGCCGCAAGCGGTCCAAGAAAAATACCAAGCGCATAAAACGACTGAAAAAAGCCCATCGCAGACATTTTAAACGCCGGCGGGCTGACGAGTACGACTTCACTTAACAAAATCGGAAAAATAAAACCAAGCGCCAGCCCAATAAAAAAATGTACACTACTAAGAGATGCAAGGGTATGCGAAAAGGGAACGGCAATTAGGAAAACAGCCGTCACGATAAAACAAACCCCCAGCACTATCTTGTTAAAGCGCGGATGGAGACGATAAAACACAAGACTGAGTGACGCCGCTGCGTGTGGAATGAAAAAGGCACATGTCAGCCAAATAAATGACTGCTCTTCTACACCAAGCGCCGCCGCATAGATCGGACTGAACCCGAAAATCGTTATAAATAAAACAGCATGCGCCATCAGTGACAAAAAGGTCAGCATTTTCAGATGCGGCATTTTCACTGTTTCCCTTATGTGGTGAATGGCGTTTTTAGGAACTGAAGACGTGTCTGTTTTCACTTCTCGAATGTTCCAGGCAAAAACAGCGCCTAAAACGGATGCTGCGGCTCCGACCCAAAACGGGAAATCCCAGCCAAACTGATGAACGAGCCAGCCGCTGACCGCCATGCTGAAAAACTGTGTCGCCACCGTTACAAATTGCATAATCCCCATTGCATTCGACGCGCGGGCCGCACTGAAGTAATGAGAGTAGAGCACAGTCGCCATTACCCACATTGATGCCGTTACACCCGCCAGCAGACGTGCAATGAGTATCATGGCAAATGATTCAAAATAAACAAGTATTAAGCTGCTGAGCAGTGCCATGACAAACCCGCCAACAAGCAGCTGTTTGCGGATCTTTTGCAGAAAGTCCGATAAAATGCCGAGTGGAAATCGAAGCAAAATTTGTGTAATACCGTAGGCACCCAAAATAATGCCAATCGCGGAAAAGTTGAAGCCTACTTCCTGCAAATAAACGCCAAAGACCGGCGCATAAATATAAATCGCAAACCAGAAACAAAAAACGGCCGCCAAAAAATAAATGTGATCTTTTCGCCCAATGGTTTGCTGCTGGCCTGTTTCTATGTATTCTTCCATCTCTTGACCCGCCTTCCTCATCACGTAAAGCGTTTTCTGTTTATTATCGAGCAAATAGAAACGTATTTCAACCTTTTCGATTGACAAGGAGCGGGGGATTTGATTACGAAACGAGGCCATTGCTCACGAAACGAAAAAGGAAGTCCGGCTCGCCAGTCGAAACTGGCTGCCGGACTTCCTTTTATTTAAACGCGAAGACCCATTTCTTCTTCAACGATTGTTGCAATACGGTCTGTATACGCACGGCAAAGTTCTTCCGTCGCTGCTTCCACCATTACACGCACAAGTGGCTCTGTTCCAGATGGACGTACAAGAACGCGTCCGTTTCCAGCCATTTCTGCTTCCACTTTTTCGATTTCCGCTTTTACTTTTTCATTATCTGTTACATGATGCTTATCGGTTACACGAACATTCACAAGTGTTTGCGGGAATTTTTTCATTTCCGCTGCTAATTCAGATAATGGCTTTTTCGTTGCTTTCATAATGTTTACAAGCTGAAGGCCGCTTAGAAGACCGTCACCTGTCGTATTAAAATCAAGGAAAATAATATGACCGGATTGCTCTCCACCCAAGTTGTAGTTATACTTTTTCATTGCTTCCACGACGTACCGGTCGCCAACAGCGGTTTGTTCACTTCTAATTCCATGCTCTTCAATGCTTTTGTAAAAGCCAAGGTTACTCATTACGGTTGAGACGATTGTATCGTTGTTTAAGCGGCCTTGTTCTTTTAAATAGCGCGCGCAGATAAACATGATCTGATCGCCATCCACGATTTTTCCTTTTTCATCAATTGCAATGAGACGGTCGCCATCTCCGTCAAATGCAAGACCAAGATCCGCTTCTTTGTCCTTTACAAATTGAGCAAGCTTTTCTGGGTGAGTTGATCCGACACCCTCATTAATGTTCAAGCCGTTTGGCGATGCACCCATTGTTGAAATATCTGCTTCAAGATCCGCAAATAAATGCGCAGCAAGCGAAGATGTGGCTCCGTGCGCACAATCAAGCGCGACATGGATGCCATCAAAGTCTTCATCAACTGACTGCTTCAAGTATTGGAGGTATTTTTGACCACCTTCGAAATAATCGTTTAATGAACCGAGATCCGCCCCTGAAGGACGTGGCAATGTGTCTTCAGCCTGATCAAGAAGCGCTTCAATTTCGGCTTCTTGTTCATCGGAAAGCTTAAAACCATCTGACCCGAAAAATTTAATGCCGTTGTCTTGAACCGGGTTATGAGAAGCTGAGATCATTACACCTGCCTGTGCATCCATCGCTTTCGTCAAATATGCGACACCTGGTGTTGAAATCACGCCGAGGCGCATGACCTCTGCTCCAATAGAAAGAAGTCCCGCTACGAGCGCTCCTTCAAGCATCGGCCCTGAAATACGTGTATCTCGTCCGATTAACACTTTCGGACGCTCAGCATCTTTTGTTAATACATAACCGCCAAACCGGCCCAGCTTAAACGCAAGTTCCGGTGTCAGTTCTGCATTTGCGACACCTCTGACACCATCTGTACCAAAATACTTACCCATCTATTGTTTTCTCTCCTTTTATCAAAACGGCTTTATGAAGATTCATCCGTTGATTTTTCCACTGTTACTTTCACTTTTACTTCCTGCGGCGATGAAAAATTAAATTGCTCCCCAAGGTTCACCGGCACCGTAAGTGTCGTGTCTTTTGTCACGCCGCTCACATCCACCGGAAGCGAAAACTCTTTTAATTCTTCCAGAGCGGATTCTTTCCCGTAAATGGTAATTTCCTCCACGTTCGGTTCTAGCGAGGTGATGGTGACATTTTCTGCCGGTATTCCTTTTGAAACAGCATTCAACGGCACCTTTTTACTTGGATTTTTAACAGAAATTGATACTTGAACAGTCGCCGGTTCCACCTTTACATCCAGCTTATTTAAGTCCCCGTCTAATACTTGAACAGCAGCGGTTGCAGTCGTTTCTTCGCTAATTTCGTCTTCTCCGGTCAACGCTGTTCGTACGAAGGCGATCTTATCAATATCCGACTCAGATCCAGTTACCTTCACTTCACGAGGAGCGACTGTTACATTGTCCACCTGATATCCTTCTGCCAGTGCAGAATCATTGAATTCAGGCGTAACCTTCCTCGATGTGATGACTCTTTCTTCTATCATAACATCGACAGAAGCAGGTAAAATCGACACATCGAGCTTTTCAGAGAAGTTTTTATGCTTAATCGCCACCCGGTGCTCCCCAATTTCATAATCCGTCAAATCGAGGGTCAGCTCAAAATTACGCAGCCGTTTTGTTGATTCAATAATACTTTTCGGGCCGGACAGCTCAACTCGAACTTGTTCCGGTATGCCGGAAACATATAAATTTTCTGTATCATAATATGTCTTTACCGGTACATTCGTCAATACCTCGGTTGTATCGAGTCCCGAATCACCTGCTTGCTGGACCGCTTCAAAATCAGCAAAATTAACGGTCATGTATAACAAAAAAGCTAATAGAAATGCGACAACTCGTACGAACCACTTGCTTTCTACAAAATTATCCACTATTTCTGCGCCCCTTCCACGTCCAGCGGTTAGCAGACTCATTTTTATCAATTCCGGTTAATAACTGATGCTCTAAAATATCTTGAAACTCTTCTTCCGTCAAATCACGGTATAAATCACCATTTCGAGTGACCGAAATGGCACCCGTTTCTTCTGAGACGACAATGGTTAAACTGTCGGTTACTTCACTAATGCCCAGCGCAGCACGGTGTCTTGTGCCCAGCTCTTTTGAAATAAACGGGTTCTCAGACAGAGGCAGGTAACAAGCTGCCGCCGCAATCTGATCTTTTTGAATAATGACCGCTCCGTCATGCAGCGGCGTATTGGGAATAAAAATGTTGATCAAAAGTTCTGACGTAATAACAGAATGCATGGGAATGCCAGTCTCAATATAGTCATTCATTCCGGTTTCTTTTTCAATCGAGATTAATGCGCCAATTCGGCGTTTCCCCATGTAACGAACAGACTTCACGAGCGCATCAATAATTTTGCGCTGTTCTTCATCTTCTTGAATTGCACTGCGGGAGAAAATCCGCCCGCGCCCTAATTGTTCTAGTGCACGGCGTACTTCCGGCTGGAAAATAATAATGACCGCCAGGAAACCCCATGTGAGCGCCTGCTGCATGATCCAGCTTAACGTGTCCAGGCCGGCAAAGCCGGCTATTGTCCGAATAATAACGATAACAAAAATTCCTTTTAACAACTGGACAGCTTTCGTCCCTCTAATGACCATTAATAATTTATAAACAACATACCAGACAAGCAATATATCAATCGCGTTCGATAAATAATCAATAAATGTATAATCTTGAAAATAAGTCGTAAACGGCATACTATATCCTCCAGGTTGGAATTACGGAGCCGTGAAGAAATCACTTTCTTCTTTAACCTGTCCATTATAACATACCAGCCGAAAAGAAGCAGACGATTCCCGTCTGCTTCTTATTGAAACAATGATTTCATTTCATACCAAATTCGGCCAAATAACTGGTCAATCTCTTTAATTTCGCCTGTTACATTTCCAGCAGATGCCATGAAGCGTTCTCCGTTAATAACAGTAACATCTCCTTCGACCGAACCTTCAATTCGAATGTTGCCATTTTTCACAAAAAGGTCTTCTTCGATTTTCGTTCCAGCCGGGACAATAACGGTCTCATTCTCTACTTTCAGTTCACTGTTTTTCGTAAATGCAAAATGGTTGTCTTCCTGGCTGAACAAAGAAGCAAAACCACCGCTCATGAACAAAAGAAATAAAGCAGCCGCAGTTAAAAATGGATGATTGCGAAACCACCGTTCCATTCCAATTTTTTTACCTTCTCGCGGAAGCAGTGCCATAACCTTGGCCGTAAAGCCTGCAGGCGCTTCAATATGGGAAGCACTTTGTACAAGTGCAATTGTCTTCTTTAATTCAGCGAAATGCTTCTTGCAGTCCGTACACGTTTCAATGTGAAATCTCAGTTCTTGTTTCGCTTCTTCGCGAATATCCCCATCCAGATACTCATGCATATAATGAACAATCTGCTTTGGACAAGATGTCATCGTTCATCGCACCCTTTCTCACAAATGCCGCAAATGCTTACGCAGTGCTTCACGTCCCCGATGTACGCGTGTTTTCACAGTTCCAAGGGGCAGTTCTAATATATCTGCTATTTCCTGCAGCGGCAGTTCTTCAATATATTTCAATACAATTACTGAACGATACTTTTCCGGAAGCATTAATATAGCGTCGTGGATCGATGCCTGTACTTCCAAACTTTCTACTTCTTCTTCCGGAAGTTGACCGCCTGACGCTAAATGCGAGTACATATTCAGTCCTTCTGTTCCAGCAATTTCCTCATCCAGGTGATAATCCGGTTTCTTTTTACGGATTTTATCAATACACAAATTGGTCGCAATCCGATACAGCCATGTAGAAAACTTTTTGCTTTGGTTATATGTGTGTATATTCAAAAAAGCTTTCAGGAAGGTTTCCTGAGCCGCGTCCTCTGCCTCATGGCGGTCCCAAAGCATCCGAAAACAGATTTGGTATACTTTGTCCTTGTAAAGTTCGACAATTTCTCCAAACGCATTTTGGTCTCCTTTTATTACTTGCTTAATTCTTCTTTGTACAATTAAATCCATTTTTTCTCCCTCCGCCCTCGCGGTACATGTTAATACGGATATAGGTAAACAAAAGTTTCAAAAAAAGATAAAAAAAATTAATAGTAAAAGTTTACACTAATTTTAAAAGAGGTATGATTATGTATGTAAATCACTATGAATAGGGGGTATCCTCGTTGCAGCTGACTCAACTTCATACAACGATTGAGCAGTACCGCTCTGAAATGATCTTCCAAGCAATGCAAACGTCTTTGAATAACCAAAAAGTGATCGAAATTAGCCAAAAGCTTGATCGGATTTTAAATGAATATTCTACTCATAAATAAAAAAAGCAATACCTTTTCGACATTACTTCCCTTTTATTTCTAATTATAGCAGTTTTTTTGTTGAATACGAACAAAAAACGACTTTTCATGTGATTTTACATGAAAAGTCGTTTTTTTAATGTTAATGAGCCATGAAGGATTCGAACCTTCGACCCTCTGATTAAAAGTCAGATGCTCTACCAACTGAGCTAATGGCTCAAAAATGGCTGGGCTAGCTGGATTCGAACCAGCGCGTGACGGAGTCAAAGTCCGTTGCCTTACCGCTTGGCTATAGCC